>JAHQWW010000001.1 GCA_029856365.1 Candidatus Hodarchaeota archaeon
TTTGATCTCGGATTAGAGGCTGGTCATTCACATCGTCGAATTGTACATGCCAAAGATATAACTGGTGCTGAAGTTCACCGTGCTCTTTGTGCAGCATTGATGCAAAACCCACAAGTTAAAGTTTTTGAACAACACATTGCCATTAACTTGAAAATACGGGCAGGCTGCTGTTTAGGTGCTTATGTTTTAGATAAAAAGCGAGATTTTGTTAAGAATTTCTCCGCAAAAGTTACAGTTCTTGCAACAGGGGGTTTAGGTAAAGCCTTCTTATTCACTAGTAACCCTGATGTGTCCAGTGGCGATGGTATTGCGATGGCATATCGTGCTGGTGCCACGATAATGAATATGGAATTTATTCAATTTCATCCAACATTATTGTACCATCCCTATGCTAAATCCTTCTTGATATCAGAGGCCCTACGCGGTGAAGGTGCACGCTTGATAGACAATGAAGGAAACCAATTCATGAAATCTTATGATTTCCGTCTAGAATTAGCTCCACGGGATATTGTTGCCCGTGCGATCGATTCTGAACTGAAACGAACAGGACTAGATCATCTATATTTAGATATTTCTTTTAAAGATCCTGATTTCATTAAGACTCGATTTCCAGGGATATACGATAAATGTCTCGCATTTGGGATTAATATCATAAAAGAACCGATTCCAATTGTACCTGCTGCGCATTATACAATTGGTGGAGTAAGAACCACGATATCAGGAGTAACTAATATTCCAGGTCTTCTAGCCATCGGAGAAACAGCATGTACAGGGTTTCACGGAGCTAATCGTTTAGCTTCTAATTCATTATTGGAAGCTGCCGTTATGGCTCATTTTGCAGCAAAAACCTGTTATGATATTCTACAAAAAGATAAATTAATTCAATCTTTTTCTCCTTGGCACGCAGGAGATGCTGTTGACAGTGATGAGTCTGTTGTTGTCAGTCAAAACTGGATGGAGATTCGCTTAATGATGTGGAACTATGTAGGTATCGTTAGATCTGATAAACGCCTTCTAAGGGCGAAGCAACGCATTCAATTACTCCAAAACGAAATTAATCAGTATTATTGGGACTTTAAGATCACATCCGACCTAATTGAGCTCCGTAACTTAGCTGACGTCGCTCAAATGATTATCGATTGCGCTTTCCATCGTAAAGAGAGTCGAGGCGTACACTTTTCGGTTGATTATCCCCATAAACGTCGAACAGTTAAAGATACTCTAATTAGAAAGTCAGTGATGAGTGATGTATTATCTTGATAATGAACAAAATCATTTTTAACACAAAAACCTAAAGAATATAATTAAATAGAGATGTAAATAGACAAACAGTCGATCTTGAGGCAAATTCATTGTCAATGGAAGAACTTCTCACAAAAGAAAATTATCCAGATTTGTCGGAACCTTGGGATATTCCGTGTATGATTTGTGACCATTTAGAAAAATGTAATATTGGTCAGGATTTTAATCCAATAGGATGTCCTTGGTTAAACCATTATTTAATGTTACAAATAAATGACTAATGTTTTTTAACTGGTTTCATTCCCCATTTACCAGAAATAAAGCTGGCTATTGTTAATTCGTAACCCTTATCAGAAATCATTTAATTAGTCAGATTTCTGTCCCCTTTTATGAAGTTACTTTTAGTAGAACCACCTAAACGGTTTTGGTTTGTGATGGGGGAGTATCTACCACCTCCTTATAATCTTCTCATTTTAGCAGCAGTTGTAGAAAAGGAGTTACCCGAAATTGAAGTTAAAATTATTGATTGTCAAGCTGAAAAGCTTGATTGGGAGAAGTTAGGAGAACAAATCCGTAGGGAGAGGCCTGATATCATCGGATCAGGAAGTCATGCCACTTGTAATGTGTATAAAACGGTTCGAACCCTTGATCTTGCAAAACAAATAGACCCAGAAATAATTTCGATCACGGGTGGTTCACATTTTACGATGCTTGATGAGGAGACACTCACTCAATATCCACATATTGATATTATTGTGCGTTATGAAGCAGAGAAGGCTCTTGTGGGTTTATTAAAACATTTTCAGACACATGGCTGTTCTACAGACAAATTGGAGAAAGTCCAAGGAATCGCATTTAAAAGAAATGATGAATTCCGAAGGACAACTGATTATTCACCCCTAACAAGTGAAGAATTGGAAAATTTACCCTATCCTGCTTATCATCTTCTTCAGGACATGAATCAATATCATTTCGCCATGATGAGCGATGTTCCCTATATCCTTCTAGAAGGATCACGTGGTTGTACACATAATTGTACATTTTGTTCTCAAACTACTTTCTATCGCAGACATTGGAATACGAAATCAGTCAACCGTATTGCTGATGAAATGGAATGGATGTACAATACTTTTGGCAGTCGTTTTTTTTGGTTTACAGACGATAATTTCTGTGGTGGGCGTCCTAAATTAATAGAAGAATTGTGTCAAGAGATGTTTTCTCGTGGATTAAATGGGGACGAAATCGAATGGTTTGCCCAGATGCGCGTAGATAGCATTCTGAAGGTCGGGGATGGATTAGCGACCATGAATCGAGCTGGGAATTATTGGCAACTCGTGGGAGGAGAATCCCCATTTACAGAAGTTTTAGATTCTTATCAAAAAGGCATTAGAGGGAACCAAACTGTAGACGCAATAGAATTATTGAGAAAAAATAATATTCTTGCTCAGCTAATGATCATGCTTGGGCATGAAACTGAAACCCGAGAGTCAATCCAGCAAACCATGGAATGGGCTACAGATGTCGTTAAACCCGATTTTATCATTACAATGTTGGTAACTCCTTACCCTGGAACACCAATGTATGAAGACCTCTATACAAAAGGGCACATTATTGATTATAATTGGACAAATTACGATATGATTCACGCTGTTTGTGATATGAAATATCTTACTGCCGCAGAATTACAAGAAGAGTTGTATAAAGCATATCGACATGTTTATGATAGTTGGTCTCGACGATTTAGAGGCATATTTGCCAAGAATAAGTATAAACGGAGGATTTTTTGGTACTACTTTAAAGCTGGCGTTATAGGCCAGCTTAAACGATTAATTCCATAAATGGGTAACATAGAGTCTGTTTTGGATTTTCTAATATTCTGCTAGATTTCCTTCTCGTCTTGCTGCTTGAACTGTACGTCGAAAGTACCATATACCAAGAAGAGGGAGCAGAATAGCCGAAATCACAACAATCGCCAATTCAAACTCAAAGGGTAATAATTCGGGTGCTTCTCCAATCATGACCGTACGAAATAAGTCTACACAGTAGGATAGAGGAATTAATCGAGAGATAGCTTGAATGAATTCAGGAAGGGCTGAGAATGGGAAAAACATTGCACAAATAACCATGAGAAAAAACTGAAGAAAGTTGGTGAAGGTATTCATGGATTCTTTATACTTTAAAGCAAGTCCAGCAAATCCAAATGAGAAACCAAAGCATACAAAAAGGCTGAGAAACAAGATCATGATGCCAAGACCCAAATTAGCAAGAGGTAACCTGCCAAAAACGAATGACATGAAGAAAAAAGTGACTATTACATTGAGTCCCGTCCATACAAGGTTTGCAAAAATCCTGGACACCAAGGTGGAGAAGTAGCTGATAGGGGTCATGAATAATGACTCTAAAGTTCCTTGATATTGTTCCTCTCGTAATGAGTTACCTATATCCCAAAGCGCTGTCGAAAGAAACATAAAAAGAATGAAGGAATAAAACATTATACCAACACCATAAGCTGCTTTTTCGGGGGGAGTCAAAACCAATGCTGCCACCGTAAAAATGAACATAATAAAGAAAATCTGGAAGAAACTAAGGATAAAAGATAATTTATAACGAGTTAATACAGTAAATTCCTTTTTTGTCATTGACCAGAATTGATTCCACCACATCTGAAAACCATGTACCTGTTGTTTATTGAGAGTGATTATAGCCATGATTATTCCTTCTAAAATTGTCCTATTCCTTCTGCTCTTTTACTCCTTGCTTCTGTTTTTGCAAAGAGCCAATATCCAATGAGGGGGCATATGATAGCGAAAGCAAAAAGAACACCTAAATCCAGAAACACATTCCCGAAAAACCACTTTAAACCGATTAATGCCGCCTGGATGTCATGGGTAAGATAAAAACCTGGGAACATAAAAGCAAAAATCTGTAAAAATATGGGTAAAACAGTAATTGGAAAGAAAATCCCCGAGATTATTGCTAATGGCCATTGGAACGTGTTGAAAATAGTATTAGCCTGTTTGACTTTCAATACTAACGCGCCAAGAAGAAAAGATAAGCCATTAACTGGGATCAAACCAAGTAGAAGAATAAATAGTGCTAAGAGTACTTGTCCCTGAAGTGGATTAACTCCAAAAATAACACAACCTAAGGTATATCCTAACACAAAGGTAATAAGCGATCTTGCTTCCACATAGAGAGTTAAACCCGCCAAAATGGAAAGCTTGTGAGCAGGAGACATGAAAAGAGATTCTAGAGTTCCAAGTGTCTGTTCACGACGAATAAAAAGACCAAAGAGCCAGAAGGATGTCGTAATTGAGGAAAAGACATTTGCACCTATTATCATGTACGCAATATAATTCGCTTCAGTCAAACCAGTGTTTTGCTGAAAGTTTGAAGATGCAGCAGCTGTAGACCCAGCCATAGCTTGGCCTAATAAAATGGGCATAGCAGCCAGAAACAGTGGTATAAGAACATCCATAAGCAAAGATCCTTTGTATCGAGAAATTATTTTCACTCGAACAATGAATGTTCCTAAGAGTACCCCTAGATGATCGTTTAAAGACACATCGGTTGACTGTAATACCATCTCTGACCCTCATTCATTAATTTGAAGTATCGCTTTGACGAGTGTCATCCATAAGGGAACGACCTGTGATATTAACGAATACATCTTCTAAGGTTGTTTCTTGCTTGTCAATATTTCGGATAATAGCTCCTTTAACGTTTAGAGTTGAGATAATAACAGGGAGGATCTGGTGACTATCTTCACAGACAACGCTTAGATAGGGTTTCTCCACTGTGGAACCATTATTTGATCGTTTTATAAGAATATTAGCTGATGTAACACCAGGAAGAGAGTTGACAGCGAGTCTAGCTTCTTCAGGGATAGTACCTTCAATACTAAGAATGTCAGACTGTCGTAATCCGTCTTTGAGTTCTAGAGGATCGTCAAGAGCGATAATCTGTCCTTGATCAATGATTGCTATCCGATGACAAAGTTCTTCCGCTTCGTACATCTGATGAGTACAATAGATTATCGTTTTATTTTCACTCTCATTGTGTTCTTTTACGATTTTTCTGAGTCGTCTCGCTTCTTTAACATCTAGGGTGTTTGTAGGTTCATCTAACATCAGAATAGGAGCATCATTGATCAATGCGCGTGCAAAAACCATTTTCATTTTCATACCCGAGGAAAAAGTCTCAACAGTTCTATCTATATAATCTTCAAGTTCTAAAAGATCAATCAAATTTTCTATTCTGTCCTCACACAACTTTTTTGGGACATGATATAAAGCGCCAAAGTATTTGAGATTCTCTCTACCCGTTAGCTTCCAATAAAGCCCGCGCTCTCCCATCAACATCGCCCCAATTGACATCTTAATCCCTCTCTCTTGATCTAATGAGAAACCATTTATTCTAACTGTTCCAGAGGTAGGTAAAAGTAGTGTAGTGAGAATTTTAATCAATGTTGTTTTTCCTGCTCCATTTGGCCCAAGTAATCCAAAAATTTCCCCTTGATTTACATGAAAAGACACATTTTTTAAGGCTTGTACCTTTGTTTTTTCGCTTTTAATAAGACTTTTCCTTTTTTTAGAATAATAGGTTTTTGATAAATTTGAGACTTCAATTATTCTATCATGATTCATAAGAAGAAACCTCCATAGACTGTTTCAATTTATACACTCGTGTATATGTTTTTTACACTTTACAATTTTGTGTAAAAGAATTACGGTTTTATTTTAAAAATCATTTATAGTGGCAAAAATGGGAAATCTCAATATGAAATTTCAAAAAGAAAATGTCCCCAATACCATTCCATATTTTTGAATAATCTTCAAAAAAGAATTACGAAGGAAAAAAACTTCACTATCTGTTGATGTTTCACCTATTAGATCTCGAATAACTTTTACTGTATTTTTATCTTCTACTCTTTTGTATCCTAATGCTCCCTCTCCACGGTTTAATTGCTTAAAAATGTAATTCAATAATTTTTCTCGATCAGAAATTCCATTTACATACTTTCCAAGACGAATTGATGCAATTACTTCTGCTATTCGTCCAATTTCTGGAAGATGATTACTCCAATACGAAATAATTACTATATGTTCCTTTTTTGACATTTCTATTAATTTTGCTAAATTAGATGACCTAGGGATGAACTCAAATTGAAGATTATTTGTCTTTCCAAAAAGAGGATCTAAAGATCCTAAACTTTTGAAGTAATCTAACAAATATAATTTAGTAGGAATTTGTCCCTTATTTTCTCCAATATCTTTTAGAATTTTAATCTGTACAAAGTCCGAAGCTCTTTCATTTAGTTTAGACTATCTTGGAATTCATTGTTAAGAACTACAGACTGGATTATATTTGATATCTATTTTTGGAACTTTGGACGGCCCATCACAAACCAAAGGATAGCCCCGATCGGCCCGGTGAACACAATGATGATTGCCCAAACTATCCGATCATCTTCCATGTTTTCTGTCCCTAAAAAGCTAATTAACGCAATTATCCAAAGGATAAAGCAAACACCTATAAGAAACACAATACTGACTAGCGGTAAGAAAACAATATCAAGCTGTTGTACCATTCAATCACCAACCTGGTTCACGTTACTACTCTATTTAAATATTAAGATAGCGGAAATTTGCCTAAAATCTGTCCATCTGAACGATCTTAAAATTCCAATCTATTAATCGGGTTTAAGAGTGAAATATAAATGAAATTTAAGACTAAATCCACAACATAGAATGAGTCAGAAGTACTTGAAATCAGAATTACAATTCATTGAAAGACTGAGAAAAATCAGAGGGGGCGATCCTTCGAAAGCTATTAATCTTCAATTTCTTCAATCTCACCATAACATTGGGATTTAGCAAAAAGGATACCGATCAAATGACGAGGAGCTAGAATATCATTATTAACTCGAAGATGATAGATAACGTTCTTGAAATCATCAAGTGAAATATCCTTCTCAATTGTGAGATCCCCATATACAGTTAAGTCAACCAATTGTTCAGTATCAAGGAAATATTCAAAGAAAGAACGAGTAAGATGGACATCCGAGTCAAAACTTTTTCGAATAACCCGAGGAAGTCGGTCTCCTTTATATTTCTCAATCTTGGGACAATCTTTAACTTTTTTGACTAAGAGTAAATAGAGATGGGAAGGAACCCAAATACGTTCAATATATTCAATTTTTTGGATTTTTTCGAAAGATTCTCGCGTAATATCTGCTCCTAATAAAAGATTCTTAATTCCAACGATATTAATGACCTCATCACCAAGATTTCTTAATTCCTCCTCATCTAGTTCCAGAGAATCGATATTACTAATGGTATTACCATTTTCGCTGATAGAAGTATACCGATATCTGGCTAAAACCCGATTAATTAATTCAGCAACACTAACCCCATTCCTCCTCGCAATTCTACTGATATCTTTATACAACCGAGAATCTAACCCACGAATGCCAATGACCTTCTCAGACTTCGAGATCTTAATATCTCGAGGAAGAGGGGGTAACGGAGGAAGAGGAGGAAGAGGAGGCGTAGGGGGAACACTGGGCCTCCGAGGCCAGTGAGGTTCATCATCAATGTCCTCATCTAGTTCATCATCGTCATCATCAACATCTTCGTGAGACGACCAATTATTTAGAAAATCTTCTTCGGATTCCCCATCATCAATACTTTTTTTCGATTTTTTACGCGGATCTGTCATCATCATCATCAAGACACATCTGAGACCTCTCGTGCTCTTCAATAATTTTTCTGGCCATGGTAATATAGGAAGGAAGATCAAAGTGATTTGAATCCCGTACGCTATTTTTGTCATGTTTCAACAGATAATTACACCCGAGCGGCCCTCAGAAGGGTTTTTGAATTCTTGTTTTACATAGTTAACTTATGTTATATAAAGTTTTTGATACATAATAGAATAAAACAAAAGTAAACAAAACAAATTGTTGTGTCATAGGAAGAAGACTGAGCAACGTTAACACAGGATTGGATCACTGTTTAGGTTAACTGAATGCGAGCTGTATGGGACAGTTGTCTCACAGGGAAACCAAAGAGATCGTTCAGAGGTTTTAAAAGAATGACAGTATTATTTTCACGATAACAGAAAATAATAATGAAGATGAGGACTTATCTTTATCGATGTCGATTGCATCAGACCAAATTACGAAAATCGCGGTGTATTTCAGTTTTCTCGTGAAAAAATTCTTTGTTTTTGAGTATAAAAAGTGTTTCTATAAATGAAGGTTAGAAATATCTCGCTTCATCCTTATGTGATGGTCACCCGTGTTGATCCGTGAATTCCTGTGTGTCCTTGAACATGGGTTGATGTCTTTTCCATGTCAGTTATACACTTCATGAATTGGAGATTCCTATACTGATCAGAGTAAAGGAATTATTGCATTAATCCAAATAATTTAAAAAAAACCCCAATTATTTTCAGCATCGCATAAACAATTTCAAAAATTATCTTCCTCGTCAAGAAGGTCTGAAAACACGCTTACAGCGTTATATGATATTTTCAGATAATTCTACAAATGCTCCTAGGTTTAATTTATTCTTTGTTCTCATCAGGTAGAAATAAAGGATAGAAAAGAAGAGATTTCTTTGAAAAGTATTAATCGAATACTTGCAGGCTGCTTTCTGTCTATTTACGTTCTTAGTCTAGCTATAGCACTAGGTGCGTCTATGAATGAAGTAAGATTTCAAACTCATCAAGAGGCCTGGTTACCCTCTTCTTTTCCTGAAGAACAGGGATTAAACTCGACAAAACTGAATGAAATGCTTGATTTAATCAGTTTGGAACATATCTTGGTTGACTCGATAATCATCGTACGCAATGATCATATAATTTTTGAAGAGTACCCCCGTCTCTTCTATAACTCCGAAAAGCGTCACCATCTATTTTCGGTGACGAAGAGTTTCACTTCAGCCCTCATAGGCATAGCAATTGATATGGGATTAATTGCTGATGTTGATCAAAAGATTACCGATTTATTCCCTGACAGGACATTTGCCAACCTAGATACGCGGAAACAGGAAATAACTCTTGAGCATTTCCTTACAATGACAACAGGTCTCGAATGGGATGATGATATTGATTTCTATGCAATGGAAGCCAGTCAGGATAACATCCAGTACGTTCTCGATAAACCAATGGTCGCTGAACCTGGAAAGCAATTTAACTATAACTCAGGCGCTTCTCACGTTCTCTCAGCTTTGATAACAGAGGTTACAGGGAATTCAACTTTCAATTTTGCCCGTGAACACCTTTTTGAGCCGCTTGAGATAACTAACGTGCGCTGGAACAGAGACGGGGTGGGAATTTATAAGGGTGGAACACAGTTATATTTAAAACCAATGGATATGGCAAGATTCGGTTATCTCTACTTGAATAATGGCACTTGGAAAGGTGAGCGGATTGTGCCAGCCGAATGGGTAACCAAATCAACTAAAACTCATATCAAGGGGAGGCCTAACCATTTTCCAGGCCGAGAATATGGCTATCAGTGGTGGATTAAATCCACTTACGGATATTATTACGCAGATGGGACTCAAGGGCAGAATATTTTCATCATACCACAGTATAACATGGTCGTAACATTTACAGCAACCATCGATTCTGGAGACGTGTGGCCAGTCACGCTCTTGCGTGATTACATACTACCTGCTATGGAAGGCTATACCCTACCTTCTCAAGTAGTACCCTGTTTTGAATTTTCTCTAGTTATAGCTATATTGCTTGCATTACCGATAGTCAAGAGGAAAATGAACGGAAGAGATCTTTAGTGCTATATGTGTAACTGTGTTACTGGCAATAGTACCCATCTATATTTAGCTGCTCTTTATGACATCACAATAATTACTCCGTCACATCGTATTCCCAATAATCGTTTTTAAGGTCGTCATAATCTTCTGTAATGTTGATGTATTCATTGTAGAGAGCGTCATAATCTTCCTGGAACTTTTGCATGAGAATGTCTTGAGTTTGACTCTTATACACTAATATGAATGTGAGGAAGGTACATTCCACCCGTCTCATGAGTGAGACAATGGGGACAATGAATCTCCTCCCCATCGCTAACCAATCAGTTTCCTCTCCTACTTCTGATCATTCTCAATAAGGTATGTATTTTCTTGAATAAGGGTTTATTTACCTTTCGATAACCATTGTCAAAGCTTCTCCTCCACCAAGACATATCGTTGCTAGACCACGGTGACCATTTCGGCTTTCGAGTTCATAGTAGAGAGTCGCCAGAATTCTTGAACCTGAACATCCTAAAGGATGCCCTAAAGCAACGGCACCTCCGTTGACATTGAATTTGTCATCAGGAATGTTTAAACTGTTTCGAACCGCACAACTGGCTGAAGCAAATGCTTCATTATGTTCGATAAGATCGAAATTATTAATATTAAAACCAGTTTTTTCGAGTAATTGTTTAACACCCGTGACTGGAGCTTCCATAACCCATTCAGGTTTAGTAGCATTAGTACCATAAGATCTAATCTTTGCTAGAATTGGAATGCCCTTCTCCTTTGCTAGATCTTCTGACATAACTACAACAGCACTGGCACCATCAGATATTTGAGACGCATTACCGGCAGTTACCTTCCCATCTTTCTTGAAAACCGGTGGTAACTTGGCTAACCTCTCTAATGAGGTATCTGGACGAATCCCCTCATCCTTGCTGATCGTTACGGTGCCTTTTTTTCGCACGGAAATTTTAACAGGGACAATTTCTTTCTCAAACTTTCCTTCCTCTGTTGCTTGATGAGCACGTTGATGTGATCGAAGTGCATACGCATCCATTTCCTCACGACTGATATTGAAACGTTCTGAAATGATATCACCCGTATTTCCCATAGCCATGTCGTTATAGATATCGTATAACCCATCGTGATACATTGCATCAATTAGTTGATCATTCCCAAAACGGTACCCTTGACGACCCTTCGAAAGCAAATAGGGAGCCATTGTCATATTTTCTGTCCCTCCAGCCACAATAATGTCCATGTCACCAACCTTAATCATTTGTGCTGCCCATATAACAGCAGCCATACCTGAACCACATACTTTGTTAATGGTTATTGCTCCAACTGATACTGGTAATCCAGCATAGATACTTGCTTGTCGTGCTGTATTTTGAGCACATCCCGCGGAAATAACCTGTCCCATAAGGACGTGATCAACCTCCTTTGGTTCGATTTGAGATCTTTTTACAGCTTCTTTAATAGCTACAGCACCTAGTTGCGCTGCAGAAAAATTAGAGAAGGCTCCTAACATTCGACCCATTGGTGTTCTACATATACCTGTTAAAACTGCTGTATTCATTGTAAGTACCTCAATTCAGTACATGACAAATCCTACGGAAATTGTTATTATTTTTTGCTAGTTATTTTCTAATTATTTGATATATAAAATTAAGATTTACAGTAATTTTAGGATGGATTATTGAATAACAATCCTTAGTTATCTTCAATTAAATTTTTAATTTGATTCTGTTGACTATCTTAAGATTGAATAGCTTTTTCATGTCTATATTCCTCTAGTTTTGTATTGATTTTTGTAGGGAATCAATATTGAATTGCTAGTCAAATACTATTAACAAGATTAGAAAAATATAACGAATAGCTTATAAAGGTCTATGAGAGAGGATAACGAGGATAGATTAGTCTATAGACTATTTATCAGAATAGTGAAAAAATAGGAGAAAATCAGTTAAAATACAATAAAGGGTTTAGGGCTAAGGGATTGTGAAATGAAGAAACAAGGCACCTCCCGCGGAACCGCATTAAGGCCTGGTACAAAACTTCGTGCTAAAATCGTCTTAATTGGCGATGGCGGTGTAGGTAAAACCGCACTTCGCCGCGCGTGGCTTGGGGAAGGGTTCAAAACAGAATATTTAATGACAATCGGCGCTGATTTTGCTAGTCAAGAGATGTCACTATATTTCACTGAAACCAAATTAACCTATGATTTGAAGTTCCAAATTTGGGATCTAGCAGGTCAACCACGATTTAAAGCTGTTCGAGATCTATATTACCGCGGGGCCATCGGAGCTCTCTGTTTCTTTGATATCACGAATCAGGAGTCATATATGAACCTTGTTGAGTGGATACAGTCTTATTGGGCCTTAAATGGATATGGAAAGGCACCTCTCCTCATTGTTGGCTCAAAATGTGATCTACGTGACAATCCAGCCTTCCCAACTCAGGTATCTGCTCGATATGGAAAAGAATATGCAGCAGAACTGACCAAACTCTTGCAACATAAATATGGATTTAGCGTCCACTACATTGAGACATCCGCTAAGGAAGACATTAATGTCGATGTGGCGTTTAAAACCCTTGCCAAAGAAATTATTAGGAGCACTATTCACCAAGAAAAAGTACGCACTGACCGAAAAACAAGTCAAAAAAAAATGTTGACTGATCAAATTAGATCGAAATAGGCTTTTACAGTACATCTTAACCTCTTTTTAGGATAACTTTGAACAATTTTACCGAAATTGGGTAAAAAGGCCCTGTAATTATTTTTTGTATAGAACATAACCCCATAAGAATTTTATGAGGATAGTTCTTGTGGTGAACCTAACGGATTAAACAGTCCTTATTATATTTACTTGAGGTACAGTTAATGAAACAAATTACAAAGATTTTTAAGACATTCAATTTTTCAAAAGAGGAGCAAGAACAAAATCAGATGATCTTAGACATGGTTTATGAGCTCGCTATGAATGAAATCATCGAAAAAGAGCAGGATTGGGACGAAGAAGGAGCACATTTTGACCCAGCAACAAAACAAGTATCTTATCCAAGTGGAATGATGGATCTCTACAAAAAATGCCAAGAGAATGATCTCTTCGCGATAATCGTTCCTGAAAAGTATGATGGATTTGGTTTAAGTTACACGTTATGGACAGCCGTCATAGAATTAATGGCACGAGCCTCTTTAGCTTTTTCTATGTTCTTTCCAAGTCAGAGTCTCAGTATTGAGATTATAAACAATCATGGAACAGCCCAAGCTAAAGAAAAGTATCTCCCGTTACTTTCAAGTGGAGATGCCATTGGGGCCATGGCCTTTTCTGAACCTAATGCTGGATCTGATATCTCTGCTGTCACTACGAAGGCTGAATTAGAAGGCAATTCCTATTATCTCACTGGTAACAAGATTTGGCTATCACACGGAGGCGCTGCTGGAACAAACATTGGACTTGCCGTTACGGATAAATCCAAGGGTCCTCGAGGGTTAAGTGCTTTTGTGATTGATCCTGAAATTGCTGGAGATGGATATGAAGTAGTCCGAATTGAAGAAAAAATGGGTTTACACGGATCAATAACGGCTCAAGTGGCCCTAGATCGTGCTGAGGTACCTAAAGAAAATCTTTTAGGTAATGAAAATGAGGGTTTACGCTTGGTATTAGGAAGTTTAGCCTCTAGCCGAATAGGGATTGCGGCGCAATCAGCAGGTATTGCAGAAACAGCATTACAGGAAAGTATCAATTATGCAAACCAGCGTGTTCAATTTGGTCGGCCTATAGGAAAACATCAAGCGATTTCATTTATGCTTGCAGACATGGCGACCCAAGTACATCAAGCTCGTCTACTTTATCTCAATACTGCTCGAATGAAGGATAACGGGGAAAATACTCAAATTGAATCATCTATTGCCAAATATTATGCTACTGAAGCTGCGCAAAAAGTTACTTATGATGCAGTTCAAATTCATGGTGGATATGGATATAGCCGAGAATATCGGGTTGAAAGATTGTTTAGAGATGCTAGAGTGCTCACAATTTACGAGGGAACGTCCGAAATGCAGAAAACAATTATTTCTCGTGGAACCCAAGCTCGAGCTGAATAATTAATCAGGATGGAATGGAAATATGAATATTATTGTATTTATCAAAGCAACAATAGATAGAAATGCACCCCTAGGGCCTGATGAAACCTTTCCAGGGGATAGAGACGACAAAGCTGACGTTATGACGAATAATTATGATAAGCACGCCATAGAAGCCGCTCTTCAGATTGTTGAGAAAAAGGGTGATGGAAAAGTCACTGCAGTGTGTCTAGGTTCTGATATGGCTGATAAGGTTGTCAAAGAAGCAATCGCAATGGGGTGTCATGAAGCCTTTCGAATCGAAAACTCAGAAGCACGTGTGATTAATTTCTTTTCTGTTGCTAAAATTCTTGCAGCTGCCATCAAGAAAATTGGAACTTATGATTTAATTCTCTTTGGGATGCAAAGCTATGATTATGGTACGGCAACAATGGCTCCCATGGTTTCTGAGTTTCTTGATCTTCCCACTGCCTCTTGGGTTGAAAGAATTTCGTTAAATGGTGATAAAATTAATGTTGAAAAAGTTATTGAGGGTGGTACTAGAACAATTGAACTCCAATTACCCGCAGTTCTTAGTATTGCTTCCAGTGGTGACTTCGAAGAACCTCGCTATACTAGTGTCCGTAGAATTATGAAAGCTAGCAGAACTAAAGTTCCTGTCTGGGAAATAGACAAATTAGAAGCTGGAGCTCTTGACACCAATGTCGAGTTCACCAAAATTGAGCAACCTCCAGCGCGCATGGAAGAGTGTGTTGTTTTTAAAGACGATGATGTACCTGTATTGATAGATAATCTGCTATCAGCACTTAAAGACAAAGGGTTAAACCTGGGAGCATACAAATAAGAGGTGAAGAGGAATGACAAAGTTAATTGTGGTTATTGAAATTGCCAAAGGAAAAATCACAGGGATAACAAAGGAATGTCTTACTGTGGCAAAAAAACTGAGTGAGGATCTGGGTGTAGATATTGAGGGAGTTATGCTAGGTCATGGTATCAATGATTTAGCCGTCAACGCGACTAAATATGGTATAAAGAAAATTTACAAGGTTGATGATGCACAATTTGCTGGAATAAACATCCTTTATCATACTCGAACATTAGAAGAGCTAGTCAAGCAATTTTCACCACCTACTATCATCATGGCAGGAGCAAGTCTTTATGGACAGGAAATAATCCCTCGATTAGCAGCCAGGTTCAACTCAGCTATATTCGCATCCGTGACATCTTTAGTTCTTGAAGGTGATAATCTTGTTGGAATTCATCCTCTCTTTGAAGAGAAACTTCTCGGGACAATGTCAGCTGATAAGAATCAAATGAATTTTGTGACAATTTTAGGTGGTAATAATCCTGAAGCTGAAATTGATGAATCATTATCTGGAGAGGTTACGGACTTTGCCCCTGTAATTTCTGAACGTGATAAACGAGAGACTTTTGTAGAAGAAAAAATCGCCAAGGTATCCGTTGATATTACGAAAGCAAAGCTAATTATTGCAGGTGGCCGTGGTGTAGGGGGTAAGGAAAAGTTTGGAATCATTCATGAAACAGCTAAAACACTTGGTGGCGAAGTTGGAGCAAGTCGTGCAGCTGTAGACGCAGATTGGGTACCTTACGATCATGAGATTGGTCAAACAGGGAAAACAATTACACCTGATTTCTACATTGGTTGTGGAATCTCTGGAGCTATTCAACACCTTGTTGGTATGAGGAACTCTAAAACAATAATTGCTGTTAATACAGATGAAGAAGCTCCAATGCTTGATGTTGCTCACTATGCAATTATTGCTGATCTTCACGAAGTCCTTCCCGAACTAATAAAAAAACTCTAATTTTAATTATTGGATGAGTATTCCAATAAGAGTTATTTTATTCCTCTTTTTTCTTGAGTTTAAGGACACTTTTTTTTAATGTAAGAAAACTCTAAAAATGCTTCCTAAATAATTGAAAGCAAATTTCAATCAAGGGCTCAATAATGAAAGAGTATTTTTTAATTATTAATCCTGTGGCTGCTGGAGGACGTGTTGAAAAGCTTTGGTATGAGCAAATAAAGCCATTAGTAGACAAATATAGATTAGAATACGATTTCGAGTTTACCACGCATTCACAACATGCAATTGAAATTGCTCAAACTCGTGTTAATGAGGGGTACATGATAATGTGTTCTGTTGGTGGTGATGGAACTGCAAATGAAGTACTTAATGGTGTCCTGAGAGCTAAAAGGCCTGGAGTCTTTTCTGCAATTCCTGTCGGCACAGGCGACGACATTCCCACTGTTTATGGGATTCCAGAGGGAGATCTGGAAGCAGCTGTCCAGTGTTTAGCAGAAGGCCAAAATAAAGCATTTGATGTAGGTTATTGTGAAACTGCTGATCGGTATTTTGCAGGTGTAGCTTCGATGGGATTTGATGCAGAAGTAGCTGATCGTACCAATAAAGGTTCAAAAAGGTTAAGTGGGACACAAAATTATCAAATAGCTCTTTTGAAGACGTTACTGAAGTTTAAGCCATACGATCTGGTGATAAGATGTGATGAAAATCCCCTAATCGAAGGTCAAAGAATGTTACTTGCCATAGGAAATGGAAAACGGTATGGGGGAGGTATGCACATTTGTCCTTACGCAGAAATAACAGATGGAAAATTTGCGTTAACAACCTTATGTAAGATCAGTCGAATCACCCTTCTTAGAGTTTTTCCCAAGGTCTATAATGGCAAGCATGTCAATCATAAAAGTGTAGAAACCTTTGAAGGTTCAACAATACATGTAGACTCTCCAAAAAAGCAATGTTTATATCAGGTTGATGGTGAAATTATGGGGTATTTACCTGAAACCTTTGTAACTAAATCTAATGCTCTCACGGTAAGAGTTCCCGATCCATGGATCTCATATTCAGAAATTTGGAAAAGAAAGATGGATCAGGAAAAAAAGAAGAATTAAAATGCAATAACATATAAAAGTTTATCAGAAGAGAAAAAAAGAATATTGTAGTGCAAACAATCAAGAAAATAATTCATTAACCTTTTTTTCAAATATTAAGGAGATTTAAAATGAAAATCAAAAATATTCATGCAAGAGAAGTGTTTGACTCTCGTGGAAATCCCACTGTCGAAGTGGATTGCAGACTTGATGATGGTTCGTTTACTCGCGCCATGGTGCCTTCAGGTGCAAGTACTGGTATACATGAAGCTCTTGAATTGAGAGATGGTGGTACCAGACTCATGGGAAAATCAGTTTCGAAAGCAGTTACGAATGTGAACAATATTGCGTCAAAATTAATTGGTTTGGATCCCAAAAATCAAACTGAAATCGACAAACTTCTGCTTGAAATTGATGGAACTGAAAATAAGTCAAAACTAGGAGCCAATGCGATTCTAGGGGTCTCCATGGCAGTATGCAAAGCGGGAGCTCAAAGCCAAGGTATCCCCCTTTATCATCATCTAGGAAATCTTCGAGGTAATGACCAATTTGTGTTGCCTATTCCGAGTCTAAATGTGATCAACGGTGGAGAGCATGGTGGAAATGATATTGCTTTCCAAGAATTTATGTTAATGCCCGTAGATGCGCCTACTTTTAAGGAAGCAATGGTTTTAGGTGTCGAAGTGTATCATACCTTGAAAAAGATCATTAAAAAGAAACACGGAGTCACCGCTGTTAATGTAGGTGATGAAGGTGGATTTGCTCCTCCTTTAAGCCTAGTTGAAGAGCCATTGAAGCTTATAATGGAAGCAATCGATGAGGCTGGTCATACAGGGAGATTTCAGCTAGCACTGGATCCTGCAGCATCTGAATTCTACGAAAATGGAAAATATATCGTAGATGGCAAAGCGTTAGACAAAGATGCTTTTGTAGAGGTATACGAAGGTTTTATTGAAAAATACCCTATAATTTCTATCGAGGATCCTTTTGATCAAGATGATTGGGCAACTTTTCAGAAATTTACTCTGAGAAATGGAGATAAAATCCAAATTGTTGGTGATGATTTGTTGGTTACAAATGTCAACCGTATTCAAAAAGCCATTGATTCTAAAGCTTGTAATGCACTCTTGTTAAAGGTTAACCAGATTGGATCAGTCACAGAGAGTATTAATGCAGCAAAACTTAGTCAGGATAATGGTTGGACAGTAATGGTGTCTCACAGATCTGGTGAGACAGAGGATCCTTTCATAGCAGATTTAGTGGTTGGATTAAAAACAGGTCAGATCAAAACAGGTGCTCCATGTCGCTCTGAAAGATTAGCAAAATATAACCAGTTAATCCGAATTGAGGAACTGTTGGGTGATCAAGCGACGTATGCAGGTACAAAATTCCAGCACCTCTGAACCTCAGTCTTTTCTTTTACGAGAAATATCCTGTTGTACGATAAAAAGGATTTTTCTCTTTCTTTTTTCTGATTTGCTTTCTTCTTTCTTTATTGAAAATCTCTGAACTGGATCAAAAGGACTTCCACTTTTTTAGAGTTTTCATAAGGTCATTATAAATTAAAAACGTAATCCTGTATTAAATTAAATATATATATTTTTGTTTAAAAGGGTCTACTTGGCGAAATAAACTAAATTCAGAAAGGAATTCGTCTTAATCTATAAATTTTATTACTAATTCATAGACGTGTTAAACAATGTCGGAAAATAAAAGCGAAAAGTACGTTATCTGGTTCGATGAGCTCAGGATCGAAGATGTACCGTTAGTTGGAGGAAAGAACGCCTCTCTAGGTGAAATGTATCATAGTCTCAAGGAAAAGGGAGTTTTAGTCCCTAATGGTTTTGCTATAACTGCAGCTGCTTATCGTCATCTTTTAAAGGACGCTGGAATTGAAGATGCAGTTAAGGGAGCATTAGAAGGATTAGACACTCATGATATTCGTAACCTTCAGGAACGTGGAAGAAAAGTTAGAGAGATAATTCGATACGCCAAACTTCCTGATGATTTGGAAGAGGAGATCCGAAAAGCATACCATCGTCTTTGTGATGAAACAAGTACAGTTGACGTTGATGTTGCAGTCCGTTCCAGTGCTACTGCAGAGGATCTCCCTGACGCATCTTTTGCGGGCCAACAAGAAACTTATCTCAACATTCGAGGAGAAGAATCTCTTTTATTTGCCTGTCGTTCATGTTTTGCTAGTCTTTTTACGAATCGGGCGATAAGCTATAGAGAAGACAAGGGTTTTGGGCATTTTGATGTTTATCTTTCAATAGGAGTGCAAGTAATGGTACGCTCCGATGCCGCCTCTTCTGGTGTAATATTTTCTATTGATACTGAATCTGGTTTTAAAGACGCGGTATATATTACCGGTGCTTTCGGTCTAGGTGAAAATGTGGTGCAAGGAGCTGTGAATCCTGATGAATTCTACGTCTTTAAACCGACGTTAAAGGAAGGAAAGCGCCCTATCATTGGAAAACGTCTCGGGACCAAAGAAGAAATGATGGTTTACACCTCAGATCAACGTCGGCCAACTAAAAATGTTGACACACCTGAATCTATGCGAAGATCTTTCTGTATTAATGATGACGAAGCTATCCAGCTTGCTAAGTGGGCAACAATAATTGAGGATCACTATGGAAAACCCATGGACATAGAATGGGCTAAAAACGGAGATGGAGATTACGAGGGTGACGGAAAACTCTATATAGTTCAAGCACGACCAGAAACAGTGCATTCTCAAAAAGCATCTAATGTAATTGAGACTTATGTTTTGAGTGAAAAGGGGAAAGAACTAGTTAGAGGTCAAGCGGTTGGATCTAAAATAGGACAGGGTAAGGTTAATGTCATTGAGAAATCTTCACGAATTCATGAATTTAAGAAAGGCGAAGTCTTAGTTACTGATATGACGGATCCTGACTGGGAGCCAATTATGAAAATAGCATCTGCAATTATTACAAATCGTGGTGGGCGTACTTGCCACGCAGCTATTGTTTCACGAGAGCTCGGGATTCCAGCAGTTATTGGAACAGAAATCTCAACTAAAGTGCTGAAAGATGGAATGGAGGTCACTGCTTCATGCGCAGAAGGACAAGAGGGTATTATTTACGAGGGTATCCTTCCTTTCAATGTAGAAAGAATATTCTTAGATGAAATGCCTAAAACTCGAACTAAAATTATGATGAATGTTGGTATTCCTGAAAAAGCATTCGACCAAGGCCAGATACCCAACGATGGGGTTGGATTAGCAAGAGAAGAATTCATCATAAACTCCTATATAGGAATCCATCCCCTTGCTTTACATCACTACGATGAGCTCAAAGAAAAAGCTGATATAGATGGTGAAATTCGAGAAATTATTCGTAAAATTGATGAGAAAACTGCAGCATATGAAGATAAAGAAGAGTTCTTTATTGAAAACCTAGCAATGGGAATCGGCCGTATTGCTGCTGGTTTCTATCCTAACGATGTTGTTGTCCGCTTATCAGATTTTAAGACAAATGAGTATGCTAATCTAATCGGAGGATCACTTTATGAACCTGATGAATCCAATCCAATGATCGGTTGGCGGGGTGCTTCACGTTATTATGATCCAAGCTTCAAACCTGCCTTTATCATGGAATGTAAAGCGATTAAACGCGTTCGAGATGAAATGGGCTTAACTAATGTCATTACCATGATTCCTTTCTGTCGCACAGTAGAAGAGGGCCGGAAAGTCATTGTGGCTATGGCTGAAGCGGGCTTGAAACAAGGTGAGAATGGATTAGAAGTCTATGTGATGGCTGAGATTCCGTCTAACGTGATTGAAGCTGATGGTTTTGCTGAAATATTCGATGGATTTTCCATTGGGAGTAATGACTTGACACAGCTTGCTCTTGGTCTTGATCGTGATTCCGAATTAGTTGCTCATATTTATGATGAACGCGACACATCAGTGAAACGGCTAGTGAAATCAGTTATTGATACTGCTAAGGAGAAAGGTAAAAAGATTGGCATCTGTGGGCAAGCGCCAAGTGATTTTCCAGAGTTTGCTACTTTCCTTGTCGAATGCGGTATTGATTCCATGAGCTTAAATCCTGATACTGTTGTAAAGACTAAACTTGATATCGCTAAAAAGGAAAAGGAATTAGGCATTCAACCCTAATTTCAAATCCCTTCTTTTATTTAAAGATCGTTTTTCTGCAAAATAAGCTTTTTTTCTTATTTTTCACTTTCAATTTTTTTTAATAGAATTAATCTAAGACATTCAAGGCAAGCCTCGCCCAGACAGCGTTTTTCTGAAACTATCAAGAGCTTTTCAGGAGTCCTCTCAAGAGTAATAGCTGCAACAGGACATACCCCAATTACAGTGTTCTCAAAGTTTTTTAATTGTGTATGAAGATTAATCTGGTGGGAAATGTTCTGGATAGTATTTTTGTGAGGCGATTTTTTCGTAAATTCCGTAAATTTATTTCGAGAGAAAAAACGGCTCACTAGATATATATTCAACGCTAATAAGGTAAGAAGAACAAATACTATCAAAATAAAAAATACAAGTTGTATCTGAGGTGATATCATTATTTATCCCTCTAAATCATATCCCATTTCAGGATCGAAAAAGAGTAAAATAATAGGTCTCATAGAGATTGGATAGCTTGAAAGAATTTTTATGAATCCTGTTATATTTGACATTTGGGGGGGAATAAAATTGAAATAATGGACCATATTATCCGATATATTCACTGTTAAATGACTTTCACCAAGAACAGTTGAAAAAGATGATGTAGCTTCGCCATTCAAAGGTTTAATTGATGTATCTAAGGATTTGATTGGGAAATTTTTGAGTAATTGAGAAATTCGATTTATTGCTAAAATCAATTCAACATAACCAACTCTTAATACATTCAATAGATTATTATCAGTCGCATATGCGTACTTGAGAAAAAGCTGTGCTGATTGTCTTGTAGGAACAGAAGACGGTGTAGTTAATGAGGGAATAGCTCCCGAGGCTCGTGCTATAGGCCCAGTAATCCCTGTAGTTTTTACATTATCTAAAGAAAGAATTTTCGGCTCTGCAAGAGTATTTTCAATCTTTAACTTTCTCTCGATATATTTTGCTATCAACCAAGCGTTTTTTTGTTGGAAAAGAATAATATTTTTAATTTCTGGAATTTTCGAAAGAATTAAAGGCTGGATTATGGATGCTGGGCGAATTAAACCAAATGGAAATCTAACCTGCCATAAAGATTCAAAAATATATTGAAAAGAGGAATAGGATTCAAAAGAGATTATTGCAGTTTTATGTTCCTCAAAAAAACGGAAAATCCAATAAAATAGGCAAAAATAGATCATTGCTCTTTCTATATTCAGTAGTAACCCCCTATATTGCTTAATGTCATTTGAGACTATTGTCCCTGTAATTAATTCAATAGTTTCAGATAATTGGACTTGATGTGAGATAGCATTGATGGGTTGTTCTCTTTCAAGGAGGAAAAATAGTTTAGAAAGAGGAATATCAGTTTTTAATCTCTGCTTATTACGTTTTTTATGCAGATACTTTCTTAAATCATTGATAGTTATTGTTGTCAAAAGTTGTGAGAATATTTCAGGGAAAAAACGGAAATTATTTATTTTTTTTGTAGTTTTAATCTCAATATTCTCCATTTTGGAAACCTTGTTGTTACTCGGGATTTTACGGACAACTCTTTCATAAATCAACAAATTTGTCTTTCTTTCTTTTTTTTTCTCCTTATATTACAATATAAATTTCATCCTTATTTCATAAATTTATCGCGAAATAAATAATAATTGAAATCCTAAAGTCGAGAATTAATTGCCAAGGACATTCCACGGAGGCGTACGTTTGGGTTTTCGCCCAGAAAAAATGAATATTGCCAAAATCAGAGTTAAAAAGGAACTAGGAAGGCTGTTCCTTAATGAAATTAATAGGAAATTCGAACTAGAGATTATTGACTTAGTAAAGACAGCCCAGTTTGAACCGTTGTCATTATCAGATGTAGAAACAGAAACCATCAACCTATCTGCTGAGTTTGTCCAAATAACAAAAATTTTGGGCAATATGGATTCAAAATACAGCGGAAGCATGAATCTTGAAAACCTTTCGTTATCTGATCTTAATGATAAAGCACAATCCTTATTAAAATCAACTCAACCTTTAATAAAAGAATTAAAATCTATAAAGAACATTGAGGAGGAAATTTCTGATTTTAAGAAAACGATCAGTTCATTAAAGGCGATCAAAAACATAGATATCCAAAATATCCAGGATATAGGAGAGGGAAGCCATTTCTATGCTGTTCTTGGATTTTTAAAGGGAATTCGTCAGTATCGTCTTGAAATGGCGCTTGATCAACTCACCGGGGGAGATTTTATATTTATTCCTTCTCCTTCCAGAAAAGCTAAGGTGATTTGTCTCGTTGGAGTAATGAAATCATATCAAGCAGCACTGAATCGCTTACTCAGTGGATTAGGTTTTGATGAAGTTAAATTCCCTAAAGAACTTAAGGGTACTCCTACTGAAGCTATTGAGCAAGCAAAAACGGAATTAACAAAACGTAATAAAGAAATCAAAACTCTGCGACAAAATGTAAAAGAGATGGTGGAGGAACATGAGCTAGAAATTCGTGCTATGAAAGAACAACTATCTTTAGAAGAAAATAGATTGAGAATTCTCCAACGGACCCAACTAAGAAAGCAACATTATATTATCTGGGCCTGGCTCCCAGCAAAAGCATCAAAACGATTTCTTAAGAAGATTCAGCAAATAGATCCTTCAATAACAGCTGAGATTATTAAACCGAAGCTTGAAAGTAGTGAATTTCCCACCAAAATCCGTAATAATATCTATTCACGTTCATTCGAGGGTCTTGTTTATGGGTTTGGTGTCCCTGGATATAAAGAATGGGATCCCACCAAATTCTTGAGTATATTAATTCCTATCTTTTTTGGTATAATGTTTGGAGATGTTATTGACGGGTTGATAGTTCTTCTTATCGGACTTTATGGCTTAACTTTGAATCCTAAGAAGTATTCCAAAAACTCTATGCTTGCTGAACTTCAGAGTTACATTGATAAAGGGGGCCTAATTCTAATCACAGTTGGTACAACTGCTATGATATTCGGGTTCCTTTTCGGGACTTATCGAGGGTTAGGGGGTCATCATGCCTTAGAAGTTGGCTTACCTGTTCTATGGTTTTCCCCAGAAATCGAGGGGGGGCAATTTGCTTTGTTAGAGCTTGCAATCTTTATAGGAGCATTAGTTATTGGATCTGCTTTAGTTATACAGTTTATGGGAGCATTGGGTCATAATAAGAGTGAGGCGATATTTCTTCCAGGAATGTTCCTTCTTTTCTACATTGGTTTAGTATTTCTAGTATTCACTTTTGGCCCAAATCCAACACAATGGTTAACAGCCACAGAGGGAGTATTTGACTTGAAAGCCTTACAAACGATTGCTCAATATCAGCAGGAATTAATGCAACATCATCACATCGACTTCACCAGTCCAATTGGTACTATATTTGAAAGTCTAGGTTCTGCACATTGGGGAATTCCAGTATTTTCTGTCCCTGGAATAAATATAAGTTATCCACTCGCGTTAATGTTGTTTCCTCTAATCTTATCAGCAATTTATCATTTTAGACATGGAATGGATGGAATCGGTGAATTACTTGACTACCTAATTACAATGATCTCAAATACAATTTCATTTGCGCGTATTTTCGCCTACACCATGGTTCATGGCTCTCTTTCTCTAGTTTTCATTCAACTGTTCTCTGGCAATGCACATACTCTTGTTGAATTTCTTCCTGGTATGATTTTAGGAGGGTTTGTAGTAATCCCTCTAGAATTATTAGTATCATTTCTTCAGTCTTTACGTCTTTGTTGGGTTGAATTTTTTTCAAAAATTCACTTTCAAGGATCAGGTTATTTATTTCAACCATTTATCGAAACACGATTATATACTACGACAGGTAGCTAAGAATATGCATTGAGCGTATAAACATGGGATTTGGGCAAATAACTGAAGCAAAGCGGTATTCGTACATAAATACCCGAATTAAGGCCCGGAAAGGACAGCTACTAACTGCTGCAGATTATGAACGACTGTTATCAAGTACACTGAAAGAAGGTTTGACTTATCTTCAAAACACTCCACGTTATCAAGAGTCATTCTCTACTTTAGATCCAAACTCTATGAATTTCACCAATGAATTGGAGCGGCTCCTTTATGAAAATGTTTATAATGAAGTATTTAAATTAACTAAAGATGCTCCTGAGAAAGCTCGTGATGTTATAGAGTTTTATTTAAAAAAATCTTATATTAAAAAATTAAAACGTATAATTCGTCTAATTCATACGAAAGAACTCGTCTCACTATCATTAGAGGAGTTCTATGCCGTAACTTCAGAAGAAAAAGTCGAATTATCCATTATTTCAAAAACTGAAAGTATTGAAGAATTAATTCAAAGTCTTCAGACTCACTGGGTTGTAGAAGCCCTGAAATCAGTAATGGTTGAATATAAAGAACAAAAAAATGTATTATTATTAGAAAATGCTCTTGATCACTTTTATTACAAGCAATTATGGGAAACAATAATACCATATCAAAATAAAAGGGATCTTGAGGTTGCACAAAAGATTATAGGAATGGAAATTGATCTAAATAATATAAATATCATTTTAAGAAGTAAAATACTTAACTTTCCACCAGAAGAGATTTTCACTCAATTAATACCAATAAATCACCGATTAGGCTCTAATTTGTCTCAAGCAGTTAGGGCTTTCTCGTTTTCTGATGCTATAGATAGTTTAAAAACCACAGTATATTCTGATCTAGTTCAGGCGATTTATCGTGAGTATAGGGAGAAAAAAAAATCCATCATTAAGATTGAACAGCTTCAACAGGAATGGTTTATTCAAGCATTATTTGCAATGTTAGCTCGATATCCATTTCATATCGGTATATTTTTGTCTTATGTTATATTTCGTTTACAAGAAACAGAGAACTTGCGAATAATCTTTGAAACAAAATGGAAAGGAATAGATCTCAAATTTGCCCGTGAACTGTTAATTTACTTCAAATAACATCATCTAGCCAATTAAAAAAAAAGAATGAACATAATAACAAAAACTAAATGGTTGTGAAACATGAATGAACATCCAACAGAAGAAGCAAATTATAAAATTGCAACTCTTTATAGGTCTAATGGCATTAATTCTTCTCAGTCTATTAATAATGGTTAGCTCTGTGGTAGCTAGTCCTGTAACTACTCAAGAACCTCAGGAACCAACTCAGGAATTAGATTATGGACAAGCGATCTTCGGATTGGCTATTGGAGCAGGGATAGCCATGGGACTTGCAGGAGTAGGAGCTGCACTTGCTTTGGGAACTGCCAGCTCTGCTGCTATTGGTGCAATTGCTGAACGTCCAGAAGTATTTGGGCGGACTATTATTTTCATTGCTTTCATAGAAGGTATTGGTGTCTTTGGTTTCGTTATTGCTTTTATGCTCTACCTAGCTATTGGACAAATAATAGCTCCCTGATTTTCTTATTAAAGACAGTCCTCTTCTTCCTCCTCCTCTTCTTCTGCGGTTATTAGCTTGTTTAGACCTGGAAATGAGGATTTCGAAGAAAACCGTTGAAATGGCTGTTTACTTACCGTGTAGTAAAGCTCAACTATTGCTATGGCAAAGAATAGGATGGGCATACCAATTATTACAACATCTCGTAATGGAGATTCTTGGTTTGCTGATAAGAGGTACCCAATGATTAATCCTGCAATAACCATCACTGGAATGTTGAAGGCGGCCGCAGCGATAGATGCTGAAGTAGGTAATGTTCGTTTTCTCCTTTCTGGTGACATCTATGCTTATTCCTGATCTAGTCAACTTTGCGAATGCAGGTTTTTCCTATAAAAGAATTCGCTTCTTTTGCTACAGGTTCACATTTTGAACGAAAGAGACACCATACTGATTGATCCCAATCATATTCAGGAAGAGTTTCATAGTGACCCATCCCTTTTGCAATAATTAAGTCAGTTCTTCTAATGGTTTCACGAAATTCGTCTGAGACTTCATCTAAAAGTAAACCTACAGAGTTTGTACCTATAGAGATAATTTCTGGACGAGTTGCAAGATCTAATTCCCACCAAAAATCTCGTAAGTCCGATAAAGTAGCATCATTCAGAATTGGCTTACTTTTTCCTGCAACAGTTACCTTTTTGCCTTGCTCCAGAAGAATGTCAATAACTTTAAAGTCAAATATAGCCTCTCCTGCATTATCTGTCAAATAAAGAATAGTAGACGCCCCTGCAATTTCAGAAAAAAAAATAGGAAGGAGTTCAATAGAAAATGTATCCCAATCTTTTTCTGCAGAATCAAAGACATTTTGAAGATTTTCTTCTAAATTGAATTCATTTTCTTGGCCTAAAAGGTCATACTCGATGATATTTGCTGCAGTAGCTAGTGCTAAAGCTAATTCAAATTGTTTTTTTGGATTATTGATAGAATTTACCTTTCTTTGAATCATATGCCAAAGTTTGTTAGTTTGCGCTTTCAAATGTGCTTTTTCCTGCTTATAAGTGTCGTCTACTTGGAAGTAATTTTGTAGAAACCTATCACGTTTAGTACCAATATAGCTGGGACAAAGTCGAAGAGGATGAAGAATTCTTTCAGAAGCATTGGAATTCACATGCTCCGAAATAATCTGAATGACACCTACTAGAGCATTGAAACGAAGCTCCTCATCTGTAGTTAACCTTTCAACTTGTTTTTTTGCCCGATAATACAAACAATAAAGGCAATCTGACTTTATTTTCAATTAAATACCAGCAATTTATCTTTATTTCCTAAAAATGACATTCATTGAATAAAGTTTGTATATATTGGACTATTCTGATGAGATGGAACTAACTGCGAGTATTGAATCAATAATTTGCTTATAGCCAGTACATCGACAAATAATCCCATTCAATAAATGTTCAATCTCCTTTCTTTCTAGTGGCTTGCCCTGTTTTAAAAGGTAATGGCCCATAAGAAGAAATGCAGATGTACAAAAACCACATTGCACGGCCCCATTGTTAATAAATGATTCTTGGAGCTTTGAAACGCTCCCTTCTATTGATAAACCCTCAACTGTTATTACTCTTTTATTATCAGCTTCGTAAGCCAATACTAGGCAAGATTTAATGGGAACACCTTCAAGGAGAATCGTACATAGTCCGCAATCACCTTGCCAGCAGGCTGCTTTGACAGATGTGATACGTAAGTGGTTACGAAGAATGTCAAGAAGGGTTTCATTGGATTTTATTAGGATTTCATGAATCTTGTCATTTACTGTAAGTGTTATCTGCTTTTTCATAAAATTATCTCCTTGAGGATCAATCTGGTTAAAATTTCAGTAATGTGGATTCGATAATCTCTACTGGAACGGACATCTGTAATTGGGCTAATTTTTGAATCAATTTCTTTCCAAATAGATTGAAATACATTTTCAGATATTTTTTTCTCAATAATAAGATTAGAAATATCTAGAAAGACAGGCGTAGGAGCAACAGCTGTGAAACCTAGGTAAGTGTGCTCCTGATTATGTGATCCTGCAGCCCCCACTAGTGCCAAATCTTCTGCTCCTCGTTTCATCTTCATAAAGGCTGATTTAGTATTAATAGTAGGTTTAGGCATATTAATCGACACTATGAGCTCATCTGGAGCAAGATCACTCTTTTTTACCCCTTTGAAGAATTTATCAATCGCTATTAATCTACTCCCTTTTGATTTGGACTGAACCTCGACAACAGCTTGATGAGTATAAAGCGGGCCTGCGGTGTCAGCAGCTGGAGAAGCTGTTGCAATATTTCCCCCTATAGTTGCCCTGTTTCTTAGAATTTCATCACACATATCATTAAGAGCTTGATATAATGCAGTATAATACGTTTTTATTTGAGACAGTGTCAATACTTCGGAAATAGGTACTGCTGCGCCAATTGTTAGCTCATTTGGAGTAAATTCAAGCTTCTTTAACTCAGGAATGTTTTTTACATCAATAATCACATTTGGTTGAATCAATCGATGACGAAGGTCCACAAGTAAATCAGTTCCTCCTGCAAGAGGTTTGCAATTGGTCTGATGAATATGAAGTAAATTTAATGCTTCTTCTAAGGAGTTAGGAACTTCTATTTCGAATTTAGGTAGGCCTACATATGAAATGGTTTCTGTCATCATTAATCCTCAAATATTTTCTGTTTTAAAGACGCCAACAATTCTGGACGTTGTTGTTGGATTTCTGACCATACTTTCTCTGGGGAGAGAGGTAAATCATTAATTTGGACACTTATTGCGTTAAAAATGGCATTCCCTATTGCAGCGGGTACTCCTAGCATTGTTAACTCCCCTATGCCCCTTGCACCATAAGGCCCATCTTCTTGTGGGTTCTCTATTAGATAGGATACAAATTCTTCTGGAATATCAGCTGCACGAGAGATTACATAGTCTACTAGATTTGGATTAAGGAGGTTGCCCTCCTCATTGTACTGTAGTTGTTCATTCATTGCAATTGATAATGCCATTACACCTCCTCCTATGATTTGACTCTTACACAATTCAGGATTAATTGCTTTCCCAATATCAAACGCAGATACTAAGCGTTTGATGGTAATTTCTCCCGTTAGAGCATTTATCTTTATTTCGACCCCTTGAGCTCCAAAAGTTTCAAAAATCGTAGGTTTTCCTGCACCTGTTTCTGGATCTAACATAGTCATTTTTGCTATGTATTTTCCTCTCCCAATAATGGGTCCTCCAATTGATTCACCAGTAGGATACATATATCCCATAACTAGTTCAGCCAGACTCAGATGTTTCCATTTTTCGCCTTTTGGGAAGATTAATTCATTTTTAAGGATTAAATCTTCTGAAGGGACACGTAAAACTTGACTTGCAATCTCAAAAATTTGTCCTTTTGCATCTTTACAGGCATCTCTGACCGCATTTCCATCCATGAACAGAGAGCGAGATCCCACAGTTTGCCATGTGTAAGCATCGCGATCAGTGTCACGGTCTCCCATAATTTTAACTTTTTCAATAGGAAGACCCAGTTCTTCAGCTGCTATTTGGGCAAGACTTGTAATAGTCCCTTGGCCCATCTCTGATGTTCCAACAGAGACTAAAATTCCCCCATCTTCACTAAATTTAACATAAGCCGAAGAAGCACTATTTGGAGGTTGAGCAGGACCTTTCATAAAGCCTGCAATTCCAATTCCCCTAAAAAACCATGGTTTTTCAGGAGATGTTTTAGATAAATTCTCCCTTAGGTCGATCCAAACTTTGTCTAAACATTGATCGATACTTCCTGCATCCTCTCTAAGACGGTCTTGGTTAGCGGTCACTGATTTACCAGGTTTTAATGTATTGGACTTCCGAAATACAACTGGATCCATACCAATCTTGTTTGCAGTAAAATCACGTTGTCGTTCAATAACCCAGTGCAATTCCATATGGCCAAACCCACGAAATGCGGTCGCATAAGGTTTGTTTGTATAAATAGTGTAAGAATCGGACTTGATATTGTCAATGTCGTAAGGTCCAATAGACACATATCCAGCTGCTCGACCTACATTGACAGCATAATCAGCAAATGCTCCCGAATCCCAGATATATTCGATTTCTTCTGCAGTGATTCGACCATCTGACGTTACACCCGTTTTAATATGAGCCATCATCCCTACGCGAATAGGAGCACTTCTAAAATTTTCTTCACGAGTCAATCGAAGTTTTATTGGTCTATTACCTGCTTTACGTGAGAGTAAAACTACTAAAGGTTCGAAATTAAGGCCTGCTTTTCCCCCAAATCCTCCACCTATATAAGGAGTATAGACTGTGATATTTGAAATCGGTACAGCAAATGTCACTCCCAGAAGATATCTTACAGTAAAAGGTGATTGTGCGGATGACCACACTTCAATAGTTCCATCAGAACAATAATGACCAATAGAAACTATTGGTTCCAAATAGGCATGAGCTACTTGAGGCATTCTGAAAGTATTTTCAATAACTAAGTCAGCTTTAGAAAAACCATCTTTAATATTTCCTTTCCGTAATTTAAATAGATTTGCTATATTGGTACCAGGAACAGGATTAAAAGCAGACGAGTGTCCATACTCTGCCATCTTCTCGTGGACAAGAATCTCATTTGAATCTTTAGCAGCCACAGGATCAAGAATTGCTGGAAGTATCTCATATTCGATCTCAATTGCCTCCAATGCTCGTTCAGCAATCTCCTCAGTTTGAGCTGCGACTGCAACTACTGGTTGACCGATCCAAACTACCTTTTCTACAGCTAAAATGTCACGATCTCCTGCATATAATCCTATTTTTACGGGCCAATCCTTACCTGTTGCGATTGCTGCGACTCCAGGAATTTTTTCTGCACTTGAAGTATCAATAGAGACAATTCGGGCGTGAGCATGGGGTGAAGTTAGAAATTTACAGAACAGCATGTCTGGAATATTGTCTATATCAAAAGCATAAACAGCAGCACCTGATACTTTGTCAAAAGCATCTTTTCGAGGAATTGATTTTCCAATGTAATTAGTCATGAAAATATTCACCACATTTTTAGATTCTCTTTATCATCCTCCCCCAACAATCTCAAGAAATCCAAGACGATCGACAGTGACACGATCTTTTGTGCTGAGTCTCAAGTCTAATACAGACTTGGATCTATCAACAATATGGCCATTTACTAAGAGAACAGTGCCGTGGTTCAATTTATTATTCTTAAGAAGCAGTGATTCAAGCGATGGATCTTTTTGGACTAATGCATGAATAACTTTACGAATTGTAGGTACTTCTAAGAATTCAAATTCGACATTGGATCCCAAATTCGCTCCAAGTCGTCCGAATAATCTCACTTGTAATTTCATCATAAGCATTGTATCCTGTTCTGAAGATCATTGAAAAGTATTCTTCCACAATCTGTGATGAAGTTTAAATAGATGAACAAAGACAAGAAGGATGATGTCCCGACGAGAAGTTAAAAAAGAATTGATGAAGTTTGTGCGAAGAGAGGTGAAAGAGAAAGGTACCGAATGGGGCGAATTACGTCGCATAAAAAGACAAATTGTCATCAAAAAAGGATTACCAAATGTACCGAGTCTTGTTCTGAAGAGTGATTCAGGATTATCATATATAGCGCTAATTCATTCCAAAAAAGAGTTGCGATTGTATCTCTTTGATATCGAGGGGAAGATTATTCATGGTCAATCATATTTCCAAGTCCATCATAACCTAGAAGATGTCTATAAGGATATCTGTGCTAAATCAAAAAAAGTAGCCCGATATCCTCCAGCTGAAAAGTCTGTAACTCGTGCTCAACAAGACTATCAGCTAGATAGACGTTTTCAACGACTTTGGGTTAAATTAGCAAAAAAGCTAATGATTTCTAAGAGTCACCGTCGAAAACGGCCATTAATAAAAGGAATAAACAAGGAAGCTAAAGGAATTTTTGGTACTCTACCAGGAAAAGACTTTATTCAAGTTCCTTATCAAAGTCCACATTTGGGAAATATTTTTGCTTATTACTCAATTTATTATTTTCTTCCTTCTCCAATTCGACAGAATGAGGATCTAGCAGAAGCACTCGCGTTAAAAATTCTTATATCGTTCAAAAAATATAAAAATACACCAATAATGCAAAATCGAAATTCATTTGAAATTCTAAACAAATTGGATCCATGGAATACATTGGAGCTCACTGATCTCTTTAATATACTATATAAAGTTTCATTATATTATGATTTTCCATGGAAAACACAAGACTTTATTATATTTATTAATCTCCCATTAAATCTTGTTAAGATGTCCTCACGACATTTTTTACCCAATTTATTTGGTCAATTATTCTCTAATAGCCAGAATATGAATTTTCTTACGTTAGCATGTTTTCTTGGCATCCCTTTTGACCTCAATTACCATATTCCCCCAGAAATCTCAAATAAAGTCTCTATTTTGTTATGTAATTGGTTAAAAACGTGGCAATTTTCTAAAATCCTTCCTGTATTGCAGCAAAAACGGATACAATTTTCTCCAGGGCAAATAAAAGCAATTGAAGAAGCTCTTCATTTTCAGTATTCTAATGTTTTGCATATTGATCTCAATAAAAATGGAGTATTTAAGGTTAAAAATAAATCAGATATTCGTATCATTTTAACATCTGTTGTTGAAATTCTACCAGATGGAATCGAAACCGAAATCACATTTCAACCAGTGACTCTTAATGCAAATTCTACAATCTCCTTCGATTTAAACTCCTTAAATGTTAAAGATAAATTTCCTTTACGTATCCAATATTCGCTTGTTAATTCACCAGAAGACATTTCACGTCCAATTTTTATTGGAACTCTTGTCATTTAGGTCAAATTGACACCATCCTAGGAATAAAAATATGTTTATATTTATTCAACGAATTTTAAAGAATATAATTACTTCAACAAACGGCTTTTGGAATTTTTTGCGATCTTTTTAACCCCTCTCTTAACGAAACCACTGTTATTTTTCTCATCCCACCACTTTCAGGGTTTAGCTGACAATCTCTTTTTAGGCGAATCGTTTTTCCCATTCTTGTCTAAGAATTATTCTCTTAACATCTGTCAAGTGATCTGTTGCGAGGATGCCCTGTAAGTGATCTGTTTCATGTTGAATCAACTCTGACATATCCTTCTCGAACTCCTTCTCCATTCTTTCTCCTTTTTCATCCTGATACTTAATTTTTATTTTCTTATGACGTAAAATTTCTACAAAAAAAGCGACATCAAAACTGAAACAACTATCCCATACCCAAAATTTTTCTTCACTTTTCAAGGTTATTCTTGGATTTACCATTATAAAGGGTTTTTCTGGTAAGCCGTAATAAATAACCTTTTTCATATATCCTATTTGAGGAGCAGCTAGAGCTCTACCAATTTCCTTAGTTCCTTGAAGATGTGTAAGAGTATCCTTCAAATCTTGTATTATTTTTGTGAGATTTTCTCCAAAATCAGATACATCAGAAGATTGTTCTCTGAGTTTTGGATTTCCAATCATCAAAACCTCTTTTATTGCCAAATGAACCACCAATCAATACATAATCATGTTTTGAATCCTTTTTTTAATTCCTTTTTGAATCTAAGAGCTCCATTAGTTTATCTAGTTTCACGTCTCTCAAGTAAAGTGGATCTTTATTTTTTTTATATATTGGTAGATTTTCTTCAAAAGTAAGTTTTGTAGTAGTATAAAAAATACCTAGGGGAATTTTCCCTTTCTCTGTTGCTCGTTTGAAAGCTTCTACTTTATTATTGGGGTCATATGAGTCTTCTAAGTAGTAAATGTTCTCTTTGAACCATTTCCAAGTGTTTATCTTATTAAATGTTACACATGGTTGTAAAATATCAACAAATGAATACCCCTTATGAATAATTGCCGCTTTAATGATTTCTTTTGTTTGTTCTTGATCTCCTACAAAAACTCTAGCAACAAATGCTGCATCAAGAGCTATTGCTAATGTAATTGGATTAAATGGTTCGTTTGTGACTCCTTGGACTTGAACGGGGGTAATAAAACCATATTGACTTGTGGGAGAGGCTTGACCTTTAGTAAGACCATAAACCATATTGTCATGTGCAAGGTGGATGATATCAGGATTTCGAAGGATATTGTGAATGAAGTGGTTACCTCCTTCTCCAAAGGAACATCCGTCTCCAGTTTCGACAATTACTTTAAGATTAGGGTTTACAGCTTTGATTGCAAATGCAGCAGCTACTGCTCGTCCATGAAGACCATTATATATGTTTGTTCTAAGGTAATGAGGAGTTTTCGCTGCTTGTCCAATACCTGAAACCATTACCAATTCTTCTGGTTTAATATTCAGCTCTGTTAGTGCTGTTTTTACTATACGTAGAATTCCAAAGTTTCCACATCCAAGACACCATGCAATATCAGTATCTTTAGGCATATCAAACAATTCTGTTGTCATTCTACAAACCCCTAAATTTTGTCAAGATAAGCTATAACTTCCTCTGCAGAGAAAGGCATACCATTGTATTTGAGAAATTTCTCATTTATATCAAGATCAAGTTCTAATTTGAGTACTTTACCAAATTGTGATGTTGCGTTGTTTTCTAAGATAACTGTTTTCTCTGCTTTCTCTAGAAACTCACTAATGTTAGAGTTTAATGGATAGACTTGTGAGAAGTGAAGGAATGCAATGTCATCTTTCCCAAGATTTTCGATGGCTTCCTTAATTACACCATATGTAGATCCCCACCCAATCACTAGTATTTTATAATCCTTATTTCCTATTAGTTCAGGTTCTAAAATCTCTTTCCTAAGCAAATTGAGTTTTTTGTAGAGTCTTTTTTCAACCATCTTTGGTCTAGTTTCATGAACATCTTCAGTGATGTGGCCATCTTCATCATGCTCGTCACTGTCAACATTTACGAGTCCATCGCCATAACCTGGAATACCTCGGGGGGATATTCCGTCATCAGTAAGCCGATAGCGTTTGTAGTCTCGATTTGTTTTCACAATATACTTATCGTTCTTTATGCTGGATAAATCTAAATCTGGGATGGAATAGTGTGAATCAAGGAAAAATTGGTCTGTTAATATGAAGACTGGGATTTGATATTTATCTGCAAGATTGAATGCTTTTTGTGTTAAATAGAAAGCATCTTCAGGTGTTCCAGGTGCTAAAATGACTCTTGCAAATTCTCCGTGCCCTGCATTTAAAACATGCTGTAAATCTTCCTGACCAGTTCTTGTGGGTAATCCTGTTGCTGGGCCAGGGCGTTGGCCGATGTGTAGAACCATAGGTATTTCAAGCATACCCGATAATGACACTCCTTCGGTCATTAATGCAAAACCTCCTCCAGATGTTGTTATCATTGCCCTTCCACCAGCATACCACGCGGCAATACCTTTATTGATGGCTGCTATTTCATCTTCGGCCTGATCAACTACTATGTCAAAATTCTTCGCATAATGAGATAAAAACACAAGAACACTTGTGCTTGGTGACATTGGATACGAACTAATAAAATTACATCCTCCTGCAATCGCCCCCATTCCAATAGCTTCAGCACCACTCAGAATAATGTCATTAAGTACTGAATTATCCTTCTGGAGTGTATTTCTAAACTTTCTAGAATTAACTAGCTCATTCCCGATTGAATATCCTCTTTTACATGCCTGAATATTCTGTTCGACTATTTTACTTCCTTTTAAAGTAAACATTTCAATCAGATATGTTTGTGATATCTCTTCTTTAACTTCAAAAAATGCTAAAAAGACTCCAACCGCAACAATGTTAGTATAGATAACTCCACCTACTTCTTTCGCAATTTCGGAGAATGGTACTTTAATTATCTGTTCTCGGTTATCACAATATTGTTCATCTATATTCTTTTCTTCTCCCAGAATAATGGTTTTTGATGTTATTCTGTGTTTAAGGTGTGGTAAAGCCGAAAAATGAAGAGGAATTAAAATGTCAATGCGATCAACGAATGTAGGGTTAATTCTATTAGACGAAACTCGTATTAAGGTTGAATTTGTGCCTCCTCGTATTCGTGACATGAATTCACTAGTACTATAACAGTGATATCCAGCCTGTTTCAGAATACCAGTAAGTAAATCTTCTACTGTGGCAATACCTTGGCCTGCTGCACCACAAATTACAATGGCAATATCATTCAATCTCCTAACCATCCAATCACTTATGTAATCATGTTTTTCTCAGCAATTACGTCATTAACTACTACTAATAATATTTTTTTTTACTTGTTCTTTAATCCTTTAATGGTACGTTTATCGAAATCATTAAAAATTGGTAATCTGATCACATATAATAATATACTCCGAGATGACCTTAACATTATTATTTGGATATATTCATTCAATAATGCCAGAATATTACGCTTTTCTTTCTTTACATTTGGTTACAATAAATATATCTCCAAATGGTCTTAGCTCACCAATAACAAATTTTAGTAAACTAATATTGCCTTTTTTGGATAATAACTTCTCCTGATAATTATTTAATTGAGAATTAAGTGAATTTTTATATCTGGAAGATTCTTCGCCAGCAAGAAGGATTATTGCTACTTTTCTCATTTTATTCTGGCTAAAAAAAACGATTAATACCTTGATTGAAGAAGCTATTTTTATTAGGAAAATTGATCCAAATACCGCTTAATGAAATGTTTGACATTCTTTTTTCCCTTAGTAATGCCAAAATGACCTTCACATAAGTAATCAGGCTGTAGATCAAGAATTTTTTCCATGGATTGCCGCCATTGACCAATGTCTGATTTGAATTCTGGCATAAATGGACCATGAATATCCTGACCAAATAAAACACGTTCTTTAGGAGTAGTTAACAATCCCACAACACTCCCTGGGGTATGTCCTGGCGTTAAAATAATATCAAAGACACCACCTGAAAGTTCAATAGTATAGGTTTGTGTAATCTTAATGTCAATATCTACAGAATGAAGCTCAGTTCGATACCATTTCGCAGCAGACAATACAGCATCTTCATTTTCGATCACCTTGGCTGCATAGGCATGAGCAATGATTTTCGCTTGTGGTAAATACCCTTTAATATTTTTTAAGCCACCAACATGATCGATATGAGCATGTGTGACTAAAATGTACTCAACTTGAGTAGGATTCACAATAGCTTTTATGTTGTCAATAATTGCTTTAATGGACTCTTTACTTCCCGTCCCAGCGTCGACAAGAATAGAAGCATTAAAATCAGAAACCAAATAAACACAGCAATCATTTGGAAAAGAAAGTCGCTCACTTCCGACCAAATGGATGGTTATTTTATCGAGCTGAATTTTGATCATCTGATCACATCTTTTGACGACAGGAATCTCTTAAATTTGGGAAGATTATTATAATCAATGATTTGACCAATTTGATGTTGAATTTTAGATAAACAAGTAAGGTGATTTTAACCGTGGGAACTCACGCAGTCATCAGTGTTATGGAGGAAACCTTTGGTGGGATAAAATTACCTGGCACCTGCATTTCTCTTGTAGATTCTGATGGTTTGGTGATTCACAATGAAGGTGAGTGTGATGATTTACTGATACTAGAAAGTCTGAATGCTCACCTAATTACTTCCTTCGAAAATACTTTATCGCAACTAATATCTTTAAATCAAATCCTCGACTCTGTTGTGCTTAACACAGGTGAAACTGTTTACTACATTGATGATCTAACTGGGGGAACAGGATTGTATCTCATAATTAGGACAAGTCACAAATTGATGAACAAGGTGATGCCTTTTTTAAAAAGTATTACTGAAACTATTGAGAAAGCATTACAAGCCATGTCTCAGGGATAGCCTATTTTTCATATATTAAAAACCTCAGACATTAATTATTTGTATAAACATTTGTACCATCAACTATCTTCATCTTACTAAATGCTTAGGTTTGTGTTTAAAAAGGAGTAAAAGATTATTTAAGACTTATCAGGTGTCAAACCAAAAAGTAATTTATTTCCAATGAAGGAGGGTGAGACTGTTTTATAATATGTCTTAAATTGATTTATCAGTTCCAAAGGAAGATTGATGCTATGAGTAAAATTCGAGTCGCAATTGCAGGTCTGGGTAACTGTGCTTCAGCCTTGATTCAAGGTGTTCATTATTATCGCAATGAAAAAGAGGATTCTACTGTCCCTGGATTGATGCATGTTAAATTTGGCGACTACCACGTGCGGGATTTAGAGTTCGTTGCTGCTTTTGAAGTCAATAAGGATAAAATAGGCAAAAAAATTAGTGATGCGATTTGGGTTCACCCTAACTGTACTCCTAAATTCTCTGATGTTCCTGAAACTGAAAGTATAGTCTATCCTGGCCCAATCTCTGATGGTGTTCCTCCTCATATGATCAAACCGTTTCATTGTTACGATGAAGCTCAAATGAAACCTATTGATATCATTGAAGTACTTCAAGAGACAAAGACTGATATTTTGGTTAATTTTCTTCCTGTTGGAAGCGAAGAGGCTACTAAAATTTATGCAGATGCATGTTTAAAAGCTAATGTGGCATTAGCTAATGGAATTCCTACATTTATTGCATCAGACCCCAAGAAAGAGTGGCCGAAGAGATTTGAGGAGAGAGGGATTCCCTGTGCTGGAGATGACATTAAGTCTCAATTGGGAGCTACAATTTTACATCGGGTATTAGCCCAACTAATGCTTGATCGCGGTATCGAAATTGAAAAAACATTCCAACTCAATGTGGGAGGTAATACAGACTTCGAGAACATGAAATTCGAATCTCGACTGAAGACTAAACGAATCAGTAAAACTGAAGCAGTAACTAGTATATTGCCTCATGATACGCCGACTCGGATAGGTCCGTCTGACTTTGTACCCTTTTTAGAGGATCGGAAAATTTGTTATTTATTACTCGAAGGAAGAAAATTTGGTGATCAACCCCTTTCGATCGAAGTTAAGTTGAGTGTAATAGACAGTCCAAATTCCGCAGGTGTAATGATAGACGTTATACGTGCACTTAAGACAGCTATAGACCGTAATATTGCTGGCCCATTAATTTCTATCTCGAGCTACGCGTTTAAGCATCCTCCAGAACAAATTCCTGATTTTGAAGCGCGTGATAGAGTGGAAGCTTTTATTCGTGGTGATGTTGATAGATAGTGTTATCATGAGGAGATCATTTGTCTCTAAAAACCTTTTTTCACGATATATATGACCTCACACGATTACCCCTTGGGATCATGGGAGCTGCGGCTGGGTTAACAGCAGGAATGATTGTAGTATTGGTTCACCATCAAGATCCTTCTAAAAATACCATATTAATTGTTTTGGAGCTTCTTCCAAAGTATTGGGAAGTTGCTATTTTAGGCTTAGCAATTCCATTCTTAATAGTTGGAGCTTCAATGGCCATCAACGATTACCACGATTATGAAGCAGATCGGATAAACAATCGAATGGATCGCCCTTTGGTTCGAAATCCAGACTTAAAGCCGCAATTCGTTCTGATTTTATCTTTATCGATGATATTGACTGGTATTTTGCTTTCATTCGTCCTTTTCAGTGACAATCTTTTGGTAGTCATCGGAGTGACGATCTCCAGTTTTTTAGCTATTTCTTATAATATTTGGACGAAAGAAAAAGGATTAATGGGTAATATGACTGTTGCTGCTTGTGATATGGCCCCATTCCTCTTAGCCCTAGTAGCAATGGCAGGAAAAGAAGGAGGAACAGATATTTTTTATTTATTTACCGCTGAAATAATAGAAACAACTTTAGTTGTGCTAATTATGACTGCTATAACTTTTTTTGGTGTTGTTGGGCGGGAATTGATTAAAGGGATAATGGACATGGAAGGAGATCGTGCTACAAGCTCTCACACTTTTGCTGTGAGATATGGACCAAATCGAGCTGTACAATTGGCTTCGATATTTTTTATGATTGTTATTGTTTTAGCCCCAATTCCGTTATTCATAAAATTTCAAAATAATGTATTATATGCAACATTTATGCTTGTTTCAATTATTTTACTTTTTTACAGTGTTTTAATCCTATCTCGTGATCAATCTGTTGCTGCTGGCAAAAAAGGTCGAACTTACACTCGAACTGCTTTATGGTCTGGAGTTCTTTCTTTCTTGGTGGGTGCATTAACTATGACATAATGTAAGCGTAAAGATTAAGTTATTTTAGGTTTTAACTATGTTTGGTGATCCTCAAACCTTTTGTAGATCAATTGCAGAGAAAAGTAACCTACAGGAAGGTACGAAGGGCGTTGAACGAATAATTTTAGAGATGTACAGACGACAAACCCAAAAAATGACCAATAAAGAGCTTTCAAGGCATGTTCGTATCCCTATTCCTGTACTTTCTGCCGTTCGAGGTGAGATGTTAAAGGTAGGATTTCTAGAAACAAAGAGTATTTTATCAAGTACTGCTATTAAATGGATTCAAAAAAGAATGGGACTGTCTTATTCTTATGAATTTTTTCAGGATTTTAACATAGACTCTTCGTTTAAGGTCTCAAAAAAGTACCTTGAATTTTTTAATCCAGTAATTGAATATTTAAATCGCCGTCCTCCTCCTGAATATAAATACGATCAGTCTCGCAGTATTCCTGAAACTGTGTTGAAAAGAACACTGTTAATGTTAAGAAATGGAGATGTGGAGGGGAAAAGGATAGCCATCTTAGGAGATGATGACGGTGTTTCTTTAGCGTTAGGATTTCTCGGATGTGCAAAAGAAATTCTTGTCATTGATATCGATTCCCGCATTCTTGAGTTTATTGATTCTTTTGCTCATGAGAAAAACTTGGTAAATGTGTTGAACACGCAACTATGGGATATAAGAACTACATTTCCAAAAAAATGGCAGCAACATTTTGATACTTTTGAAACGGATCCACCTTATACCGTTTCGGGTTTCAAACTATTCATTGATCAGGCCCTTACTCTCCTAGATCCAATGGAAGGTGGGAGAGGTTATGTTTCATTTGGAACTAAGTCACCTCACGATACCTGGGCGTGCCAACAACATCTTCTAGAAGCAGGTTTTTCGATTGAAGAGTTCTTTCAGGATTTTAATCGTTACCACGGAGCAACAATTTTAGGTAATACTTCTAATCTGTATGTCATAAGTTCTGTTCCTCAAAAATTGCGCCTCTTAGAAACAAAACATTCTGAAAAGACAATCTATACTTTTGATGAAAAGAAAGTAAAAGACCTCCCAACTGTGGGTTATCAAATTATTGCTGAATTTTATGGAGTTAAACCCACTTATCTGAATGAAGCTAAGAAATTAACCAATATCCTTCAAAGTGGTATCAAAAAAAGTCAGCTCCATATGGAGGAAATGTTTGTTAAAGAGTATTCTCCATATGGTTTGTCAATTATAGCCATTTTAGTGGAAAGTCATTGTCATTTGCATACATGGCCAGAATGGGATTATCTTTCCCTCGACATATTTGTATGTGAAGCGAGAGAAAAAGCGGAAAAATTATTTCAATATCTATTAAAAATAATAGATCCATTGGATTATCATAAATTCCAATTTTTTCGAGGTCGGCCTCCATCAATAGATTAGACTCAATAGTGATGTAACAATGGGTGAAACAAAAAAACAGAGTTCTGAAGAATTCAAGTTTCTCAACGAATTAGGGCGGAAATCTATACATCTCTCTGTTTGGGCGATTCCTTTGGCCTATCACTGGATTTTACCTTGTTTAGGTTTGTCATCCGAAGGTTCCCTTTTTTTTATCCAACTCTCTTTACTTGGATTTCTGTGTTTTTTTATTCCCTTGGAAATTTATAGGCTAAAATTTAATCCAAACACTTGGATAAATCATTTTACTCGTGCTTATGAAAAAGAACGTCCTGCTAATTATATCTTAACAGCTGCGGTCTGGTTAATGTTACTACTAGGTGTAAACTTTTTTTATGAGATGGAAGTAGTAGAACTTGTATTAATCACTACAGTGATGGGTGATTCTGCTGCCGCCTTGGTTGGGAAAGGAATAGGTCACAGAAGACTCCCCCTTACAAAGGAAAAAACTGTAGAAGGATTTATAGCTGGATTATTAACAAATTATTTGATTGGTTTTTGTTTTCTCATGATAGTGTGGAATAATTTATCCTCATCTTACCAGATATGGTTTATATTCGTCTTACCACTCATTCCAACGATAGTATGGGGATCACTTGATTTCTTTGAGGATTTACCCTGGTATTTAGCTGACAATCTATTCAATCCTCCACTTGCTGCGATAATTGTTGCAATGCTAGAGATTATCTTGAATTGACTCCTTTATTATTTTATGGGAATCATAGTATTTGAATGGCACACTTCACACCCGTTCCTTTCTAAGAAGCATTTTTTGCAATAAGGAGTATTACATCCAGGATTCCCACACATCACATCTGCAATGTTTCTACAATTAATACATTTCTTTTTTAGCCTAAAGAAATTATGAGTACGGCTATATCGTTGTATTCGGAGTACTACAAGAAGAAAGATCACTAGACTTATTAGAAACACGAGGGGTATGAAAAAGGGGATATCAAAGAGTGTTCCAGCGGGTTTACTTGCATCAAGTAAAATTTTTTTAACACGGATTTGGTAGAAGAGATCCTTGCCATAATGTGGATCAGTAACATTGTTGAATGCTTTTCCACTTGAAAAATCGATATTCCAGTTCTTTTCTTGTCCAGTCTTCATTCCTAAAAGTCCCTCTACAAAACCCAGATTAGGTGGCGCATATACATCTGGAAATTCTTCAATAATTTTGTTCGGAACACCTTCTCTGTCTATTATATCTGGGTCTTCCACATAGATTGTACCTTGTTGCTCATCTACTATTAGATTCTCGACCCATAAGGTGTAGTTTACACGTACAACATCATGCATTTCTACTTTCGTATCAGGGGTGACCTCAATCGCTCTACTAGCATTGATAAAACTTGGGGAAAAAGCTACTAAGAAGCTTATGAATAGAAACGATGTTAAAACTAGTGATCTATAGAAACTCCTAGGAATCATTAAGTGTCAACCTATGTTCAGTTCTCTGTATTGATATTCTAAAGAGTTTTTGGTTTTCATACTAGAGAACAAAGACTTCAAAAAAGTATGAAAGAATCCTCCTCAAGAGCAAAAAAAGAGATAGATGACAAGAATGGAAATAAAGAGAGAAAAAAAGGTAAAGATAATCTTAAAGGGCTGGACTTCTAATCAAATATCTCAAACAGAGGGCTTTGCATTTATTTCACAAACTCCCAAAGCTGCTCGTGCCCAAATTCTCACTTTTCGTGATCAGACTCCTCGTATATTAATCTGTCCAAGCATTGATTGGTCTTGGTCTGATGTAGTTAATGAAGTCGCAGGTGTTGTGACTGATCATGGAACACGAGTCAGTCGTGGATCTGAAGTTTCAGGTATTGTTCAGGTTCCTGCAGTGTTAGGGACAAAAATAGCTACTCAAGAGATTAAAGAGGGGGATTTCATTGAGATTATTTGTGAAGGAATGGAAGCAGTAGCAAAGGTTTTTTCAGGAAAGAAGTGATATCATTCAGTCTCGGAATAATCGGCTGGTGCTACAATCTCACGTTCAGCAAGTTTAAGTTTAAGATAGCTATCCCATTCTTCCTGATTTTTTTGAAGTTTCGCTTCCCAGTCAGCATTTAATTGATTAATTTGACGTGTTAATTCTTCATTAGCACTTTCAAGGCGATTTTCTAGCTCAATAATGGTTGAATTCATTTTAGAAGCCTGAAGTAGTGTTTCTTCTTTCTCATTTTCGAGGATCTTATTTCGTTGTTCTAAAGATTTAGAATGTGCTTGTAATCCTTCGATTTCTTGTTCTTTTTTGGCGAGCTGTTGTTTAAACTCTTCAAAGTTGCTTTCCAAAGTTTGAGAGCTTTTTTTACTAGCACTGCGGGCTTTTTTAGCGATTGAAATGGAATATTGATTTAATAAATCTTGATTAATTCGAATTAATCGCTCAGCTATATCTCGAACGAACCTTTCGGCTTGCGCGATTGTCACACTGGATCGAGAGGAGACCCTACGAGGCATTTCTTGCAGGAAGGATTTTTGTGATTCATTCAACTGATTTTTTGAATCAGCGATCAGCTCATCAAACAATTTCATAATATATTGGCCTAGATCTCTATATTCTGCCATAATGGCTCACATCATTCAGAAAGAACAATATTTTCTATATTACTGATTATCCTTTTATTTTATCTCGGAATGAGATCAGTATCAACTATAATAAAATCATATTATATAGAGAGGGTACAGCTTGCTATGAACTTAATATTAACTTAGAACACATTAGAATTTTATGCTCATAAATTGTCCCCAAAAATTTATCTTATTTTTAAAGATCAAAAATAAATACATTATTTGATCGTGTTAATAAAAGGGTTGAATAAGCAAATGCTAGACAAACAGACCGAAAAACTCGTGTTGCATGCTCAAAAAAATGAAATCACAGAATACCACATTTATAAAAAATTAGCGAAATCAACTAAAGACCCTCATAACCAAAAAATCCTCAACCAAATTGCTGAAGATGAGTTAAAGCATTATTCTTTTTGGAATCAATATACTCAACGAGAAGTAAGTCCAAGTAGAAAAAAGTGGTTCTATTACTTTATTGCAAGAATATTTGGTTTAACATTTGGTATTCGTCTAATGGAGCTCGGTGAAGGACAGGCTCAAGTCTTTTATACCACTATTACTAAGCTTATTCCTGAAGCACAATCCATCATCGAAGATGAAGAGGCTCATGAAAAAGAACTCATCAGTCTCATCGATGAAGAATTATTAGATTACATAGGATCTGTTGTTCTTGGTTTAAACGATGCGTTAGTAGAACTCACTGGGGCTCTCGCTGGATTGACATTAGCCTTTCAGAACGCTCAACTAATTGCTCTAGCAGGTTTGATTACAGGAATCGCTGCCTCCTTGTCCATGGCCGCATCAGAATATCTTGCAACAAAAGAAGAACAAACAACGAAAAATCCTTTAAAAGCGGCAATATACACAGGTATCGCATATGTTGCTACTGTTTTTTTCCTTATTTTACCTTATTTAATCTTTAGTAATCAATCCCCACTTGTATGTCTAGCGATCACCCTTATCAATGCTATCCTTATAGTCTTAGTTTTTACATTCTATATTTCCGTGGCCAAGGATCTCTCGTTCAAGAAAAGATTCTCTGAAATTGTCGGAATCAGTTTAGGAGTAGCCAGTTTAACTTTCATTATTGGATTAGTTGTACGATCAGTCTTGAACATTGATATATGATCCTCTCATATTAGAGAGTTTTTAATGTATTTGAGCAAGTTCTGGAAAGAAAACATTCTTAACATTAGTAAAACTGTGATAAAACTATAAAATTGCCGAGGGTATCATCATGAGGATATTGAAATATTTCTCTTGTTCTGTTATTGGTTTCATTCTCTTATTAGCGATTACACCGATAGGTGGAGTCAAGGGCTGCACTAATGCAGTCAGTGATTACTACTTCTCTGTCCCAGAAGAAATAGTAGAAGTAAGTATCAACTTAGATGGATCTGCAGATATTGAATACTGGATTACTTTTGTAGTAATAGATGGAGGTGATCCCATTGATATTGTGGATATTGGTTTTCCCAACAAGTTTTACAAACCCGGAAGTATAATAGCGGATGTTAATGGGACACCAGTGACAGATATTTCGAAATCTGCCGTAATTGACATTGGTGTTGAAATTCATTTACACGAATCCACGATTACAGGCACAGGAGTACTACATGTAAAGGGAAACCAACCGTACATGATATTTGAAGATACTGAAGAGGAAGATATGGCTTCTGTAGAATTCGGAAATACATGGTGGGATTCCACCTATACAACTGGCACTACAAACTTAACTACTCGAATTATATTTCCTACAACTGTAGATGAAACAACATATACCAAGTATCACTATTCCGATAAACCAGATCATGAATATTTTTTACTAAATGGACGTAAAGTATTCGAATGGAACGAACCATCCGCTTCTCCCTCAAGTCAATATACATATGGAGTTTCCTTTCCTAAAGCAGGAGTGACATGGTACACAAGTTATCCTCTCACCATAGAGGAACTTTTAATTATTGTGGGTATTAGTAGTGTTATACTAATTGCTATTGTGGTTGCTATTGTAAGTTATATAAGGAAACGACGTCGATTGATGGATTATATTCCTCCTTTTGTCTCAGTTCCCACCGCTGGTCCTAGAATGGATCTCCGTAGAGAAGAAGTAGCCATTGTTTTAGAAAAACCCGTGAATGTCACAATTTCCATGATTATTCTCACATTAATCCAAAAGGGCCTATTAAAGCAGTTTTCATCTGAGAGTCCCCTCCTTGAGCCCATCAAAGGTGCTTCGAAAAAACACCTCCGAAAATATGAGCAAATAGTTCTGAAATCCATTCATACAGACCTCAGTATCGATGAGGATGATTTAGTGAAAGCAGTATCCAGTTTGGTTAAATCCACCCAACGTAGGATTCGAGGATATTCGTATGAAAGAACTGTGGAATATTATGAAAGATTAATTCGAGAATCTGTTGCAACAATTAAATCAGAATCCGATCCACGGAATGTTTCTACAGAAGCTTGGTTTTGGGCAATTCTGGATGAGGAATTCTTACCAGACTTAGAAGTGCAAATAACTGAGCGTGAAGAGTATTACAATTATTACCCATGGTATTATCATTATGGTTATCATCGATGGCATTGGATCCCTCGTGGCCGATCCTTCACCCGCCGTGTGACAAGGATCAGTCATCCCATCCCCCGAGGAAGTAGTGGGGGTTCAAGAGGAGGTGGGGGTTGTGCTTGTGCTTGTGCTGGTTGTGCCTGCGCCTGTGCTGGAGGTGGTCGTTGAATGAAACGGACAGGAAGTGCGGAATTAGTACATTTAAGAGAAGGGGAGGATGGAGATATTCGATTACATCTCCGTCGTCAAGGTGATAGTGGCCTTTTAATTATCAACGCGTCGAGAATATTGAACCTCAATTCTACTGCAACATTCTTTGTGGAAAGGATTCTGAAGGGTAAGACAGATTCAGAGATTATTAAGGAGCTCAAAGGTCTTTATCGTGTCAGTGAACAGCAAGCGAATCTAGATCTTCAATCATTGAAAGATATGATTCATACATTATCAACAACAGATGATATTTGTCCCATTCATTCCCTTCAAATGGAAGAATCGGCTTTAACAGAACTATCACTAACTGCTCCTTTACGAATGGACTTAGCAATCACTTATAGATGTAATAACAAATGTGCACATTGCTATAATCAACCGGAGTCACAAAATGCAGCTGAATTAGATACAAACACTTGGAAGTCCATTCTAGGACGACTTTGGGAGGTTTCTATTCCTCATGTGACTTTTACAGGAGGTGAACCCACGTTACGCCACGATCTGCCTGATTTAATTGACCATGCGGAGAATATTGGAATAGTTACTGGACTTATTACAAATGGTCGAAATCTAAAGGATGTAAACTATGTAGATGGGTTGGTAAATAACGGTCTAGATCATATTCAGATTACATTTGAAAGCGTAGATGAAAGGATTCACAACCAAATGGTGGGAAATGAACATGCGTGGGTAGAGACAGTTGAAGGTATAAAAAATGCTATAGATACCCCTATCTATACTCTGACGAACACTACATTGACTCGTTTGAATACTCCCAAGATAGAAGAGACCGTTGAATTCCTTAACAGTCTTGATGTGGAACAATTCGCCTGTAACTCAATTATATATGCCGGAAAAGGGAAAAATGTTTCCAAGATAGCCTTAACAGAGAGTGAGCTAATTCCGATTCTCGAATCGATTCAGGATATAGCAGATGAATATGGTATGCAGTTTATTTGGTACACACCGACTCGTTACTGTGAACTTGATCCGAATAACCTAGGATTAGGAGTGAAGAGATGTTCTGCTTCACATTTAGCAATGGCTATTGAACCCAATGGAACCGTAATTCCATGTCAGAGTTACTATAAAGGATTGGGTCATATTCTGAATGATAGTTGGGAGAGTATCTGGAATAATCCTCTATCACAAAAGCTGCGAACTCATGCAAACGTCCCTGATGAGTGTCAAAATTGTAATCAACTTGATCTCTGTGGTGGCGGTTGTCCTCTGAGTTTCTATCGCGAGGAATATATATGTCCCGAAAGTCAAGCCAACGATTGAGCTCAAGGGACTTATTAACAGTAGAAGATGATGCTAGGTATTTTACTGAGCTCTACCAAGGACAATTAGACTGGACTACTTCAACCAGAAAGCGATTATACAGACAAATGGATCTATTCCATGCACAACAGATTTTGGAAGTGGGTTCTGGCACTGGAGTGATTCTACGTGAGATTAAATCCATAAATCCAAGAGCCAGACTCATTGGCCTTGACCAAAACTTGCTAGCACTAAAATATTCACAAAAAATAGTGGCAAATGATACATTGATTCAAGGAGACGGTGCTGTATTACCCTTCTCTTCCCAAAGCTTTGATATTGTGTTGTGTCACTATTTTCTTATGTGGGTTGAAAATCCCATTACCACTCTTCGGGAAATGATGAGAGTAACGCGAAATGGAGGATGGATTGCATGCTTAGCTGAACCAGATTATGGAGGGCGAATGGATTATCCTGATAATGAAATCTGGATGGAACTGCTTCTAAATTCCATCTCTGGAGCAGATCCTTTCATAGGAAGAAAATTAAGGACATATTTCTATCAAATAGGACTTAAGGCACATGTGGGGCTGCAATCAATTGTTTTGCCTCCTGAAGCTGTAAATAACCTTTATGAGGCTGAATTAGCAAAATTGAAGCGATTTTGTTCCCCTGAAAATCATCTAAAATTAGATAGATTAACTCAATTGTTCAGATCTCATAAACCTGGAGAATTATTTAGCTTTATGCCAGTACTTTTTGCTATAGCTCGAAAAACTGCATAAATACTTTCTATTCCTTCTCTTCAAGGCCCAGTAGTCTTAAATCTAACAATTGATTAACAACACATCTTCGAACGAATTCAGAATAATTATCAGCTATTCCTAATTCAATAGCTTTTTTAATGGAATTATAAAGTGGGTCTGAAACCCGTAACAAAATTGTCTTAGCTTTCTCTTTCCTTTTAATGTTCGTTTCCCTCTTTTGAGTAGATTTCTCTAAGTTTTGAGATCTTGGCATAATTATTCCCATCATTTCTATCTTGATTCTTCAATGTGAATTTTCATTATGTGTAAATTCAGATATGTTTATATACTTATCGTTATCATTTGATAATCAAATATATTCTTAATGTGGTCTATATGGATAATTCTAACTTAATTGATGTTGGAAAAATAACTGCTATTATGACTGGGTCTACGATTTTAGGGATTTTTCTTGGTTCTCGAACAGGCGGCACCTATATCTTCGAAATTGGGAGCAATTTAATGCTGGTCTTAGTGGTTTTCATGGTACTTGCCTCTAGTTTGGCGATTGCCAGTATATGGATGTCGAGACAATGACTAATCGCTCTAAAAAACCCCTTGTTGTCCCTATCTCTATGACTCTAATAATTTCCTCCATTGCTTTTCTTACATTTCTCTCTGCTCAACAAGTGCGAGTTGAACTTCCTTCTCATCCTGAAATCCACCCCAATCTTTCTCGAAATGGTTCTAGTTTCAGTGGTTTTATTGATGTTACCATTCCCTTTAATATTAGTAATCATTCACCTATTGCTTTAAAAAATGGTAAGATATTGGCTTCATTGTCTGTCGTTAGTATTGAGAATTTTGGTCTATTTCCTGATACGATATTAGTGAATATTTCAGAAAAAATTCAGACTATTAACCCAAATGATTATGTACAGATTGATCTTCACGTTAATATCTCTTCTTGGATTCCCATGCTTGCGATTGTAGATGCCTATTTGGTTCTGGATATCGATGTCAGTTTGGATTATAAATTTGGCTTTTTGTCCTTCCCCATTCATTTAATTGGACGTTTACAAGACACATGGGATGCTCCATTCTCGATTTAATGACCTGACACTCAATTAATGGTTAGTATATCAAATTGTTTGGTCTCTTCATCGTATTTTTCATCCTTACAGAGAAGAGCTTTAGAATCCTTTAAATTTATTAAACGTGTTTTTGTTAGCTCAAAAGCATATTTTGATGAATCCACTCCTATCCAACGTCTATTTAATTTTTCTGCTACTGCTAAGGTTGTACCAGATCCACAAAAGAAATCAGCAATAATATCACCCTCCTTGGAAGTCATCTTTATAATTCTTTCGATTAAAGCCTCAGGTTTTTGAGTCGGATAACCCAAGCGTTCTTTATCGTTAGAAGCGAGAGCTGGAATATCTGTCCATAAGTTTCCAATTTTCCTTCCTAGATATTCATCTGCATAACGTTTGTATCGTGGTCTTCCTTTCCCTGTCCAAAAAATAAGATAAGGATTTTTCGTTAATCTTTTATCAAATGTTTCTTGGGTCCAGCGCCAGCCCATCTTGGTTGTAACTTCTTTGCCATTAATTATTCTTTTCTCTCCAATACTATATGCGTTCGAGCTCTGTTCAAGTTTCTCATGTGTAAATGTTCGTCCTGTTTCTTTTTCAATATGGGGAAATTTCTCTTTTTTTTCTTTCTCTGTTAACGATTGGTATTGTTGGTGGTATACATAATCAGTAGTTTTACTATACCAAAGGATGACATCCGTCATTACATCCATCGTTGAAGATAAGTGGTGTCCTGGGGTTCGTTGCCAAATGATATCAGCTCTGAAGTTTTCATACCCAAAAATCTCATCCATTATCACCTTGACATAATGCACTGCATGCCAGTCTAGATGGACAAAAATCGAACCATTATTAGCCAAAAGCTTTGCTATCAGTAACAATCGTTGATACATAAAATTCAAATAAGCATCCATACCCCTTATTCCCCAAGTATCCCTAAATCCATTTTCTACAACAAGTGAAGAGTTGCTAGCTGTTTCTTCTTGACTACTTTCAGTTTGAGTGCTGATTTTGAATGTTGTTCCTGAAGCAAAAGGTGGATCAATATAGATAACGTTAATTTTTCCTGCAAACTCTTTTAGAAGGGACGCAATGACAAACTTGTTTTCCCCTAATATGAGTTTATTACTCCAGGCCTCTGAAGTTTTTAGAGGGTTTATAGATTCGACCACTTCAAGTGAGTGAGGTATTTCTATGCGTCTTCTTTTCACTTCAGATTTTCCCCGCCAAATAAGTTGACAATTCTCAATTACTGTCATAATTGTGGTTTCTCCTATGGATAATTCGGACTTGATTAATTGATGCGTAATATCTTATCGTTTACTCTAGCTTATATCTCATAAATGATTGATATTTACCTTAAATCCATAATTCTTATATGATTTACTTAGTTTTATATAAATAAAGGAGACTAAGAGTTTTAATGTGTTTTTTCACTGTATTACATTATGCAAACATATATATCAGAACATATAATTACTTCTTTCGTATTTGTTATTACTATGTAAAGACAAATTGAGGTTTTGAAATGAGCTACCAAGATACAATGAACTCTCTGATTCAAAATGGTTATATTTCTATTGTCACTATTCTTGACGCTAATGGAGGAACATACTGGACTAACCAACCTGAATGGCAAGTGGATGGTACAGCCGTGTTAACAGCTTGGAGGAATAAGGAACCAGGAGTTACCATCGGAGGAACCCGTTTCTCTGCAATAATGAATGAATGGGAAACTGGTTTTTTCGTGGCTCGAAATGTTGGCGGAGCAGGAATAGTCGTGATAGCCCGTGCCCCGAATGGATATTATTTTTTGACATGGACACCAGGGGATGTACAGATTCCTCCTACAAACATCCACGCTGAAGTGTCTCGGATGGCAGCCTTGTTCAAATAAAATCAGTATTGATACCACAACTTTCACATGAGGGTGCTTTTAAAACACCCCATACATTTTTTAACAAATGAAAGGAAGTCTAAAGCAATAATAGACCTATTATAACCCTATTTTGATCTCCCTAATCACTTATTTTCTGAAAAAACATTCTTCTTGATTTTGAACTAATTAGTTTGAATTTAAACGATTTTCTTGAGTTATGTGTGAAACAACGGATACCCTCATAAGTCTAATTCGCTATTCTCTTTACAATGAAGTAAGTGCTTCCTGTAGCTTCTTAATAGACCTAATGCAGAATTGCTTCTGATATAATATGAACTAATTCCTTTCTATCTCCTATAAGCTTCCATGGATATTTGAAGAGTTGTAATTTTTGAAATCAAAGATTGAAGAGTTCTATCCCCTCTATAGAAAAGTGGCAAGGTTTTTACTTCAAAACATAAATGGTATCCATGATAATGAGAGAAAGAAAGAATTTATTAACAATTTTATGATACAAATGTTGATATTCTGGTTTATCCAGAAAAAAGAGTTTTTCAACGATGATAAGAATTACTTTATAACAAAATTTCATGAATTCGACATTAAAAACCCATTGCAGGGGAATAATAACTACTTCAACTTTCTTATCTATTTCTTAGAACAAATTAACCTTCATTTAGATGATGGATATATTGAAGACAAGATTGTTGGAAAACTTGTAATTCCTAGACCAGTTATCTTTCTTAATGTAGATAATAGTGTCAAAAAAATCTCTATCCCCAATAAATGCCTTTACAATGAAGAAAAAACTGAACAATTGTTGAATAAGTCGTCTGGGAAAAGAAGTGGTGATTTACCATTATTTAACTTATTTGAAAACGAGATAAACCAATTTAATGGCTTCCTTTTAGGTGAAATATATGAGAATCTAATTACTCATAAGGACAGGAAGATTTCAGGTTCTTATTATACACCTGAAGCAATTACTTTCTTTTTATGCAAAACCACAATTGAATCTTATCTTCTTGAAAAAGTGAATCTTAAATTCGATTCTAAGTTCAAAACTATAAACTCAATGATTAAATCTCATGATGTAAGGGTCATAGAATATCTATTAATGGAATTACAGCAAATTAAAATCCTTGATCCTGCTGTTGGTACTGCACACCTTCTAGAAAGTGCTGTTAAGATTCTTACAGAGATATATGAAAAAATTTGGCGGGTAGCAAGGAAAATAAGCCTCAAGAAAGGTATAGAAGTTATAACAACTGAGAACGACGGGTGTTTAAAGCTCATAAATATCCTAGAAATTACTAATGAAGATGATTTTAAATTTTCAGTAATATTATACCATATTCTTCCAATGAATGTTTATGGCGTTGATATAAATCCTGATGTTTTGAAGATTGCAAAAGCAAGACTCTTCTTAATATCAATTGAGTATTTAAATATTCATAAACACTATTTTAAAAGTCTCCCAGAAGTCTACATCAATTTAAAGGAAGGAAATTCGCTTCTAGGGTACATACAGTTTGAGAAGGACAAATTGGTTAAACAATCAAAACTTGAGTCATATTTAACAGAAATAACTCCTGTCACTCCTTCGGAATCGATAAAAACGGATTTAATTTTGCTAGAATATTTACAAAATGCAGCTATTTCTTTGGATATTAGAGGACATCTAATAAATGAGGTGGAAGACCTTAATTTAATTTTAACTCAGAAAGAGATTAATATTATTAACACTCGAAAGGTTTTAAGGACTAAAGAAAAGCTACTCAAAATATTATATGCTTCTATGAATACTCAGTTTGCAAAACCGTTACAAAACCTTTTAAACAGAATAACAGACCAAATGAACTCAAAATTGGATGAAAAGCTTTCTAATGAATTTAATATTGATTTAGATCAACTCAAAAAAGTTAAAACTTTCCATTGGATTTGTGAATTTTCCAACGTATTTTTGAAAGAAGGAGGGTTTGATATTACAATAGTCAATCCCCCTTATTTGGGTGAAAGTGGGAATAAAGAGCTTTTCAGGGTTTATGCTAAGGCATCACAAGAATATTATGAGGGAAAAATGGATCTGTGGTATTTTTTTCTTCATAGAAGTATAGATTTAATGGTTACTCGGGCTTATTCTTCTTTCATTGTATCAAGTTATTGGATCACAGCTTCAGGTGCAGCGAAATTACGTGACAGACTGCTTTCAGATACCTTTATTGTGCGATATATCAATTTTGGAGAAAACAGGATTTTTAGTACTGCTCAGGGAGTACATACAAACGTCATAACCTTTAAAAAAACAAGAAAGTCAAATAATAATATTGAATGTATCCTCTTTGATAAGACATATCCACATGGTACGGATCTTTTTCAAAAGATACCAGTACAACATATTTTCACAGCTGATCAGAAGAAACTCATTCTTAAGAATTGGGATCGATATCTTCATTTTTTACCAAAGAATCTAGGAGTAATTATTGAGTGTATTACTGAAAATTCAACAACGCTGAAATCAAGCGGCTACTATGTAAAAGAGGGCATAGTAACAGGCCTTAATAACATAACAAAGCGACTAATTGGAAAATATAAGTTACCAGATGACTGGGCGGGGATAGGGGTGTTCATACTAAACAAAGAAAATCCTCAAGATTTGAATGTAATCCAATCACTTTCTGAAGATGAAAAATTCCATTTAAAGAAGTTTTACAAGAATTCTGACATATCACGATATTCCACAACAGTTCAAACGACAAAAAATATTCTTTACTTAAACAGACATACTGTTAACTTGAATCAGCTCCCAAAAATAAAAATGCACATACAAAAATTCCGGGGAATATTAAAACAATCATTAGATAATCCACCATATATTAACAGGCCTCGGACACAAAACATTTTCACATCCCCTAAGATAATAACTCCACAAAGAAGTGTTCGAAATACCTTTGCCTACAATTCGTATGATTGGTATGCTGCCCAAGATGTGTACTACATCTTGAATGAGGAGAACGACAAAGAGAAGCTAAAAAGGCTGTTACTAATCTTAAACTCAAAGTTGGGGTATTTTTGGTTATATTGGATGGGAAAGCGAAAAGGAAAACATCTCGAACTATTTGGTGAGCCATTAGGATTTTTTCCCATTCCCTCTGATTTGGAAAAATTTTCAGTATTGTCTAATATTTCTGATTACTTTCTCTTCCTCTACACGATCAAAAGCAAAGAGATTCGTTTTCAGCAAATTATTAGTTATTTTCAGGAAGAAATTGCAGATATGCTCGTATTTGAGCTTTACTTTATAAAAAAGATCCAAGGAAACAAAATTAATCAGTCTGAAAATTCTTCTTTATTAGAATTTTTATCAAAAGAGGTTAAGAACATTGAATATGATCAATGGGTTAAGCTCCACTACAAAGAACAGATTGAAAAAGGATTGAGTAAGGAAGAAAAACTTCAGAAATCGACTCTTGAGAATGAAAACTTAGAAATAATTGAAGAATGCTATACATCACTTAAAAAGAGTAAACAGGTTTGTAAGCTTATAACCCAAATAAAATCAAATTATTTGGTTATGACAATAGAGGAAAGAACTTAACTTAAAGCTTTTATATGATCAATAACTAATGGTAAAAATTCACCTGATTTGGCTTCAATACGAACATCTGCCATGGTGTCTAATTCAGTTTTCCCAACGTTAATTATTATGAGAAAAGCACCTAACCTTTTAGCGATGACAGGAAAACTAGCAGCAGGTACTACACTCAATGTAGATCCAATTGCTAACATGACATCGCACTTTCTGGTATGTTTCTCTGCTTCCTGCATTTCTTTTTCTGGCATTGGATCATTAAAATTTACTACCGAGGAAATAATCCTACATTCACAATAAGGACATCTCGGTTGATTCGACCTTGATTTTTCCGTTCGATATCCCTTTCCATGCAGGTGATCATCCCAACCTATCTCTTGTTTTAAAAATCGAGTATCACAACCAAGGCACTTCATTTTACCAGAATTTCCATGCAGTTCAGCAAGGATTTCAGATGGAATTCCTGATTTTAAATGAAGGTTATCAACGTTCTGAGAGATAAGATATTTTAACAAACCAAGTTTGTAAAGATCTACAATAGCAAAATGGCCAGGATTGGGCTGAACGAGATGCATTGGTTTTCTGGGTAACATTGGTTTAAGTCCTTTTTCGCGGAGTGTCCAAACCCCTTCTGGACCACGATAATCTGGTAATCCTGATTCTGTAGAGATTCCAGCACCAGTAAAAGCAACCAAATATTTTGAATTTGCTAAAATTTCAGCCACTTTTTGAACATCATTATTTGAAAATGACAAACTTGGTCAATCCTCAGTTGTGAGATCTTATTTAAAATCAGTTTCTTGAACATATTGACCTCCATAATCCATCTGAATGCAATACACTCCTTTTCATTGCTCATTTAACATTTTAGCAATACGGATATCAAACAATCTTTTCAAGAAGTGTATTGGTATTCCCCCACTGTCCAGAATTGTGTTATGAAAGAATTGATTTGAATATTTGTCCCCTAACCTTTCTCTAACATGATTACGAAGATCAAGCAATAAAAACTTTCCAATAAGATAACTTAGTTGATAACCTGGGGTAAAAGTATATCGCTTCAATTCCGCAATTACGGCATTCTCATCCATACCAATTTCTTCAATCATTAATTCCTTTGCTTCATTAAAGGTCATACGTCCAGTGTGCAGTTTGATATCTACAATTATTCGTATTGCTCTCCAAAGCTGATCCAGTAGCTGAATAAACACTTCTTTCTTTCCCAGAAACCCTTCTTCAGCCATTAATTGCTCACAATAATGAGCCCATCCCTCGACTGTTTCATTTCCTTGCACAATGGTTCGAATGAGATTTGGTTGTAAATTTGCCGATGTCAGTTGTAAGTGATGTCCAGGATAAGCCTCATGAACAGCAGTATTCTTACAGGAAGCATATGAATGCTCTTTTAACATTTCTTCACGGCCTTCAATAGGAGTGACAAAATATTGGCCAACCTGATTATCTGAAAATTTTTCTGGAGAACTATAGGCGGCAAACGGGATTATAGGAACAAGGAACGATGGTGTAGGGATTACCTGAAGATCTTCACCTTCTGGAATCTTCATTAAGTTTTTCTTGCGAATAAACTCGCGAGCATCTTGAGTAAGTTCACGCACATGCTCAAGAACCATTTCAAAAGTTGGAGGATGGCTTACTTTGATGATCTCCCTCACTTCCTTCACAGTTTTATCTGGATAGAGATCTTTTGCTAATTCTTCCAGTTGTTTCTTAGTGTCCTCAAGAGCTTTTTCTCCTAATTGCAGAATTTCATTAGGAGACTTGCCTAGTTTTCTTAATTCAAGTAATCTAGCAAATTTTTGGCTGCCTATAACCCAATCATGCTGCGCTCTTGGTAATACTTCACTGTTTATCCAATCAATATATTCATTTATCACTTTACTGACAGTTTCAATTTCTTTTGCTAATTCTTGGAGTTGTTTTGGTTCTATATTTGGTTCTACAGTGTTTTGAATTAACTGTAGAAAACCAATAGTTCTTGGGCCTTCTTCAAGAACAAGGTTGACCCAAAGTTCAACAGGCCAAATCCAAATTGATTTTGTTTCTTCTAAAAATCGAGGTGCTGCTCTCAAACGACTGATAATTGCTGAAACTCGAGTATCTAGTGGCGCAAAGTCTCTCGAATAAAGTACATATATTGCCGTTGCTACAGTTCCAATGGGACTTCCGAAGAGAGGATCTATCCCTCCTTTCCAAAGGGCAAGTTCATTCAATTGAAAATCCTGTGAGTTAAGAAAATACTTTATTAGGTCATAATCTAATTTCCCTTCGTCGGAAAGCTCTTTATAATCGATCTCTGTTTCTAATTTTCTTTTTTGCTGCAATAAACGTACTATTTCATCTTCTTTGGCATTAATCGATCCATCAGGTAATAAATGATCATATTTTTCATGTTTGTATCCTAATATTGTCGCTGCTACTGGATTATGATTCATCTCAATTTCAAATTGTGTTTCAAAATATTTTTTCAGTTTTTCATCCTCTTTCATTACACTGAACTCCGTCATTGTTGGAAAAAAAGGGGTTTATTGTTTGAATTAATTTTTTTTTATCTCTGAATATTTTTTTCTATAAGTCTAACACAATTGTAGTTATTTCTATTCATATCTGAGAATTATAAGTTCTTCCAAATTGTACCAATTGCTTTATCCTCAAGAATAATCCCAAGTTCAGAAAGATTAGTGCGAATTTTATCCGAGATTACATACATTTCGGCTTGTCGTAACTCTTCTCTGATATCAATAAGTAAATCAACCAAAGAAGATACTAATTCGTCCTGATCTCTCTTTAAAGGTGTTTTATCAAAGTTAATACCAAGAATTCCCAGTAATTCAACAATTTTTTCCTTTGCTTCCAATAAGATAAATTTCTGATTGGAAAAAGAAGAATTTACTTTGCGGATAAATCGCATAATGCTCTGGATCGCTGCAACAGTATTGAGATCATCATCCATTGCTTTAATGAATTCTTTTTCAACTTTATCAATCTCTTCCTGTAAATTAGATTCCTTTCCACTTGGAGTTTGATTAATAAGTTTAAAAGTATCTTTAATTCGATTGAATAGACTTTGACTTTGAACAAAGGCATCTTCATTAAAATCAAGGTTCTTTCGATAATGACTATTGACCAAAAAGAAACGAATGGTCATTGGATCATATTTTTTCAACAGATCACGAACAAGTATATAATTTCCTAGTGATTTACTCATTTTGACTCCATTTACAATGAGGTGATTGGCATGAATCCAATATTTGACAAATTTTTTCCCTGTTCGAGCTTCGGATTGAGCAATCTCATTGGGATGATGTAACATCAAGTGTTCAATACCTCCAGAGTGAATGTCAAGTGTTTCTCCTAGGTACTTTTGCGACATCACAGAGCACTCAAGGTGCCACCCAGGATAACCAAGACCCCAAGGAGATGGCCACTTCATAAGATAATTTTCAGGTGCCTTAATCCACAACGCAAAGTCGCGAGGGTTTCGTTTCTCTGGATTTACTGCTAAACGTACTCCCGCTGATTCTTCAGAGAAACTAGAAGGACTAAGTTCCCCATAGGATAAAAATTTTATCACATCAAAGTAAATAGAGCCATTAACCTCATAAGCATAACCTTTGTCAAGTAAATCTTTGATGAATTCAATCATTTCAGGAATGTGCCCTGTTGCACGGGGATAGATGTCAGCTCGTTGAATGTTCAACACATCGATATCTTCAAAGAAACGTTTAATTTGTGATTCAACAAGAACCATCGGTTCTAGATTTTTGTCCCTAGCTGTTTTTACAATTCTATCTTCTCCAGAGTCAGCGTCGTCAGTTAAATGTCCAACATCTGTAATATTTTGAACCCAGAAAACATCATATCCCCGCCACCTCAGGTACCGTACTAAAACATCCCAATATGAATAAGTACGAGCATTCCCTAGATGGAGATCAAGGTAAATTGTCTGTCCACATGAATAGAAGCGAACTTTTTTGCCTTCTAACGGTTTAAATTCTTCCTTTTGTCTGGTTAAAGAGTTAAATAATTCCATAAGTTTTTTACCTCATATCATCAAGCCATTATTTCTCACACCGCCAGAAGAATACAATAGAAGGGCAAAAATTCAGTCAATCAGGTGCCCACCGTAGACTCCTGGCTGGATGAAAGAATTAACAACAACTGCAGTATTTAATACCAGGAATCTGAGTGGTCAAAGTTATCGTTTCATGATAACTTTGTATCTTTTTTATAATTTTTCTTCTAGGTATGATGATTTACTAGAATAGGGCAGTTCTTACCTCAAAATTAAATTTTAAAAGGGTAACATAATAATTAGTAGCATAAGTAAAATAAAACCGCTGGTTGTTATCATGAGGACGCGAAAACTGTCTTTTGTAAGTCTTAGTATCCTTATTTTTGCTTTTTCCTCCTCTGGGTTATTAATAACCTTATCTACTAGTAATTCTCCATATTTTCAACTACAGAATGAGTTTGGTGTTAATTCTGAATCAGATACTAAATCTCGAGACTATTGGCCAACTTCAAGATGGTTAAATTCGACCCCTAAAAAGCAGAATATGGATTCTTCGATATTAAATGACATGCTAGCTCATATTTATGAACAAGATTACAACTTTGACTCAATAATTATTGTTCGTAATGGCTATATGGTTTTAGAGGAATATCCTAATCCTGGGTATGATTCAGATGATCTCCACATCCTTTATTCTGTTACAAAAAGTATTACTTCCTGTTTGATTGGGATTGCAATTGATTATGGATTTATAGATAATATCTCTCAAAGAGTTATTGATTTCTTTCCCAACAAAGCTATCGCAAATTTAGATGCTCGTAAATAAAGAATAACATTAGAGCATTTATTAACTATGACCGCTGGTTTCGAATGGGAAGGTCCAGATGATATGTATCATTCATGGGGAGACGCGGTATGGAGTGGAAACCCAGTAGAGCATGTTCTTAATCAATCCATGCAATATGAACCAGGAACAAACTGGTACTACAACGGGGGTTGCTCACATCTCCTTTCTGCTATTCTTACACGAACTACTGGTAATTCGACTCTTAATTTTGCTAAAAAATATCTTTTTGAACCAGTAAATGTTACTAAAGTTTATTGGCCCATAGATCCTCAAAGAATTTACTACGGAGGGCAGGATATCCGATTAATACCCCCTGATATGGCAAAACTCGGTTATCTGTTTCTGAATAATGGCACCTGGAATGGTGAACAAGTTGTTTCTAAGGAATGGGTACAGAATTCTACTCAAACCTCATTTTCGTTTAATGCAAATGAGGGTTATGGTTATCAGTGGTGGACATATAAACTACTTAATGCTTACTTCGCTTGGGGAAATTTTGAGCAAAGAATTATTATATTACCTGATCCAGATTTAGTCGTTGTATTTACAGCTGAAATTGATGATATCAGTATAGAACCCGATTTACTCTTTAATTATATATTACCAGCTGTTCTAGACAAGGAATATACAACGGTAGTAACCCATAATACCAGTGCAAGTACTCTTCTAAACGCTTTGATCAGTTTCTTTGGGGTAATACTCGTATCCTCTTGGTTTACAAAACAAAAAAGAAGAAAACGAATATAGCGGCTAAAATATTGATAAAATTGTATTAAAGCTGATTATTCCTTGAAAATATTGCTAACTCATTAGTTGATCGTGATTTTATTATGATATTTTTAGTGGTATAAAATTGATACTTCAGAATGTCACTTTATATACTGCAGACTCACGAAACCCTGTTATTACTCTAACATAACCACTCAAGAGTTGGTTGATTTCATTATCTCCTGTATCAACTAGAAAAGGTTTTCCATAAAGGGAATTGATCTTTTCTCTTGTTGATACAACTATTAAGTTTTCTTTTCCTGCTTGTTTGATAATATCAGGACTCATTTGTTGGTTTCCCCTTCCAAACAAGTACCCTTGACCTCCGATTGGTGTTACAATTAATTTTACTTTCTCTCCCTTAATGCATTCTAACAAATCTTTTTCATTAAGGTCTTTTCCAACAAGTTTTCTTTTGTAGATAAGATCAACACCTAATAATGTATAATCTAAGTTCAGCTTCTCCATGATAGAACGTGTTGTAGTACCTGGACCGACAACATAGTAGTAATCATCAGTCATATTTTCTATAATCTCTTCAGCAATCGCTTCTTGAGAATACCTTTCACTAGGTGTTGTTCCAGATTTCATCCCTTGGACATGTCTTTTTTCAAATGGAATCTTCAAGTACCCATATAATTTGGCCGAGATAATGCCATCTCTGAAGCTTTCCTCATCAATATCCATTACTTCAGCTTCTCTTATTTCTTGGATCTTTTCTTGAAAATATAACGCAGCTAAATCTCCTGCTCTCATTGGGTTCCAAGCATAGACAGCTGAATGCATTTTTACCCCTGTGGGAATACCAAGAACCACTATCTCTCCTTTGACAGCCTTATATATGTCCCTGGCTGTCCCGTCTCCTCCAGCGAAAAGTAAGAGATCAACTTCAAGATTTTTTAGGTCTTTAGAAGCTCTTTGTGTATCATTACTAGTTGTTTCACCTTTTCTTATAGACCCTATTACTTTTGGTTTGAATCCACATCGTTGAGATACATCTTCCCCCATTTCAGTGGGATATGTGATTATTTCTATTTCATCTTTGAGGTGTACAAGTCTTTTCATCGCTTCTGTTGCACGTTTTGGAGATTCTGCTTCTGCTCCCATACGTTTAGCTTTTTCTAGAATATCTGCTCCATTTGTTCCTTTTAATCCTACTCTACCCCCCATTCCAGCAATGGGATTGATTATTAGTCCAAGTTTTCTCAATTTAACTCATTACTTTTTCCATTTTTTCAAGTAAGCTCTCCAAGTAATTGCCCATCTGGTTGGATCGTCAAGCGATTCTGTTTTGATTTTGTGGACAACACTGTTATGAGGTGCGTTTTTCACTATTTTAGGATTATTATAAGCTTCTTCAACTACTTTTTTTAATCCCGCAATATACTCGTCAATTTCAGATTTGGAGTAAGATTCAGTAGGTTCAAGTGTCATAGGTTGTTGCACAATGAACGGGTGGTGGGAAGACCACATGTGGAAACCAAAATCAATCATGCGGTTGGTAATGTCTTCTGTTGTGACTCCTGTTTCATTCGTAAGATCTTCCCAGCTGTAGCGAACTTGTTCAATACGATGTCGACCTTTTGCATAAGGTGCACTGGCACCACGAATCTGTAAAATTTTGTATAATAGATAATTATTGTTAAGTACTGCTATACGGGAAGCTTCTTTCAATCCCTCGCTCCCTAAACTCATGATCCATGCATATGCTCTCAATACTGCTGGTATTACGCCGTAATATCCTCTAACTTTCCCAATACTGTTTGGTACGTTATAATTCAGATAATATGTGTTTTCATTGAAGTCTACTAATGGAACTGGGAGATAATCTTTGAGTTTTTTTGTTACTCCTAAAGCACCAGTAGCTGGTCCACCACATCCATGAGGAGAGGAGAATGTCTTATGGAGATTAAAGAAGCACATATCGAATCCAGCCTCCTTTGCTCTTGCAATACCTAATATGCCATTTGCATTCGCTTGATCGTAACCACAAATTCCTCCAGCATCATGAATCGTTTGGGTAAAATTAACAATTTCTGCATTAAAAATGCCTGTATCCTCTGGATTTGTGATCAGTAATCCAGCAGTGCGCTCAGATACCGCTGTTCGCAGAGCTTCAAGATCAGGTAAACCATCTTCATTTGGATAGATGGTTATAATTTTGAATCCCTTTACAGCTGCCGCAGCTGCATCTGATGGGTGGGAAAATATCGTTGTGATTATTTCATCCTTTTTTACAGATTCCTCGTTGAAATCATGATACGCTCGAATTAATGAAGCCATTGCAAGTATTGCTTGACTACCTCCCCCTGGTTGAAAGGTAAAGTTGTCTAGGCCTGAAATCTCTCTGAGAAAAATATCAGTTTTATAGATAATTTCTAAAATACCTTGAACAGTGCTTTCGTCTTGGTTTGGATGAAGTTCTGTTAGTTTTGGAGAAGTAGCAAATTGTTCATTAATTTTAGGACTGTACTTCATTGTACAAGTACCTTGTCCAATATCAATATTCAAATCTGCTCCCAGATTTTCTTGTGATAATCTTAAATAGTGTTTTAAAACACGCATCTGGGACAGTTCTGGGAGTTGGGGAGCTTCTTTTCGCCTCATGATTTTGGGTATAGAGGAAAGACCATCACCAACTGTCTCTTCAATCTCCTTATCAATTTCTGGTAGTAATATCCCCCGTTCTCCTTTTGTGCTTAATTCAAAGATTATTGGTTCATCCCATTTAGCTTGATGAAAATTTGTTCTAAGTTTCATAATAATTCCCCCTATCTATTCAAGCATTCAGTTAACGCTTGAACCAACCGTTCAACATTTTCTTTTGTGTGAATCTCCGTAATACAGTATAAAGCGCATTCTCCTAACTCTATAAATTCATTAGAAAGATTTTTTCCTCCAAAAACCCCTTTTTCCAGCAGAAATTTATTGATCTGTTCTACTGTCTTACCAGTTCCACTAAAATCTACAACGAATTCTTTAAAATGGGAAGATTGAAACAATGGAGCATTTAATCCTTCAATTTCTGAAATTTTTTGCATTGCATACTGTGATTTCTGCAGAATTAATTTTCCCAATTCTTGCATCCCTTGTGGCCCCATCAGAGCTAAATAAACTCCTGTTGTAATCCCCCATAATGCGGCCATCGTTCCCACGAATTCTTTCCCTTGTTCTCGCTTATCGAAAGATGTTCGCCCATATGTTACATCCCCAAATCCCCACTCACCTTCTACTTCTGTAGATGTTATACCAAAAAGACGTGATGGATATTCCATTACAAATTGTTCTTCATCCCGACTAGCGATAAAACCAGCCAATCCTCCTCCAAATTGCATGTGAATTCCTAATCCTTGTATGTCACCACATACAATATCTGCTCCATAATTACTTGGAGGAACTAGTACACCTAAGGAAATTGGATCAACACCTACAATACTCAAAGCTCCAACTTCATGTAAGATATCTGAGATTATTTTGCCTTGATCCTCAATATTACCGAGATATGATGGATTTTCAAAGTAAAATCCAGCAGTTTTTGATGATATTTTTGCATTAAGATCCTCAAGATTAACTCCACCAGTGTTTAGATGACACTCTACTAACCTGATATCCATAACAGGTTGGCAATAATTTTGGATTATTGCAAGTCTTTCTGGAGAAATGAATTTTGAAATTAAAATCTCAGAGCGATTTGTAATTCTTTCAGCCATTCGAATAGACGTGCTTGCAGCTTGACCCCAGTCGTATGTTGGAACGTTGACTACATCCATATCAAGAATTTCTCCCATCATGCTTTCATATTCAAAAAGTGCGTGAAATCTCCCATGATCTTCATAAGGTTCCCCAGCGTAGGCTGTTAGAAATTCAGAACGTTGATTTATTTCATCACAAATTGCAGGGACATAATGTTGCCAACACCCCCCACCTAAAAAACTGATATATTCGGTAGAAGTCTTGTTTTTTGATAAAATTTGGTCTATATGTCGTTTCAAATCATATTCAGAATATAAGGCATCTGGAAGATTTAATTGTCCCTTGAATCTTAAATGATTAGGTATGTCTTCATAGAGGGTTTCGATATTCTCGACACCAATTTCTTCCAGCATTTTTGCTTTGACTTCTGGTACAGAATTTGGAATGTAAGGATGAACCAGAACTTTCTTGTTACTCATATTTATCTTCTCCGATCGAAGTTTAGATTTATTTTTTGCGTTTAAAAGGAGTTTAATTTATGCAATACCTCCACCATCAACAACTAAAGTAGATCCAGTTACCCAACTTGAAAGATCACTCGCAAGATATAACACTGCATAAGCGACATCTTGAGGTGTACCAACACGATTGATAGGTCGTTTTGCAGCTTCTTTCATGAATTCCTCCTCATTAACACCTAATTGAAGAGCTTCATTCCTTAACATGGGGGTGTCAATGTCACCAGGACAAACACAGTTGACACGGATTCCATGCTTACCGTGATCGATTGCCATTGCTCGTGTCATATTTACGACTCCACCTTTTGAGGCACAATAGGCTAGCGCATCAGATCCCCCCTTGAGCCCCCAACCTGATCCTGTATTAATTATACTTCCTCTTTTAGCTTTAATCATAATAGGTATTACGTATCGGGATAATAAAAAGATACCTTTAAGATTAACATTCAAAACTTGATCCCAATCTTTTTCCTTTAAATTTATTATATTTCTACGTTTTATTACTCCAGCATTATTGAAAAGTATGTCTATTTTACCAAATTCTTTATGAATTGCCTTAATTGTATGTCCACACTGTTCATCAGAAGTTATATCACAACAGTAGAATTTCACTTTTCCCCCCATCTTCCTAATCTCTGCAGCAGCCTTTTCTCCTTTAGATTTATGGACATCTAGTAAGGCTACACTTGCACCCATTTCAGCAAGAAGAGAAGCAGTCGCTAATCCAATACCCGATGCTGCCCCTGTAATAACACCAACTTTGCCATTTAGTGAGAGGAGATCTAAAATTCTTTTCATAAATGTTACCTTCTAAAGACAATAGGAGTTCTAAAACATAATTCGATGATTCTTTTCCTTTAGTATGTCCGTTTTTTACATTTTTTATTATTGATCTTCTATTTGCATTTGAAGCTAATAAATTTATTTTTGAACTGTCTATTTTTCACTCATGAAGAGTATAATGCTTCTTATGTAGAAAAATAAAATATAATGGAAGATAGTCTTATGGTCAAGCAATGAAAGATTTGTGCTTTTTACACTTAAATCGTTTAAAAATCGGTCCCTCCCAATAGACAATCTTTTGCGGCAATGACCTGATTTTTACGCAATTCTGTAGAATATCAATCCCTAGAATTTTAGAAACTACTTCAAGAGTATACTTCCTTTGGAAATTTTCTAAAATTTCATTAATCACTTCCTTAGAATCGTTGATATGGGTAATAGCTTCGATCATGATACCCTTGTTTAAAAAAGGATTAAGAGGGTGAACCTTGTCTATCGTTAGAGACGTTTTTGGATTTTGATAGAGATTTTTTACCATTGAAGATTGTCTATTTGCCAAAAAAACAATGGAACATTTTCCAGGTTCATTAATGAATATTGTAGGTTGAATATGAGGTCTTTTGTGCTTACTAATTGTACTACAATATAGAATCGTTGAATTAGCGAAAAAATCCGTTAAGAAATCTGGCAAATCACAGATGCGCCCATTTAGTTCACATTTTATCTTCATTGCGATCACAGACTACTAGAACTTTATTAAAGTAGGCCTAGAGGCCTTCCAGAAATACAATTGATCAGGGATAATTTCAATTATTGCTCTACTGATAATTGGAAATAATTGCCATGCTCGTGGAAGATTTTTTTGGCCTTTTAGATAATAGGATATATAATTAGGATATTTTCTTCTAAATAACATAAGAAGCCGTGCCATGCGAAAACCTCTCACTAGATAATAAAAAATCCCTATCCACAACTTATGGCCATAAATTTTGGCATGGCCTACAATTAGGACACCTTTCCCTTTTGTTAAATCCCCATCTGGCTGTGAATCAATGAAGATTGTTATATTGGTATTGTATTTTAGATTCTTGACTTTTTGGCTGGCTATAGAGGTTGCTATGAAGATGCTTCGGCCGTCGAAAACGAAAAGTGTTGGAACAAGATGAGGAAACTTATTCTTAGAAATTGTACCTACTCTAGCCAATTTTGCTGAATGAAGTAGGTTCAACAAACCTTCAGGAAAAGACCGAGAGTATAAAATTCGTAAATGAACAATATTAAACAGCATAAGGGAAAAAGTCAGCACAATAAATAAAGTAAGACAGTATAAAAGAAATAAATCGATAATTCCAAGAGGAAGGAGAGCAAAACTACTACATATAGCAAGATAATTATAGTAATCCATTTTTTCCAGGTTGTTGATATCGACAGGAGAGAAAGAAGTCCTTAGATGTGGAGATTTTAAGTAGCCTGCAAGCCGAATATTCCGACGAATTTGAGTCAAGATAACGTAAAGAGATAATCCTAATCTATAGCAGAGATCAAATGTAAGTAAAAATATGTAAAGCAGAAATACTGGAGGTAATGTACTGACATTCAATTCATATTGAATTTTTACCAGGATACTCTTAAATCCAAAGGACGTTGAGGTGAAATAGTATGTGATAACAAATGAAAACACCAGAACACTGACAACTAGGGAGGATGGATGAAATAAATTCTCTAGAAACTCTGTTAGGAATTTTTTGTTAGCAGAATTGATTCTCTCTACTTGTACATTTCTTAAATGATCTGCATAACTAAAGATTCCAATGGTCCATAAAAAAAGGCCAAATACACCACTAATTCCAGCAATAAAATAATATACTGGTATGTCATAATAAACAAAAAGAGCTAAACCCCAGATAAAATATAGTATTAATAGTAAGAAGACGTTCATGGGAGGTCTGACCTTGTTAAAAGGCCAAATTCCCTCAAAAACTTGTTCTTGTAAGAATTGATATTTTTTTGGGGGTTGCATAGAGCCTAGTTTCAATATCTTTTGTACTCCGTGATGGTATTTTTCATTCGATCAGAATGTTAACTCACTTTTGTTATTGTGGGAAGTCAATTTAATAAGATTTCACTAAAATCCAGCTATTAATCATGGATGACTTGATCATATGACCTAATAAAACATGTTTAGCAAGTGGTCTTTTGAAGGGGAAGACTACAGAATTATAGATCAAGGAATACCACTCCATGATGACCGGGTTCACGAATTATCACATCATCATATTTTCGTATTTTGTTAGATTTTTTCTTTTTTGCTCTCATATCACATGGCCCACATACCCAAGCACAAAGGCACCATTCAATCGGATTGATAGGTAGCTTTTCTTCATCAGTAACAATCCAAATATCTTCTTTTGTTTTCTTTTTCACTGGTTTTTTAGGTGTAATTTTCTCTATAGGAAATTCAGGTTTTTCAGTGGGAAATTGTAATAGTCATTCTTGAGGTATATTTTCAGATTTTAGAAATTGATTCACTGAATATAATTGATCGAAAAATGATGCTGCATGATTTGTTTTCTAATGAATAAGGTTTTTTTTCTAAAAGCCATAAATTCCATTTTTCCCAATTCTCAATATTTCTGCCATTTTTGAGCGAATTATCATTAAAAATTTCTTCTAAAGCTAATGCTGCGTTTTCTAAAGTTTCTTTTTCCCTAGTGATTTTCAAATTTGGCACATCTTTTGATGATAATAGAAGTAATTCAGCATAGGTGAACATTTAAAAAAAACTTGGTTAGAGGGATAGAATAGGGAACGAATTCTATAGTCATAACAAGGAATCATTTAAAATAATTGAGTTGATCTCCATCACCTTTTCATCACCAAAGTATGAATTAAGAATTGTAACAGTAGATTGAGGTGTTAGAGTGGAATTCCCTATAAAAAAGATCATTAAAGTTGATTGGGATTTCCCTAAAAGTAAAACTCAATTTCTGACCCATAAATACCACTCTTATCCAGCGCGATTCATTCCCCAAATACCACGTACGATCTACGACATATGTCTCGAATCGAGTGGATCTAGAATATTTGATCCTTTCGTTGGATGTGGTACATCATTAGTCGAAGGAGTCTTATCTCAGAATCACGCAGGTGGAGTTGATCAAAATCCTCTGGCCATTTTAATGTCACGAGTGAAAACACAGCCTTTAGAGGTTAACTCCCTGATTAATCTTTGGAAGAATTTTCAAAAATTTGCTCAACATTTTAAGAATTCCAATTCTCAAGTCGTGACATCTCCCGAATCGTTATCAAATAAAGATGAGCTGTACACACCACGAGAGTTCATTTTCCCTAATAGAAATTTATCTATTCGATTCACTAATGATAATATTCAGGCATTCTCATTAATTTTAGATTATATTGAAGAAGAAATAACAGATATCCAATTTCAGGACTTTTTTAAAGTTGGTCTCTCATCTGTAATAACTACTTTGACAGAATCAAGAAGTTGGAGAAAAGTAAACATTTGGAGCACTTTCCAAACAAAAATTAATTCTATGATACACATTATGGACAAGTTCAGTCATACGGTTATGGGTTTCACTAATGACATGCAAGAAGATATAAAACTCGCAGATTCAAGGCAAATATCTTTTATTTCCGATGAAACAATTGATTGCCTAGTTACATCCCCACCATATGTTAATGCGTTGGATTATAATCGAATTCATCAGTATAATATGGGTATTCTTGGATATGATTATCGTGCTTTTGCTAAAGCTGAAATCGGAGCTCATGGACACCATATTAGCAACAGATGGAGATTATTAGCGGAATATTTTGCAGATATGGCTCAATCAATAGTTGAAATGAATAGAATAACCAAACAAGGGAGTGTCATTTGCATTGTAATTGGTGATAGTTGCTTGGAATATGAGCGTATAAGTTCTCATAGTCACTTTAAAGAATTAGGAGAGCTTTTAGGATTTTCCCACCAATTGACACTTTCACGTAACATTGATTCAACAAGTAAATCAACTAGTAAAGACATTGGAAACATCTTTTCAGAGTATTTGATATTTTTTACAAAGGATAAAGAATTTGAAAAGGTCTCAGATACTCTAGTCCATGAATATATTGAATCAACAATGTTAGCCTATTTAGATCATGTAAAAACAAGTACAGGAACCTGTCTAAGAAATAAACCCGAATTGTCTAAAGAAAGACAAGAATTAGCTATTCAGAGGGTTGAAGAAGCTATATCAAAAATCAAGAAAGATTGTTGTTCTATTTAATATTATTTTGAAAGAATTGATAAAGTCTCCTAGTTTTGAACTCAAATTGTGTCTGTGAAATTCTTTTCTGTAGAGAACGAACATATTTAGATGTTTCAATCTGCTCTCTATAATCTTCCGTAATTAAAAACCACCAAACATTCCATAAAGCCCTATTTATCCATCCTTCCGTACCTTTTTTGTATAACATTTCATAGGAGCCAATAAAAGGTGGGGTGTATAGCTCAAATAAATAGGAAGTCAGACTTTTTCCTTTCTTTTTCTTTTTACGAGCTTCATGGATGTAAACTGATCCTTCAGGAGTATAACATGAACATACAGCTGCGTTCCTCCGCCAACCAATCCAATCTGCAGAATACAAAAAATCTCGAAAAGCAATTTGATGGTAAGGACTTCCAATTCCAAAGCCATGAAACTTCGTTTTAGAGATATATGATAATGAAACCAACCAAGACGCAACATCATGAACACTTCCAGGTTGATTTATCTTGAATGCTGGAACCATTCCTCCTAATCCCACGTAATCTTTTGAAGGATATGAATTTCTTGTATCAGGTAGGTGAATAACTGGTATGATGTTATAATCAAATTTCTTGGTCAAATAGATCCAGTTCTGTCTTGATTTTTTTGGATCCCCAATTACGTCCAAATTTACAATTAGATCCTTATCATGAACATTGATTTCAGATAGAAATGACGCATAGTCATCAACTTGGATGTTTACACCAGAGTTAAAAGCACTATAAGCTCCAGAATCCACCATAATTGGACCTTCAAAAGAGAAATAGTCATGAAGGCCTTTTGAAACCATTTCAGCTTTCTTTTTTCTAAAAGACCAATACGAGAATATTATTCCTGTATGATTTTCTGTCATCTTTTTATGAATAATCGGTTCGATTGACCAGGGGAAAATACCTGGTACAACCCCTAAGTATAGTTGCAAAGGTTACTCCTCTGGAGTTCTGCTGATTTTATAACCTGATTCCTCAAGATTTAAAAAAAATCACACACATTTTTAATTCGTATGGGAGAATTAATTTTAATATGAAACTAATTAATGCTGGTAACGAATTAGCTTGAATTCACTTTGTCAGGTGGTATTATTATGGTCGAAGTCTTTTTAGTCAAAACTGGTGATCGTGTTAAAGGTCTAAAGGTTATTTTTACGCGTTTCGAGTCAATTTTTGAATCTCTAAGAGGAAGAAAAGTTGCAATCAAACCTAATTTCAATACAGCAGACCCTCCCCCTGCTTCAACAGATATCAGGATTATTCGTGAAGTAATCGAACACTTGAAGACCTATGAGGCGAAGAATATTACAGTGGTAGAGCGGGCAGGACCAGCTGACACTAATGAAACAATGAAAACAAAGGGACTATTTGATTTACAGGAAGAAATTGGAGGTTTTGATATTCTTGATTTATCCTCTATTCCCCAATCTGAGTGGGTACATTTTCAACCAAGTCAACCTAGTGATTCTCATTGGAAGAGAGGATTTTTGTTTCCAAAATTTATCCAAGAAGTAGATGCAATAATAGCATTACCTTGTCTTAAAACACATCGATATGGAGGCCATTTTACTTTTTCACTAAAATTAGCTGTTGGTTTAGTACCCCGACAAGGATATGATTATATGAAAGAACTTCATTCCTCTTCTGTTATGCGAAAACTAATTGCGGAAATTAACCAAATTTATTCACCAACATTGATAATCTTAGATGGTGTCGATTCCTTCGTCGAAGAGGGTCCAGAAAAAGGGAAACTCGTTCATTCTCAAGTCATGCTTGCAAGTACTGATAGAATTGCAATCGATGCAGTAGGAGTAGCAATTCTCCGTGATCTTGGTACAACTCCAGAAGTAACAAAAGGTAGTATATTTGAACAAGAGCAGATAGCAAGGGCTGTAGAGCTTAATCTAGGGGTACGAGAACCTTCAGAGATAACAATTAGGGGTGCGGATAAAAAGAGTAATCGATATGCAGAACACATTAAAACGATGCTTTCATAAGTATTTAGGTAACTTTTCCTGGAAGAATACGCTGTTGAAGAAACCCAAAGTCCTGTTAGTAGTTTCATGTAGTAAGAGAAAAGCCCCACAATTACATAATCATAAAATGCGAGCCTCTGAAGCCTATAATGGTCCAATGTTTCAAGTTATTCACAAAGCCCAGGGGGAAGGTAGATGGAGTTCTTCTCTTTATTTAGGAATTGTCTCCGCAAAATACGGTTTTCTACGAGAGGATGAATTCATTGAGTATTATGATGTGAGGATAACTGATCGCCTTGCTGAAGAACTGAAACCTCAAGTAATCCAGAGCATCATAAACTGGCATAATGAGATGAATTTTATACTGATTTACATATTAATGGGTAAAAGCTATCTAAAATCTGTTGAAGGGTTAGATTCTAAAGTTGATGTTAAATTAATGGTCGAAAACATGGGTGGATTAGGTCTAGGCCAACGAAAATTATTAAACTTCCTAGAAAGATATTCAGAGAAGTCTAATCCCCTCACTGATTTTATGAAATGAGAGTTTATCATGATTTTCGCTCTTGGTACTCCAATTAATGCAAGATTTCGCCCTTGGACTTATGACTGGACACCAAAACCAGATGCACTAATGATTTCAGCAATTGATTTCTTTACTACCCCTACTTTGTTTAAGAAAATTGAGAAGGTTGGAATTAATGAATATCTCCAGTGGGATGGCCAAATTATATGTGACTCAGGTGCATTTTCTGCATTAAATCGAAAGAAAAAGATAGACCTTAATATTGAAGAATTGAAGAAAATTTATAGAGAGATAACGAACCAAGATCCAAATATTCTGAAAATCACCTTAGACTTTCCTGATGAAAAAATTTTATCTCACTATAGGGAGCTATACTCATTAGAAGTTCAACCTGTTGTTCCTTACGATAGGGTCGAAATAATAGATAATATTATTCGAAATGAAGGGCTACCTGAATGGTTTTTCATTGGACGTCTTGTCCCCCTTATGAGAAAAGGGGGAGGACATGCAAAACGGTTATTTCTTGTGATTGATGAAGTGAGAAGACGTCTCAAGAACATTGAAGCTTTAGGACAAGTAAAACTGTGGACATTGGGAGTAGGTGCTCCAAGTATAATCAATCAATTAGCAGAATTAGTAGATGGGTGTGATTCTGCTCGCTGGCGTATAACAGGGTCCAATATGATACTTTTACAGAAAGGTGGTGAACGTGGGGTGGGAAATTTAACGAAATGGCGAGGTACACATCACAGAATAAGTGATGGATTTGAAAAAGAATTAGTCATAAAAATAATTCGGCAAATTGCGGATAAATCAGGAGGACTGGAAAATATTGATGTGTTACTCCTTCCTGATAGACAACCGAAACAGCTAAGAACCAAAATAGAGAAAAATCTGCCGACAATAGGAGAACTACTAAAAAAAATTCGAGAAAATAAGAATCAGATTTCGGTTTATGATTTAGAACTCATCTTTCGAACATCAGGAAATTTAAGACTATTGTTTAATTATTGGTCTGCATTATCTTTTAAAACTCAATTAATCAGAGGCATTGAATCAAAAGAATCTAAACACTCAACACTGGATTCACTACTGGATTGAAAAGCAGATTCACTCTTTATTCGGAATAACGAGACCATGAAGATCAACCAAGCAATAGTTCCAACAGGGTTGTTCCAATTCATATCATTTTTACGTAGAGCAATTTTTTATGCTTTCTTCTACCTTTATTTAAGAACATTCTTGGAATTACCAGCCACTCTCGCGGCCCTACTCGGAACCATGAACCTTACAGGTTCATTATTTGGTCAATTAAAGATCTGGGGCCCACGACTTAACCATCAACCCTCATTGGCTAAAAAATATGTCGTTCGTGGTGAAATAATCGCTGCTTTCACGTATTTCATTGCTTATGTTGCTCATAACATATTCTTAGGATTTGGAGATAAAACTGGAGCCGCCTTCATCATGATTGTCCTTTTATCCTTACTAGAAATCTTTTGGAGTATGTCCGATTTAGGAATACGGTTTCTTATTGCTCAAGCTACAGAGGGCCAACATCGAGGACAATTAGTGGGTTTCATTGACGGTATAGGTCTAATTGGTCAAATTATAGGATTTCTGATAAGTGGACTTCTTTATCGTAATGGTTTAGGTTTTAGTGAAGGAACGATCTTCTATGTGGTAGTCGTTCTGATACTTCTTTGCGCAGTCGTCATTCAATTCTATCCCCAAGTCAAGAGAACTGATGTCGACTTATTAACTTCAGAACATCCTCAAAATATCCGAGAATTGCTTAAAAATCACTCATTTCTTATCTTCATACTTTGTCTCATGGTTTTGGTTATTGGAATCTCATCAAGTACCCAAATCTTTCTTTATTATGGAGAAGATCAAATCGGTTTAGATTTTAATGATCAATTGATAAGCTATCTGCTAATTCTCTTTTCTATAACTGGTGGATTAATTACCCCACTTGCGGGAAGAGCCTCAGATAAGATCGGTCGAATTCCTGTTATCATTTTCGGCAGCTTTGGGTCATCAATTAGTTATTTCTTGTTTTTTTTATTAGGAAAGCAGCCATTCTTGATTATTGCAGTTATTTACTCCCTTTTAGGTGCATGTTTTGCTTTAATTCAGAGTATAGCATTCGCTCATACAGCAGACATTTTACCTGAGGAATTAAGGGGTACAGGTTTCGCATTATATAATATCACACTGGCAACAGGTTGGGGATTAGCAGGATTTATTGTAGGAGGTCCTGTGGCAGACCTATTAATCTTCATTGGGCAACCAACGGCCATAGCTTATCGTATTGCTTTTTTAGTATCTAGTTTGGTAATTTTTTCAGGAACTTTGGCGCTGTGGGCGTATTTAAAAATCATTAGACGGGACTTGCTACCAACGAGCGTTGATATGAACCATTTTTCGAACTAAATCAAAAATTCGTATCATAATTGAAAGCTGTAAATAAACAAAAAGGTATTAAATTTTGTACGATCCAGAAAATTACTGGAAATATTATGTACCTCTTCTGAAAAATTAAAATTATCATAAACTTAGGTTTCTAGAAAATGACACAAAATACCTCTGTATTTAGAATTAAACAATTACAAGAAGAGCATCCTGAGAAAACAAACAGAATTATTATTTTAGGATCTAAAGTCAATATTCTTGAAAACTTTAGGTTATTTTTTAAGGATTTACATCCGCGATTAATCTTTTTGGATCTTTCTATGTACTACTCCTCTATTAAAAAGGAGATAAAGGAGAGAGCTAACGATCATTTGAAAGAAATACGTTTTGAAAACTCAAAGGATACGAAATATGCTCAAACAAGTGAAATTAAAGAGGAATTTTGGAGAGAAACCAAAAATTTAGTGAACAACTGTAAACTTGTGTTAGATGAAGAGGGTTTTTTCTCGGTTAAAGTAAATAGTACAATTAAGTCTCAATTGAAAATCATACTGGATAAAATCTTTGGATCTGAAAGGTTTGTCAATGAAATCATCATAGACTCTCCTTATAAGCTTTGGCACACTCCAAATTCTACAGTGTTTGAGAGAACTAATTACATCTTGCTTTATTCTCAAATCTTTGACCCACGTATTAATCCTGTGCTAAATGAAAAAGAAAGTGGCGGATATTGGCATTCTTTCGTCTCTAAAGGTCAAGGTACACCCAAAAAATTCATTTTTAGAGATATAGGAGAAGTAGTTTTGGCACCTCCTCCTGGAACTCACTGGAAATTAAAGCAAGAGACTATTTTGGATTTATGTGCAAAAGGTCAGATTCGGTTAAATAAAAAAGGTAACCCAGAGTATTGGGTACCGCTGAAAAAAGGCCAAATAATTGATTCCAATTGGTTAGATTTACAAAGCTTTGATTGGGTCATAAATCAAAAATTTCCAAATTCTTCTAGTATTTACTATAGACTACTTAAATTGTGTTTAAAGGAAAATGAACTTTTTCTTGACCTTTCTGTTGATTTTGGAGTATCATTAGTTGTTGCAGACCGATTAAAGTTGAAATGGGTAGGGTTGAATGAAGTTACACATTCATTTGACGTTATATCAAAAAATTTAACAGGTAATGGCATATATTTTTCCGCTTACGAATACAATTCTCTTCCTGATTCTTTAGATGACCCTAATAAATTTTTCCACCAAAATAATGTTATTAATATTGTCTCACATTCTAGGAACGAGAAAACCCTTCAATTAACTGAAAAGTTCAGATTAGAGAATCACATATCTAGTAAGGAAAAACCAGTGGATTGGACAAACAAACTGATTTTAGGAGATACTTTTGACGTTATACAACTATTAGAGCCTTCTTTGCGGGAACAAATAAAGGTAATTTACATTGATCCCCCTTTCTTCACTGGAACTAATGAGAATATCGTGATTCCTATTGGTTTATCAGCAGAGCAAGGTTATGACATAACAGAGGATATAAACTATCCAATTGAGGATTTAGCTTATAAAAATGTCCCCGATGATTCGGATCCTATTAATTCCTTTAAACAATGGTTCAAAAAACGTATTTTGTTGATGAAACATTTATTACGTGATGATGGATTCATTTTTGTGCGTTTTGATTATCATTTCGGTCATTACGCGAAAATAGTGTTAGATGAAGTATTTGGACGTCAAAATTTTGTTAATGAGTTTTTAGTACGAAGAATGAAGAAAAATCTATCCTTAAAGCAGGCATATAGTCAAACACATTTGATTGTTCATTCAGATTCAGTTTTCACATATCAAAAAAGTGAGAAAGCCAAATTAATAACTTCAAAGATCAAGAAAAGAAAAAGAAGAGGCCAGGACTTCGCCGAAAGCCAGTATTCTAATGATAACATCTGGCTTGATATCGCAGGTTATGAAAAACTTAAGAAAACACTCTATCCAACTGAGAACTCTGAGGCACTTCTCTCTCGAATAATCCAGATTTCATCAGAAAAAGGTGAAGTTATTGCTGATTTTTTCTGCGGATCAGGAACTACCGTTGCAGTCGCAGAAAAGTTAGAAAGAAAATGGGTTGGGGTTGATATTGGTCACTATTCTATTCATGAAATAAAGAAGAGAATTTTGAAGCTACCTCAATATAAACCTTTCAATACTTTTAAAATTGCTGCTTCTAATGGTCTCAGGACTTCAAAGCACAGTTCTATTATTCCAGCAGTTAAATTAAAATCTAAAGTTATAGGTAAGACACTAGTAATAACTATCACAGAATTCATTCCAAGTAAGTGTATAGAAATTTCCAAAAAGCATGATCTTATTGATTTTATCGATTATTGGGCGATAGATTGGAATTATCAGCAAAATGTTTTTGAAGCTCGTTGGTGTTCTTATCGGGAATTAAAAGGGAAAAAAGTGTTGAAACATATCCAAGTATCTGCCACTCATAAATACTCCAAAGCTGGGAGTTATATTGTTGCAGTTGCAGTTATCGATGTATTTGGGAATGACATAAAGCAATTTATCACTATTGAAACATGTTAAGAACCGTAATATAATCAATAAAATAGAAAAAGAGAGATGCGATGTGAAAAATATGACAGTTTTTCAATCCGAAATACAACTAAAAGATACTCATGAAACTGAAATTGTAGATATTACTTCTGAGTTAGAACGTGTTGTTAAAAAATCTGAAGTTAAATCGGGGGTTGTAAGTGTATTTGTTGCTGGTTCTACTGGGACGATTATTACTCTAGAGTATGAACCAGGGCTTCTACGTGATATTCCAGTCTTTTTAGAGCGTATAGCACCTAAATCCATTGATTATTTCCATGAACAGACATGGCATGACGGCAATGGGCACTCACACGTTAGAGCATCTTTATTAGGACCATCCTTGACCATTCCAATTAATCAGGGGCAGATGATTCATGGCACTTGGCAGCAAGTTGCATTCATGGAATTAGATGTTAAGCCACGAAGACGTCGTTTATATGTCACTGTCATTGGAGAATAATTATTGATTAATATTACCTCTCTTTTTTGAACAGTCTTAAAAAAAAATAACGTTTCCATTAGACTCAATATTAAAACTTAGGATTATTTTAACAAATCAGGTTCATAAGTGCATTGTACGGGATCTTTTGAGAAGCATTGAAAAAAACACCCAAAGGTCTGGAATATAATCTTGCTTACAGTTTTTGACGACTCACACACGTATTTAAACAGCTCCATTAGGACATACGTTAATGCCGCCTCAACACTGGACAAGCTCTTTGCAGTTAAGTTAGTTGTCCTAAGCATGATTGTAGCATCGGATGTTCTCATTGTGAAACTAGTAAAAACTAGTGATACGCCGTTTCAGAGTTCCCTGGAGGAATCTAGCCTATTTTTACCAATGGCAGCCTATGAACAGCGTCTAACTGAACTGTGTTTACTGGAGGAAAAAAATCTTATTCCCTCCCAGTTTGAACTTTCTCGTCGTTTACGTAAAGCATTAGATACTTTAAGGGTGATTCATGGACAGTATAGTTTACGTTCTCTATTAGCTATTAATATTAAAGAATTCATTAATGAATCACAATTTTTCATCTTGGACATTCAAACATTAGTGGAAGAGAATCCCCTTTAATACATCTCTTGTAAAGTATTATCCATAAGGGATTCGTTTTTTGCGGCCCCATTTCGTTGGATTTTCAATTATTACTGATTTCGGAATAGAAGCACCGCTGTTTCAGAAATATCAAGATTTTCCCATTACCACTTATATCAATCCTGATAAAAAAGAAAGAGCAGAACTTGAGGATTAGCTATCATTCATCGAGTAACCTCTCTAAAAGATAGGAAAAAGTATGAATTAATAAAAAAGGTACGAGAATTACGATTTACAGATGTTACAACCTTCGTGAACCAAACCATATTTTTTGTGAAACTCGCAGAGAAAACCACCGTTTTGAATGTACTTTAAAATTCGTTGTACTTCATGTGGTGCACTTCTTCCCTCCTCTGCTATTTTTCGGGCAGCCTCCTGAATTTTTTCTTTAATTTCGGCGTTAAATTCAATATCTCCGCGTGCCCCCTTCTTATATTGACTGATAGCTGGTTCTGTAAGTCTAAATCGTTGTGCAATGTCTTTTTGTGGAAGATGATAGTCTTTAATAAGGGAATTTGTTATTGAACGACGAACAGCAGGAAGAATGTACCAAACAATGACTTCTTGAGGTTGAACGAGTTTCTTAAATCGCTTCTTCTTCTTAATACTCATGATAATCAAATTATTTTAAGTGATATTCAGTTTACCTGACATCTACGTTTCTATCTTAACAATAGTATAGGGATTTAAAAACATATTTCCTCGATAAAATTAATACTCTTGTTCTAAATAGCGATATTTTCTAAAAGTAAAATTGATTAAGATGGTTCTTGATACTTCTTGAGGTTTGTAGGTGCAGGAGTCTGATACAGAAAATTCATTGCCAGCATCACGAGAATGTGTACTTTTACTGCCATTTCCTTTAGATGAACGTCAAAAGTTTCTGAATAAAGAAATGCGTCAGCTTCTAAAGTCAGCTCATTATTATATTTCTAAGGAGTTTAAGATTAGGACAAATAACTCAAAATTTCTATTCTCACCCTATCGACTTCAGGAGATCTGTTACGAGATAAATAATCCCACATTAGTAATTATTGGTTCACACCTAACACCCAAACAGGGTATTAATCTAGAGAACTTATTTGAAATTCAGGTAATCGACAAATTTGAACTTGTTTTAGAGATATTTGCAGAAAGGGCAATGACAGAGGAATCAAAACTTCAAATTGAACTTGCACGATTGAAATATGAACATCCACGAGAACGATTACGCTTAATGCATAAATTAGGGTTAGAAGGTGCCTGGCACACAGAGAGGTCAGGCTTCTGGGGGCCCGGTGAAAATCCTTTAAATGTATTTGAAGCAAGTATGACAAAAACTGAGTCACAACTTAAGAATAGACTTGCTGAATTAAGCAAACAACGTGAAAAAGGTAGATTTTCTCGAAAGCGACATCATCACGACAGTTTATATGTAAGTATAGTAGGTTACACCTCCGCGGGTAAATCAACACTTCTGAATTCCTTAACTAATTCACAATCCTCAAGTGTCAGCTCTCGTTTATTCGAAACATTAGATACACGAGTTCGAAGCTTTAAACTCGAAGATCTGAAAGTCTTTATTACAGATACAGTTGGTTTTATTGAAGATCTCCCCACATTCTTAATTGATTCATTCAAATCGACTTTAGAAGAAAGTCTTGCAGCTGATATAATTCTGATCATCGTTGATGCAAGCGAACCAATGGAATATATCCTCCGAAAGACCCGTGTATCCCTCCAAACGATGAATGAAATTAACCCGCAGAATTACCGGTTAATTGTTCTCAATAAAATTGATCTTTTAAGCGTAGATGCTCTTAATCAACGACTCGAATTCCTAAAGAATAAATTTTCTGAGATGCAGATTGTACCTATTTCAGCAATTGAGGATGTAGAACCTTTGATAGCTGAGATTGCGAAATTTCAACCCAAACAGAATTATCAATGTTCTTATCCTCCTAACCACCAATTCAGGGCATTTTGTTGGGAATATACTCATGTATTGCATGAATCTTTTGGAAATAGTAATCAATGGGAGATGATTTTTAGTCTTCGAAAACCTAAATATGGTGTGGAAATCTTGAAACAACAAGCAAGATTATTAGGCATCAGTATTGAAATGGAGGCAATTTAATGTGTCATCTGCTCATAGACTCCTCCTTTGGTATCCTATAATAATCTGTTTATTACTGGGAGCTATGATCCCTAGAAACACCTTTGGTTCCATAAATCCTACTATTCAATGGAACCTTATAGAAGTAGGAACTGAGAAAGCGTGGAATTATACACAAGGTAACCCCAATATCGTTGTAGCTGTGATCGATAGTGGAATTGATTTTACTCATCAAGATTTAGAGAATCAATCGTGGAGTAACCCTAATGAGATTCCTGGGAATGGAAAGGATGACGATAACAATGGGTATGTTGATGACATTGTTGGATGGGATTTCCGAGATAATGACAATGATCCATCTCCAGGACATGAACATGGGACTTTTGTGGCAGGTTTAATTGCTGCAGATGATGATAATCAAATAAGTGTGGGTATTGCCCCAAATATTCAGTTAATGTCACTAAGATTTCTCGATGACCTAAATCGCTTTGGAGGAGATGATTGGGATATTTTTGAAGAAGCAATCAGATATGCAACTCAAAATGAAGCAGATATTATACACATGTCTATTCAAGCGTGTGGAGTACCTCCAAATCCATTTTATGAAGCTATAAAAGATGCTTATGATTTGGGGATTCCTATAGTAAGCGTCACTGGCAATATACCTGCATGCGGAAAAACTTCAGTTCATTACCCGGGAAATTACTCAGAAGTCATTGCTGTTTCTGCAACGAACCAAACCCGGGGTATAGCGACTTTCTCGTGCTATGGAGAACAAAATGAGATTTGTGCGCCTGGCGATAAGGTTTCTTCTATATACCCTGACACTTGGACACCTCAAACTGGATCAGGAACATCTTTTTCAGCCCCCTTAGTTTCTGGAGCCATAGCTTTAATATTATCTCTAAACGACACTTTATCAATTGAAACAATTAGGTCTATACTTCATGAGACAAGTACTGATTTAGGAGCCAGTGGAAAGGATCCTTTTTTCGGATATGGGTTACTTAACGTATCTGCAGCGCTTGAAAAGGTTGTGATTGAGTATAATAATGGGAGAATTCCAAATGTCTCCAATGAAACAATGTCTTCGACATCATCGGCAACAACTACATCCTCAACTGTTAATGGGTCAACACTCAATATTATTATTGGGATTCTTACTCTAACAATTCTTTTTCAGAAGAGAAAATTGAAAAAATTGAGGAAAAGATAGATTAACTAAAAACTAGTTATCTTAAAAATTCTATATGCAAATACTGTGTCAGTTTGATCTCAGAGTTTTATCCCTTTGTTTTAATGTACCAAAAGTTTTATCAAGAAGAACATAAATTTCACTGAGGAGTTTTTTTTCTACTTTTTCTGATAAATATATGCTTTGGATGATTGCTAGGTCAAGAGCTTTTCTTTGGGGTAATTGTAATTGTTCGGGAATTGGGGGTAGGTTTAACTTTCTCATTGTATCAAATTCTTCAAATATTTGGTTTCTTTGTGATGTTAAAATCTTTGAAGCATCAAGAAATAAAGGTTCTTTCATGTAATCAATAATTTGAAGTCTTCCGTAAGAACCCCCAATTTCACGTCGACTTAATAGATAGAGAATAATAAAAAAAGTTGAATTCAACCATGCAGCAAGTAATTTTGCTTGATCAGGAGAGCTATTTCGGAGTACATAGAAATTTTTTGAACAGATTAATTTTGACTCAAAGAAATGTCCCATAACACTTGTTGTAGAGATCCCAAATTTGTCAATGAAGAACATTTGTCCCCAGGGTTTTTTTGTTTTTATTTGGTTATGAATGTGAGATATCCATTCTGATCCAAATTTCCGTTTGGCTGGTGAAGCAAAATGCTTTGAGGTACTTATATAATCTTCTAACCATTTTGGAAATTCTTTGCAGGAATCGGGGATTGATAATGCAAAATCTGACACACCAGGTGATATACATCGGTTATATTTTCCCGCTTTTCTTAAAGATCGAACTAAGAATTCTTTTGGAATAGTAAGAGTTCTGTCTTTAGACCTTAAGATGATTTTTTCCTTTTCTTCTGAAATAATCCTCCAATTTTGATTTGGGATAAAAAAGAAGTTTGGACCATACATTTCAACTCCCCGAGTAATATCTAAGTTTAGATCTGATCCATTCTTAAGAAGACCTGACTGGAGAAAAATGTCACGGATTCTTAGAAGCTTAGGATCTTTCAGAAATATTGTCCAATTCCATTCGTTGATAAGAATTTCCTCTGGAATCCTTAGAGCTGGGGAAATGTTCCATTGATTACTTTTATATGGCTCTGAAATGCGGATAAATTTGACATCTTCCTCCTTCTTAGTTCTTTTACGTTTTGCAATTAGAAATATTTCTCGAAAGCTACTACCCTCAGAACAAGATTTTACATCCTCGGAAGCTGCAATAATTTCTAATTGATAATTATTAAGAAGTAATTTTTGGATACCACCAGAATATTGGGATAGAATAGTAGCAGCAGGCAGAACGGTTCCCAATACCCCATTCTCTTTGATTAACATATCAGTTAATAGGATTGCATAAATGTGAAGTCCTACTTGCCCACTTAGATATTTTTTATATTTACGTTCAAGTTTTAATAAGCTTTTTCTCTGATCACTATTTATACGGTGTGTACGTGTAAAAGGGGGATTCATTAAAATTAAATCATAATTTTCAAGCTCTTTCGGTTGGCTATTGACATCTGATGCAAAGACTGCAAATGTGTCACCAATAGATGCTTGTAATAAACCGTAATCTTGATTTTTTTCCGATAATATTAGTATAATCCGACAATAAGCAATAAGAACTGCTGAAGCCATTAGATCATTGATTCTTATGCGTGGAAATCGTGTGTTTGGGGTTAAAATTCTCAGATACGCTGAAACTAACCTTCCTGAGCCACAGAAAGGATCTATGATTGATGAAGGAGTGTTTGATTTCAGTAATTCAACAAGAATTCTTGCTGAACTCACCGTAGTATAATTTGCAGCTAGCTTCTTCCGTTCATCTGAGGATAACGAGTTTTGTAACATTGTCCCCAAAACATCATTAGAGAGAGCTTCGTGTAAATCTGGAAATTTTATTAGTAGAAGTGAATCCAAAATTAATTTTTCATTCAGGTTATTGAAAAGTTCATCAAGAAAAGTCCAGAGAGAATTTGATTGAGAAAATTTACTTTTTAGATCTTCTAGCTTTTTAAAAATCTTGGCTGAAGATTTGAAAGCTTTTTTCTGATTTAAAAATTGTAATAACCATAATCCAGCTAGAAGTGATAATAAAAACTCGTTTTGATTATAGATCATTACTGGTGGGTGGTTAAAATTAAAAATGGATTTACAATTTTCCATCCATTCAGAAATTTCAATTATACCCTCATTTTGTGATGTTAATGTTGATTTTCTTATAAGAGGTGTCACAAAATACCCTTAAGATGATCTTCTTATAATTCTTGAGAAATATAATTTCAGTTTTTACTTTTCACTATTGATATCAACACTTAAGTAAGCGAGAAATCAGTTCATTGATTTTGGAAATCTTAGAAATATCTTCAAGTTGTCTTTTTTGGATTTCTTGAACTAAAAACTTAATTCTATCATGAATTTGACGTTCACTTGATGAGTCCCAATTGATAAGACGAAATGGGATGTTCTTTAATGGTTCTTCAGAAAACTCTGCAACTCCACCACGAATGAGACCTTTATTTATGATCCAATTAAATATTTCCTTGCTATTTAGAAAAGCAGTGATATATTCGGGTGATTCTTTAACCCAATCAAATTTCACTAAAACAGTAACATCCTGTGTGGTAAAAATTCCTTGGTCACAGAGAGCAAAGCGTACAAATCCTCGTTTATCAAACCGATCCTTACAAGGAACACAGATTAATGCTTCTGCAGTTTTCATAAGATTATAGTTTCTAATGAATACCCATTCCCAATAAGGTATCTCTCTGTTGTATTGATAACGTCTTTCTAATGCATTTCGATAAGGCATAAGCTGTTCATACAAAGAGGGATATTCTTCTCTTAGGATATCTTCTGATGGAATATCTCCTGGTTTGACAAGAAAATAGTTGGTCAAAAATTCAACATAAAATCTACGTATAGCTTTTGCCTTAACTACAGGAATAACAAGATTGTTTTCATTTTTAGTAAGTGTTACATTTGGACCCAGTCGAAATGCTTTATCAAGACCACTAACCATACCATTCCCTATCTCTACTATATCACCAACTCTCACAAAACGTGGTAGGGGAGAAGTTGGAGGTTTTAAATCCTTGGTTAAGTATTCGGTTAACTGTTTCATTCTAGGGACAATGAAATAAATTTTATTATCAAATTTCACTTTTTTACAAAAGATTACAGGATAATCTAACATTACAAGATCATCAGCAGAAAAGAGATAAGATAAGCGAGTTGTTTCTCCATTAATTTCTAATTTTGGAGAAAATTGACAAGCTTGCTCAAGGCGTGTTAATTTTTCTTCTATATCACAAGGAAGGAACCACCATGGCATTGAGTTGTAAGGTTGATGGGTCTCAAAAAACTCTAGATTTCCATCTCTTTGAGAAAAAGTTTCCCAAGATGATGATTCTAGAAGAAGCCAACGGATACGTTCAAGGACATTTGGTTTCAATTTTCCTTTTTGCCAATAATTAATAACTTTCAAGGGTTGATTTTGCTTAGACTTAAGATATTTGAAAATAACGAGGTTGAGGCTTGCTTTTGGAAAAATTTGTATTTCATGAAAATTAAGAATCAATTCTAGAGAGCCATTTTCTAATAAAAATCGTCTTAATGGCTCTGCATGTAGCGTCTGCATCCAGAAAATAGGCGTGATAAAGATTAATTCTCCACCAGAGTTTAAATGATCCACACTTTTAAAGATAAAAGGTTGTAATATGTCAGTTAAACCATTCATACGTTTTTGCCAGAATGATGCCGAGCTGAAATATTCTCGTTGGACTAGAGAGAGATTTTTCCACCGAATATACGGTGGGTTTCCAATTACAACCTCAAATTTCTCTGAGTTTGGAAAATCGAAAAAATTCTGGTTATATATTGGAATAGCAGATCGTTTTACTAGAGTTGGATCAATTTCTATTCCAGTAAGATTTTGATATCCCATATTGGTTAATATTTTAAGAAATACGCCTTTACCAGCACTAGGTTCAAGAATTTTTCGTGTTTTGAGACCTTTGGAGATTAAATCAGCCATTAGTTGAGCAATATTAGCTGGTGTAAAATATTGACCCAAAGATTTTTCTTTTGACACTACATAACCTCAGAGCATCAGCGTTTATCTTCTGCTCTCATATTTTACCTTTGTTATTAAATTACATAGTTCAAACAAATCTGAGTTCAGTGGAATGGTCTTCTTTTGCGTTCCTTCTGCAAGCGGAACTGTTTGAATATTCTCTCCACGAAGACAAACCATTAATCCATAACGTTCTTCTAGTACTAGTTGTGCCGCATGGATCCCTAATCGTAATCCAAGAATACGATCAAAAGAGCTTGGTGTTCCTGCTCGTATAGTGTGACCAAGAACAACATCACGGACTTCAAATTCAGCGTTACATTCCTGGAAGATATCCTTTAAATCATTTCTGAGGTTCAACTCTTCAACAATAACTTTAGATAGATTTAATTTCGAAAGTAATGGATTTCCAAATTCATCTTTCGGAAGTTTGTCAATTTTCACCTGGGATATTGTTTGAAAGTCTCGTTGTAACGATTCTACGGTAGGTACTGCTCCCTCACTGCAAGCGATAATATGATATTTACATCCCGCTTTAACTCGTTCTCTTAATACATTTACAATATCTTTATTAAAATCAAAAGGTCTTTCGGGGATTAAAATAATGTCCGCCCCAGTGGAAATTCCACTAACCAGCGTTAACCACCCTGCATCACGACCCATAACCTGTACGACGAAAATTCGTTGGTGAGATCGCGCTGTTGTTGTTATGTTATCCATTGTGTTAGATGCTAACTGAATGGCAGACCAAAACCCAAAAGTATAATCTGTACTTGAAAGATCATTATCTATCGTCTTTGGAACACCTATTACTTTTGCTCCAGCATATTGATGCATTGCTGCTGCAACACCAAGAGTATCATCACCACCAATTGCAATCAATGCATCAATCCCCATAATATTAAATTGAGAAGCCATCTTTTTTGCCATTTCTTCGATCATTTTTTGTTTTTTAGCAGGATCTTTTATTTTTTTGGCATTTTTATAAGGATTAGTTCGTGATGTGTAGAGTATAGTACCTCCAATAGTGTGTAAATCGTCTAATTTCGATATATCCAATTCTCTAGTAATGTTTTCTAGAAATCCTTTCCACCCCTTCTCGATACCAACAACTTTAGATCCAGCATCCATGGCTTTCAGAAGTATTCCATATAACACACTATTTAAGCCTGGGCAATCTCCACCACCTGTTAAAACACCAATAGTTTTCTTCATTATCTTTCACCAGAAATAATTTCTTTGTTATTCTGATCACGAAAAATTCAATATCCTCCCACGATTATGGAACATAAAAGAGAACGTCTCACTTAGATTTGAACAGTAAAAGGAGATCATGTTCCCTTTTACACTTAAGCTTTAATTATTTAGCGTAACTTACCATAACAGTGGGGACAGAAAAACGCTGAAGCAGGAACTGGCTTCCCACAGAATTTACAGGCTTGTTGAGCTCCAGCTGCGGGGGTAGCTTTTTTAACGACCTTCTTAGTTTTTTTCGGAGCTGCAGTAGATTTTATTGCCATCTTAGGTTGCTTGGCAGCTCCACCACCCCATTGTAAAGTTGGCTCCCCCCCTCCTGGTGCAGGTTTCGCTTTAGGAACTTTTGGCCCACGGGTAGTAATAAAACCCACGATCGTTAAAATTAATCCAACGATCCCAATGATTAAAGGTAAAATCTGGGCTAAAAGTGTATAGGAGATATCTACTCGACTGGCGACGAGATTAATAGTACTAGCACCGTTGTTTTCAATTCTAACTATAATATTAAAGACTTGTGATGAATAGCCAGCTGAAAGTGATGTAAAGATTGTAGCCAATACCGGATCTTCTCCATCACCACTATAAAATTTGGTAGTACTTGGTATATCAGTTGTATCACCATCAACTTCATGAATAAGGCTTACATTACACTCCCAATCAATGTTAGAATCAAGATAAAATGATGCTTTTATTTGAACTCCCATAATAGGAATTGGAGTTCTGGGAATACCTTCTACTAAAGCTATCTCGCTTTCTCTATGTGAAATAATAGAATTATTTCGATCTTGACTCCCTGTGGTAACATAAAACGGGTAAAGGGACGCTCCAATCGTTGGGAATAGCAATGAAAATAACACAAATAAAAAGCCACCTAGTACTACTACTGCTATTCCCGCAACCATAAGTTTCGATGCCATCTTACTCACTCTTTTTTTGTTTTAACACGATTTGATAATCGTGGATCGCGCTTAATGTATAAACAAGACTCCGCGCATGTCTTAATAAACTTTCGAATTTTGATAGATTGAAAGAATATGTATTCTAAATTACCTCTTACCATCTGAATAGAGTCATAAGTTTAATAGGTGTTACTAATTATTGAGATAAACCGTCAGAAATGTATGGGTTGCGCATATTGTTCAATAATCTGCCCTGTTACAAGTTTTGAAGTACTTGGAATTTCGACTTTTTTATATAAATGTATTAAATGTGGTTTATGTATTATGATCTGCCCTGTTTCTGCAATAACCCCCTTATGGGAGGAATAGAAATTGACAGAACGATATGACCAGTTCATTGCAGGTGGAGGATTAGGTGGATTGCTATCAGCGGCAATATTAGCACACCAGGGTCGGAAAAGTTATCTAGTCGAAAAATTGCCTTTTTTTGGTGGAAGATTCACATCAATGAGATATCAAGAGTTTGAAATCCCAACAGGAGCAGTTCATATGATACCACATTCCAGTAACGGGCCTTTGGGGCAGATACTCTTGAAGGATTTGAACCTTCCTCTCAAAATCGTCGAAAATGAATATTTTACAGCATGGTATTGGTCTCATCACAAACCAATAATACATCGGAACTTTTGGGGGATTTTGAAAACACTCCCAAGAATGAATCAACGTTTGTTTATGTTCCGTAAGCTGCTTTCAGATGCACGTCATTCTGACCGTCATTCTGAATCCTTTCTTGAGTATTTGAAAGCTTGTACTGAAGACTCACAAATTTTTCAGTTTTTTAATGCTCTTATTGGCTTTGCTCTGAGCATTGATATTTCTCAATTATCCGCAGCTGCGATGTTTCGTGTTTTTAAGCGATTACACCAAAAAGGGCGCCCGGGAGTACCTATAGGTGGCTGCAAAGCGGTTACAACCGCATTAACAGATTATATAAGGGGAAAAGGATCAAAACTTCAAAAAAACTGTGAATTGATTAAATTAGAGATGAATGGTTCTCTAATCGAATGTGCAATCTGCAGGAATCGAAAAACAAATGAGGAAATTAGTATTCGAGCAAATCATTTCATTCTCAACCTTGGAAATCCCCAAATAAATGAGGTATTAACGAAGAGTAATTTATCTTATCGCTTACCTCATGTTCCAACTGCACAAGGTGGGGGGTTTGCTTATCGATCCAAGGAATCTACTCTCAGAAATTCTGTTGTAGCATACTTTCCTGAAAATAAATATGTAAAAGGAGCAGTAGAACCTACAATATTGTCACCTAATCTTGCACCTCCAGGTGAACATCTCTTATTGACTCATCAGGTGTTCCATTCTACTGATATTATCCGTGACACTCGTCGTGCTCGAGATGAGCTATTAGAAACATTCCCCCAACTGAAGGAAGAGGATGAATTATGTATCCATACATTTTATAAAGATTGGCCAGTGAACTATGCTTGTCAGGGAAGTGACCTTTCTAATTTCTCATCCATAATTCCCAACCTTTTCTTTGTGGGAGACGGTCATAAAGGTAACGATGGTTGGATGATGACTGAAGGTGTCGCCCACGGTGTGAAGCAAGTGGTTGAGAAAATCAATGAACAGAGGTCTGATTAGGTTTTGCAGCCCAGTTATAATTTTTACGATCTTATAGTGATATAGAATACTGTTCATGATTAAAATATACTAGATTTAGATTCATATTATTAATGAGCCATTAATCCAAAAACATTAAATTAAAAGAAATTATTTTTATAGCGAAAGAAAGATCACTCTTACAATCTAAGTCTTATCGGGGTTTGTAAATGAAATTCCAACTCAAGAAGATATTATTAATACTTATTCTGCTTTTCTGCTCTGCATCAACTAACTCTCTCTTTATCCTCTCTAATCGAGGAATAGCTAGTAGTAACCAGTCAATTCAAAGAATTGCTTTAATCTTGGATTCTTCTGAGTTTTATGATTCTTATTTTATCAATGATGTCTTAAATGGATTTGATCTAGTTAACCAAACCTACAATATTGATTATGACGTATACCAACTTACAAACTATACCTCACCATCAACATCTGGAGATGAGACAATAAATCGGTATCCGTATCGTGCAACCTATTACTACAATAACAGTGCTACTAATCATACCGAGTTGGCAAACGAGCTTGTGGGAACAGCCCAATATGATCTAATTGTTTTTATAGGTTATGAGCTAAGACGGGAGAAAAAGGAGAATTACCTCCCAGTTCGTTATCCTGATACAAAATTCCTTTATTATGATTTGTCTGGTGATCTTCCTTCTCATCCAGGAGACAAACTAGGAACTAATGTTGCAGTTGTAAGTTTCAATGAAAGTCATGTTGGGTTCATAGCGGGAACTCTGGCAGCAGCAATGTCTCCTCTACCACAAAAAATTGCTATGATCGGTACCTATCGAAATAGTGTAGGAATAGAATTGGATGATCCAGATGATCCTAAAAGTTTACCACCAGACCCTCGCTCGTGGCAACTTATCACAGGGTTCCAAAGTGGTTTTTTACGTAAATCTGCTGATGTGGAGTTTTATATCTCCTTTATAGATTATTACTGGAAAAATTGGTCTAGTTATACCAAAGCAAGAGGATTGGTTGAAGAGCTAGATGACCAAGGATATGAATTGGTTTTCGCAGCATTACAAAATAACAATACTTTAGGAGTAATTGATGGATTTACAGGATCAGTTGTTGCTGTGGATTCTGATCGAATTATCACTGATGAATTGGAACCATTAAAAGTTGTGAAAAATAATACTAAAACAATATTGACCATATTCGAAGCATTTAATCAGAGTCAGAATGGATTTCTTTCAGGAGAATTCACTTTTGGGCTAGCAGATAACATATTTTATCCAAGTGGTTGGGAAAGGAATGATTTTGATAGTGAAGACATTAATAAAATTATGGGAGAAATTTACACTGATGTGGTAATAAGTAAAGTTAAAATTCCTACAAGTATCAAACATGCAGAGAACACCCCCAGTTTCGAAATATTGACTATTTCTGGGTTAATATTATACTTATCAGCAACTAGATATAATCGTAAGAAGAGAAAAAGGTGAATAATTAGTTTGGATATTGAACCCTCTTCTAATGATGGTAATAACAGCATTGCTGTCATTGGAGGGTCGGGTTTCTATGATTTTTTAGAAGAACCATCAAAAATCTCCGTTACAACCCCTTTTGATTCTAAACCAGTGGTTATTTATCGTCAAGATCATAAAGGAAAGTTACTATATTTTTTACCTCGTCATGGGAGAAATCATTCCATTCCTCCTCATAAAATTAATTTTAAGGCAAATATTTTTGCGATACACTCACTATCGGTTCCTCGAGTTATTGCAACAAGTGCTGTTGGTAGCTTACATACCTTGATAAAACCTGGAGATTATGTACTCCTCGATCAATTTATTGACTTAGTTAGGCCAATAACTTTTTTTGATGGAGATTTCAGTGTAGAATTGACGCAAGGAACCAAAATTTCTGGAGTTGTCCACCTGGATATGACTGAGCCGTACTGCCCCGAGATACGCAAAATTCTTTCAGTTATTCTCAAAGATGATCGAAGTACACATATCAAAGGAACTTATATGACAGCAATGGGCCCTCGTTTCGAAACGCCAGCAGAAATTAAAGCATTTCAGCATATGGGTGCTGATGTCGTTGGCATGACTAATTCTTCAGAAGCAATACTCTGTCGGGAACTTGGTATCTGTTATGCTGTTATAGCAGTAGTTACAAATATGGCAGCAGGCCTTCAAAAAGAAGTGAGTCACAAGGAAGTTATAGATATTTTCAAATCCCGCTCTGCTAATCTTAAACAAATTTTTCATAAGACTATAGCACAATTACCAAAATACAGGGGTTGTTCTTGCGCCTGGTACGTCAAAAGATAGCATAAACTTTTTAGATCTTGATGTGGAAGTCATAAGATCGAAAAATTTTTCTCCAGTTATATTACTAATAGAAAACAACAACTTAAAATTCACAGATTAATTCTAAAAAATGACGCTTTCTTTTAAAGGAATCTGTTAAATCAATTTCTCAAGAGAAAGAACAATGAAGGAATGTAACTATGGTTAGTACACGGCATTTATTCACCTCAGAATCAGTTACTGAAGGCCATCCTGATAAAATGGCTGATCAGATATCAGATGCAATCCTAGATGCAATTTTGACAGAAGATCCTGATGCCCATGTGGCTTGTGAGACGTATTTGACTACAGGAATGGCTTTGATCGGTGGAGAGTTCTCAACGACGGCATACGTTGATATTCAAAATGTTGTCAGAGAAAAAATCAGAGACATTGGATATACTGACTCAAAAATGGGTTTTGATCACAATTCTGTTGCAGTTTTAAATGCTATCCATGAACAAAGCTCGGATATAGCACAGGGTGTCGAAAGACCTCAACCAGAAGATCAAGGAGCAGGGGATCAAGGTATGATGTTTGGATACGCTTGTAGAGAAACTGATTCATATATGCCCCTTCCAATTGTGCTGGCTCATGGCCTCACAAAACAACTAGCTAATGCACGAAAGAAGGGGGAAATTTCTTGGTTACGGCCTGATGGTAAGTCTCAAGTTACAGTAGATTATAGCAATGGCAAACCTTCTAGTGTGACCACCGTTGTAATTGCCGCTCAACATACTGAAGAAGTCACCCATGACGAAATCAAGGAAGAAATCATGACCAAAGTAATTAAAAAGGTAATTCCTCCAAAATACTTGACTGACGATACTGAATACTTTATTAATGAAACAGGACGTTTTGTTATTGGGGGCCCTCATGGTGATACCGGATTGACTGGACGTAAGATCATTGTGGACACATACGGAGGTGTTGGTTCGCATGGTGGTGGTTGTTTCTCTGGGAAAGACCCCTCGAAAGTAGACCGTTCGTGTTCTTATGTTGCCCGCTGGGCAGCTAAAAATGTGGTAGCAGCTGGGTTAGCTGATGAATGTGAAATTCAGATTGCTTATGCTATCGGTGTGGCGAAACCTCTATGTATCAACTTAGATACAAAGGGAACGAATAAAATTCCTGAAATAGATATTTTACATTTGATCAAGAAGCATTTTGATTTTCGACCTGGAATGGTGATAAACAATCTAAAGCTCAAACGGCCTATTTACACTAAAACAGCTGCTTATGGTCACTTTGGTCGTGATGATCCCGATTTTACCTGGGAACAGACAGATGTAGCTCAGATTTTGCGTGAAGACGCAGGATTGTGATTGTTACCAAAAATAATCCTCTTTTCAATAGAACTCTGGGTTATCAATTCCCATCCCAATTTGATCTAGTTTTATGATATTTTGAGTAATATTTTATGTGAATCTTCAATCATAGAAGATTAAGAGGATTATCAATCCTATTTACGAATTCATTTGCAAAATGTTTTTTATAGAAAACAAAATAATTTGTTTAATGAGTACTAAACTCACATTATTTGGGATAATTCATTTTCTTAACCTTTTGATTTTTTGGTACATAAATCCTTCAGATATGAAAAATCATGAATAATTAGAATGATTAAATAATACAGATTGAAGAATGACTAATTTCTTGAAAATAAAGATATAAACATGAGAAAACGAAGAATAACCAATTATGGTGATATTAATGTCGGAAATGTTAAAATGTCAAGTGTGTGATTATACAGAACCAATACCCATACACTGTAATCAACCAATGCATGTAGAATCAGTTGAGGGTGTAGAAAAATTAGTTTGTTGGATGGGTCCAGATTGCGGAGTGAAGGTACTCCCTTCCCACCATGAAAAAACAATGAAAATTATATCAATAGATGAATAAAAATTAGGTAATTTTCAATGCCAGAATTGTTGAAATGTCAAGAATGTGATTTCACAGAAGCAGTACCAATACACTGCAAACAACCGATGCATGTGGAATCAGTTGAGGGTGAGGAACTATTAGTCTGCTGGATGGGCCCTTCTTGTGGGGTACAAAAGATTCCAACTCATCATGAGAAACCAATGCTAATGGTAGATGATTCAGGATTACCAGAGCAGGAAAGTGTTGTTCAGGAATCTGACTTACTTCATCTTACAACAGACCCTCATGGGGAAGAGAATCTTTTGACGACTCCAATACCACCCTCTAAAGAATCTCAGGTGGCAAATCTAGGAATTACAGGTATGACTTGTGCTTCCTGTGTATCCACAGTTGAAAAAGGATTAAGCAAAGCTGAAGGAGTTTTGAACGCTTCGGTCAATTTAATAACAGAGAAAGCTGCCGTTCAATACGATCCTACAATTACTAACATTGATAAATTAATTCAAGCTGTGAAAAGTGTTGGATATGGAGCCAAAGATATATCTTCTCCTCCAATAAGTGGATTAAAGACCATTGATCTAGATATTACAGGAATGACTTGCGCAAGCTGTGTTAATACTGTTGAATCCGCCTTAAACAAGCAAAGTGGTATAGCAGAAGTTGTCGTCAACCTAGCGACAGAAAAAGCTCGTATTACGTTTGATACTAAATCTATTACAGCAAATAAAATAATTGATACCATAAAAAGTGTTGGTTATGGTGCTAAGAAGATATCTTCATATCGAATCACCTCTGAAGATAGAGAGAGTCTTGAACGAGCTCGAGAGTTACGAATTCTACAATTAAGGTTATTAACTGCAATTTTTTTTAGTATACCAATTTTAATTTTTAGTATGGGTCCAATGATCGGATTATCAATTGACCTCCCCATCCCTGATAAAATTATACTTGGAATCAATAATAATACCTTGATAGTCCTGTTTCTAACTATTCCAGTTATGTTTGTCTCAGGTTGGCAGTTTCATTATGGAGCTCTGAAGGTTCTTCGTCGTGGACAATTTAATATGGACGTTCTTGTGTTTTTAGGAACAAATGCTGCTTTTTGGTATTCTATGATAAATATGCTTATTCTTGGCGGTGAAGAAATATTTTTTGAGACTGCAGCGCTATTAATTGCTTTTCTCCTCTTAGGAAAATATCTAGAAGCAAGAGCTAAAGGACAAACGTCAAAAGCGATTCGTAAACTTATTGATTTACAAGCAAAGGAAGCAAGTATTATTCGTAATGGTGAAGAAGAAAGTATTCCAATTGAGGAAGTAATTGTCGGAGATTTGCTTCTAGTTCGTCCTGGAGAGAAAATTCCTACAGATGGAATAATTCTTGAGGGTTCTTCCAGTGTTGATGAATCAATGATCACTGGGGAGTCTATGCCAGTTAAAAAAACAATTAACAACAATGTTATTGGAGCAACGTTGAATAAAACTGGATTACTTAAAATAAAAGCCACAAAAGTGGGTTCTGAGACCGCCCTAGCCCAAATTATTAAATTAGTAGAGGATGCCCAAGCCTCTAGAGCTCCAATTCAAAGACTTGCTGACGTTGTCGCAGGTCGTTTTGTTCCAGTAGTCATATTGGTTTCATTGATCACATTCATCTTTTGGTATGGTGGTGTCTCAATTAATATCCTACCAACTTCTTTATGGGGACAACAGCTTACCCATTTTATCTTTCCTTTTAAGCTCATGATAGCAGTATTAGTAATTGCTTGTCCATGTGCTTTAGGATTAGCTACACCAACTGCTATTATGGTTGGGACAGGAAAGGGCGCGGAACAAGGAATTCTTATTAAAAACGCAGAAGCTCTAGAAGGAGCTCATAAAATCAATACCATAATTTTCGATAAGACTGGTACATTAACTAAAGGGAAACCAAAAGTAACAGATATTGTTGTCATAACAGATAACAGAGAAGAAGATGAAGTTTTGAGATTAGTCGCTTCAGTAGAAAAAGGTTCAGAGCATCCTCTTGCACAAGCGATCATTGAATCAGCAGAAGACAAAGAAATTGAATTATATGAACCAAAAGACTTCGAGGCAATTCCTGGTCATGGGATTCGGGCCAGAATTAATGGTGACATTATTACAGTGGGTAATCGACGATTATTTGAAAAACACGGAATTCCAATAAATGATATAGAAAATAACATTAAAGCACTAGAGGAACAAGCAAAAACAGTAGTTATCTCCGCAATAAATCAGAGACTACTTGGAATATTAGCTATTGCTGATCCCCTTAAAGAAACCAGTAAAAATGTAATTGAACAACTAAAACGAATGGATATAGAAATTTACCTTGTTACAGGTGATAACGAACGTACTGCAACAGCAATTGCGTCTCAAGTAGGCATCACTAATATCATGGCTGAAGTTTTACCTGAAAATAAAGCAGATATTGTCCAAAAATTACAAGAAGAAGGAAAAATTGTAGGTATGGTTGGAGACGGAATAAATGATGCTCCAGCTTTAGCCCAGGCTGATATTGGTATTGCTATCGGAAGTGGAACAGATATTGCAATAGAAACAGGTGATATTGTACTCATTAAAGAGGATTTAAGAGATGTCGTTGCTAGTATCCAGCTAAGCCGGAAAACTATTTCAAAAATAAAACAAAACCTTTTCTGGGCATTTTTCTATAATATGATCAGTATTCCTATCGCAGCTGGGATTTTATTCATTCCATTCGGTATAACACTCGTTCCAGAGATTGCTGCCGCAGCCATGGCGTTTAGTTCGGTGTCTGTAGTGACGAATAGCTTATTGTTAAGGTTTTACACTCCAGAGATCAAACGAAAAACACAAGGTTCGGTCAATCAAGGATTTTAATAGATTTCATAGCCTGTACTATACAGGAGGGAAAATCATTTTTCGCATTCCGGGAAATAAACGATAGAATTATAAATTCCAAGGCTATTGAAATCACTTGATCAGAAAATTATTCTCCCTTAAATTTCCTCTAAAATAACTAGTCAGCACTTTTTAAGATGGTTTTCTGACTTGCAGGAATGGACTAAACTATGTATGAAGCTGATCCGATCCAAAGTTTAGCCAATGTAGATTATTCTAGGGCTGAAACCTTTGGGGAAAGAGCTTGCTCACTTTCTCGACTAATATCTAAAGGTTACAACGTTCCTAACGGGGTAGTGGTGAGTACCAAGGTGTTTAAGCGTTTCTTAAATCTACTTCCTGGGGCGAAGAGAATAGATCAGTTAATAAGCGAAGTAACCCCAGCTAATTTGGAAGAAACTGCTCGGGAAATTCAAGAAATCATTATGTATTCCCCCGTTCCTATGTCAATGGCCAACCCAATTGCAGAAGAAATCTATAAACTATTAAACGAAATAAAATCTGATTCTGTTGTGATCAGAACATCAGCACATGTTGAGGATTCCTCTAGGCATGTATGTTTTGGTCGTGGGGTTTACTTTCATTTAAAAGAAATTAGAGACATTATACAAGTGATGAAAAATTGCTGGGCTTCAGCATTCACAGTTGATGTTCTAAACGATTTGATACAGGCAGGGCTCCCTCCTGATAATGTGAATATAGCAATAATCGTTGAAGAGATGGTTTCAGCTAAAGTTAGCGGCATAATGTCTATAAAAAATGATATAAAAGATGTTCACATTCGGGCTAATTGGGGGACGTTAGTCCATGAAGGGGAGAATGGAGTCTGTTGTGATCACGTTATTGTAGATGAAGAGAAAATTGGTGAACCTGTTGAGACTTTCACTTCTTACAAGGAAAGGATTTCTAATATTCCCCCCAATAATCGCTATGCTGTAATAATTGAAAACAAACCAGAACAAAAGAGAGAGTTGTCGTTAAAACAACAAGATATTACAACTCTCGTGCAATTAGCAAAGAAGATGCGCCGTGATTTTGAGGTAGATTATGATATTGAGTTTGTTTTTGATCATGATGGCTCATTATGGTTACTCGATGCCATTCCACGGGCAGCTCATCGTAATTTCTATCGTATAGGCACCTCCGTTGTATCGCGTGAATCATCTAGGCGATAGAGATTATTCACTATTTTTAGAATTTGTCACTCAATTTGAAAAGAATCATGCAGCACTTTTTATCAGATTATCTGGAATCTGTTCTACTAAAGTGTTCCAATTTGGGAAGAATGGATTGGAGAAATTTTGGAGTAATCAACTACCAAATAATGCTAGTTCTAAAGCTTCCTTGACAGGTGTTCGTAATTGATAAAACACTTCCCGTCCAGTTTTTGAATAAGTAACAATTTTTTCTTTTACTAGAGTTTGACATTGATAGGTGAGAGAGGATTCTTTGATACCAGTTCGTTCTTGAAGTTCTGAACGTTTGATAATATTATTTTGTTGTGCTATAAGGAGTAATTCTTCAAGTAATGGTTTCCAAGATAATGTAACACCTTTTAATTGCTTGAGAGATTGCATCAATGGAGAATTCCTGTTTTCAAGTACAGATTGAAGAACTGGCCATACTTTATTACTAATTTCATGGTCGGTTTGATGCAATGAGTGGAAATCATGTTTGTATATAATTTTTAGTGCTGGACTAAATCCTAAATATTGTGCAATACTGTGAATAAGTTCTGGGGTGACTTTTTGCCATGTTTCCTGATTTTCTAAGTTTGAAATTAAGTTCCTAACAAGCCATAGTGCTAATCCTGGTAATCCTAAGGAAAGCTCTCCAATTGCTTTCAATACTTCAGATGGTAATAGACTTGGTTTTCCTATGGATTCAGCTCTTCGTTTGATAATGTTTTCAATTTCAAGAGCAGAGGGCCGTTTAAAATGGAATTCAAATGGTTCTGTCTCAAAAATCTTAATTCTAGAGGTTTTTTGAGAAAGTCGTAGCCATTGATGTTCTATACAATTTAGAATAGTCACAATTAATATTTTATCATGGCTTGAGCGATTGATAAGATCTTCATAAGATTGACGTGTAAAATAGCTCCAAATTGGATATATGTTGTCGAAAAAAAAGATTTTAGTTGAATTAAAGTCAGCTTCTTCCCACCAACTCCAGAAATTGGAATCATAAGCTCTATATTGTGTATAATCTTTCCCCCTATGTTGATTAAGTTCTGTAGCTATTTGTCGAACTGTTGTAGTTTTTCCACTCCGTTGAGGCCCGACTATTATAATTTGTGGGCATATTTCTTCTTCTAAAGAAGAAGCTTTCAGGATTTGGCCTAGCCTTTCACTTAATCTTAGCCCCTCTTTCGTGAAAACGAACGAATCTGGAGACTTTAAAACGAAGTTGTCTTTGAAAGCGTTGGCTATAGAGCGTGTTTCTTTGAAATGCTGCTTCCAGTCTTTTGCTTGCGATTCACCTTTTTTAAAGGCGTCATAAATGGAAGGCAGGATTATATTTCTCCTTAAGTATGGCGATTTGTGAAATTTAAGTTCTTTGAGACAATAGTTGGAAAGAGAGCTTACATTAATCATGATACTTGAATCTTTTAAAATATTTGAAATTTGAAATATCCGACAATATTCCATATCCACATAATATGCCTTAACAATAAGAAAACTGGTGCGTTATCATGGGATTTAACTAGTAAGAATCATTCTAAAAATCAAAAATGATTTCATACAGCTAATAGGAAGTTTAATTTACTCTTTTTTCTATTTTTAAAGAGGTATGATAATGTAAGGATCCTTTAGGAGTTACAGAGGAGGATAAATCGAAAATGATCGAAAATATAATCCTGAGGGATAAATTCTTTTAGATCGCTAGTTCTTTTGTGATGATTGCATTTAATCACCTTGGAATATTGTACAATGCATGACTCAAATCTTTCATTCTGGTTTCGGTGTTATTATCATATATTGGCTGTAATGAACGCTTTGGGCTCCTTAAAGTGGCTTCTTCCATTTCTATTCTTGCTCCATTTTCTCATAGGAGCTTTTATTCCTCCGTTAGTGACTACAGATTTCCAAAGAAATCTCTTTTATGGGAAAGCCTTCTGGGAATATGGTTTTAGTGTTTATGACATGACCCCATTAGAGATAGATAATCTGTACGACGTTCGTGATCCTCTCACAGGGGAATATTCTTATCCCAATACCACTTATGATTATCCTACATTACAGTTGCTTTTCTGGGCAGGATTATCTCCTCTCCCCTTTTCGTCGATAATATCAAAGTGGATTTTATCATGTATTGATATCTTGAATTTCTTCCTAATTTATTCTTTAATATGGCGTCGACAAAATGAAGAAACAAAGCGGCCGTTTTTTGAAAATGGTTTTGCTCTTTCTTACCTATTTTTCTCTATCCCATTCTCAGCTATTGAGGGACAATCAACTGCAATAACTATTTTATTTCTCTTACTCCCTCTAAGTTTACATAGTCAGAGTCAAATTTGTGGGTACTTAAGCATTGGCTTTGGATTTCATTGGAAATATGTATCAGTCCTCGTTCTTCCTTATCTCCTGATATTAGATCGAGGTGTAATTAAAAAGGCATTATTGGGGCTGTCAACCGTAGTAATTAGCATAATATTACTTTCATTTCCAATTCTCTTTTCTAACTTCATATTACGTTTTTTCAGTTCTTTCGGTAATCTAGGGACGTACTCCGGTCAACTCCCTTCAAATCCTCTTTTTATATTTTATCCAAGTATTTCATCATTACTCTCGTCAGGAGTCCTGATTCTTGCATTCTTGTATTGGATAGGTATTTTTCCAAGAGACAGGTCTATTAAAATAAGTGTTGATGGGGTTGCTGAGCGTATATATTGGCTACCATTACTATTATTTCTTGGATTTTTGAAAATCTATATCACAGCGTTTCCTTGGTACTGGCTCTGGTTTTTTCCCTGTTTAGCTATCCTCCCACAGGCGGATCGGCGTTTATTCACTACTCTACTGGGATCCACGATCGCCATCGGGCTGATTGATTTCATTCAGATGACAGTGGGGCTATCAACTTTTATAGGATTCTTTTCTTAAGAAAGACAATTAAAATGATTCTGAGAGTAAGGATCACTGATTAGATTGAAATACTCTTCTTTCGCTTAGGTAGAAGTATCGGGATGTCAACCATTTCTCGATACATTTCAGGATGTTCAGTATGAATCGGGATCACTAATTGGGGCTGAATTTCATCTACGATTCTTTTAAGGTCACTTCGGGGAGCGTGACCCGAGGCATGATATTGTTTAAAGTCCAAACGAAAATGGTGAATCCATTCCATCATGCGATTGTAGTCAATTAGACCTTCTTCATCAAAAGGCTCCCCATGACTGTAAAAATAGGTTGATTCTTTCGGTTGAGGTTGAATATCAATGAGATCTGTCAGATTCCAAAAATCACAATGAAAAACATATTCAGTTTGATCAAAACCTGGTGATTCAACCATAGAGTAGTTTTCAAACAAATTTTGTTCCCATCGATAGTATTTTCTCTTTGGCCGTTTATAGATTTTAATATATGGATCATCTAGGCGGGGAATCTCCAAATGAGGGTCTTCTTGTAACAATTGAATCAAATAAGCTTGTTTTATATTTATTAGCAGTTTTCGGCTATTTTTTTTGGCAGAATAATAAAATGATCTAAATCGATCAATATCTCGTAGACTATAATTAGCAATGGCTAATCCATCTGTTTTTGCAATGGATTCTGATAGTTCTTCTTGTACTCTTTTCTCATTCATGTCAAAATTTTCATTAATATTTGTGCCTTCAATTAGAAGTGCATCAAGGTTCTCTTTCTTTCCTATTTCAATGAAATCTCGTGTTAAATCTTTTCTCCATCCATGTAAACGTAGATCACCAGTATATCCGATTTTATGTTCTTTGTTTCCTTCAACAATAAACGCGTAAGATCCTGGTAACGAATGGTCTACATGCATCGGAGTTACTTCAAATTCAGGTATCTGGATTACATCACCTGTTCGAAAAGTCCTAACATTTGATGGATAATCATCAGTGGCTTGTCGAATATAGGGTCGTCTAAAGCGAGTGCGTGTTGTATCTTGAATCGATTGAATTATTGTTGCAGCTGTCTCCCCCATATAAACAGGAATGTCTTTATGAAGTAAATTCAAGTTCCCAAAATGATCTAAATGTGCATGAGACAGGAAACACGCATCAATTCCAGGTTTACTGATTTCGTTATCTATTGCAAATTCTTGGGCATAAAGACCTTGGATTCTAGGTAGGATATCAAACTCAAGAAAATCCTTAAGACCTTGGTGAGTGCGGGGAAGTAAAAATCCCTCAAAATAGGTTCCCTCCTGTTTAAATGATCTCCCAAAATCTAACAAAATTCTTGTATTTTTTGATTTTAAAAGAAAGCAGTTTCCACCCACCTCATTAACTCCGCCATATGGTACAATTTGCATGATTTTAACCATCAATAATTATGTCATTTCACCTTTTTTGGAAAATCAGGGCATAATGGTGATGAATATTTGGCACAAAGGAATATGGATACCCATAAGGCCGTAAAGTTTTTTGGTTCTGCAACCAAATGCGTTCCCCCAAGAATTTGTAATCCTCCCTTAAATTAAGGGCCAAATTAAAAGCTAATGGGTTAATTTCACCTTTATCACGAATATTTTGAACGAAAATCACTAAATGGCCACGTTCTTGTAAATAATCTTTAATCTGCTTAAAGAAAGAGACTAATTCTAAGAGAAAAAGTTCCTGTTCCTCAATCATCCCTAAATCTTTAGGATGTTCTCCGTATTGGAGATCTAATCCTTTTTGTAAACGTTCTTGTTGATTATAATCTTTTTTTTTCTTTAATATTCGCCAATATGGGGGTGAAGTAATACAAAGAGAAAATTTTTTCACATTTGTCATAAACGTTTGGATTACTTCACGTGCGTCTCCTTGATAAACAGGAAGGTTTGTACGAGATCGAGCTGTCTTTGCATACTTCCCATATAGTTCTATTCCGACTCCTTCTCGTCCACACTCATCACAAGCAACTAGAGTTGATCCTGTACCTACAAAAGGATCTAGTACACTATCACCAGGTTTAGTAAAGAATTCGATGAATTCTCGAATCATTGGAGGAGGGAATGATGCTGGATGTAAGTCTATTTCATGCGAAATATCACTAGGTTTTCCATCAGCAATGAACCATGATTTCGTAAAGCGAATCCATTGTCGTCCTGTGAGAGCATTGAGCTTGTTACGGGGGTCAATCTGTGGTTTTTCGTCCATTTTTAACCATCTTTACACATTTGGGGTCTTGCTTAAAAATATTTAAACCTTTCAGTGTTTTTTATCTCAATTATACTATCGGATGTTCTTGTGTCATGAAACTCCAATGTCTTGTTTTTGATGTAGACGGAACTCTTGTTGACAACACAATTGCTATTATCCGCTTATTTCAGGATATTGTGAAAAAATATCTTGGTAAAGAAATGTCAGATCAGGATGTCCTTTCACTTTGGGGTCCTCCAGGGGATGAAATTTTCAAAAGTATCTTTCCTTCTGATATATTCAATCCTGCTTGGGAAGAATTCCTTCAAAGTTATCGTGAAGCTCATTCTACGACAGGATTTTTTACTAAAGATCAATTATCAGATATAAAGAATAACATTCCATATCTCACAATTTTTACAGGGAAAAGTAGAAATACCATGGCGATTACCCTGGAAAAGCTTGGTATAATCGATATTTTTGATCTTATATTGACTGGAAATGATGTGACTCGGTCAAAACCATATCCAGACGCGTTATATCAAATTATAAGCACTTTACATTTGAATAAAAGTGAAACCCTTTTCATTGGAGACAGTCACCTTGACGTTATTGCTGGGAAATCCGCGGGGATTAAAACTGCTGCAGCTCTGTGGGGAGCTGTTGAAACTCAAAAATTATTAGAAAGTAAACCAGATTATACTTTTGAAACTCCTCAAGAGTTTATAGACTTTGTACTCTCACCTAAAAGGTCAGTTTAAATGACTTCTAGATTAATTGAAGAAATTTTTCCCGTTCGTGAGATTAGTGAGCTGGCGATTCCAGAGCGAAGTAGTTACAAACCAATCTATCAAATTTCAAAATGGTTTGCCCGACGTGCCTCTTCCACATTTAGAGCAATATTGTTAGGATCCATTCTTCCATCTTCAGGCGATCTTATGAATAATTTTTACATTGAACATAATTTTTGTGATTTTACAGTTATTGATCCTTTTATGGGAGGAGGTACAACAATTATCGAAGGCCTTCGATTGGGATTGAATTGCGTAGGCATTGATATTAACCCAGTTGCTTGGTTCATTACGAAAACAGAAGCTGAATTGGTTGATTTAGGAGAACTTAAGAATTGGATCATGGATTGCGAAGAAAAAATCAAAGCTCAAATCAAAAGATGGTACGTGACTGATTGCCCAGTATGTAAATCCCAAGCTGATATTATTTATGCACATTGGGTCAAATTAGTACCCTGTGAGGTTTGTAAAAGCCAGATTTCATTATTCAGAAACTTTATAGTTGCAGTGAAAGGAGAGATAACCTCAATTTTATGTCCCTCATGTAACACTGTTTTTGAGAACTTAGGTTCTGTTCCAACTGTAATAAGCTGTCCAGAATGCCTGTTCCAGTTTGATCCCCTAAAAGGAAATCGCATTGGGCGCAATAGTTGTAGATGTTTCAACTGTGGTTCTTTAACCAATATTCTTGACACACTCAAAAGGAATCAACAAATTCTCCCAAGTAAATTATACGCTATAGAAGGATTCTGTCCAAATTGTGCTAGTAACGCTGATTTACAGTTCCCTCTTAAAAATACTAGATTTAAGTTTGTCAAGGGAGTATCTAAAGCAGATATTGATCTTTTTATAGAAGCAAAAGAGCAATGGCGACGTTTTTCATCAAAATCTTTGTGGCCAAAAGAATACATTCCTTTAGGAGTGGCTACTAAGACTTTGTATAATCATAATTACAAAAAGTGGGTAGAATTGTTCAATAGTCGACAATTATTAGCTCTCACAATGATTCTCGATTATATACATAAGATTCCGTATGTTATTTACCAAGAAATGTTTTTGGCTGCATTTATAAACCTCTTAAATCATAATAATGTCTTCACACGGTATTCTCCCAAAGGTCAGAAAGTTGAAGGCATTTTTGCTAGGCATGATTTTCACCCACTTTCCACATTTGCCGAGAACAATGTTTGGGGAACAAGATATGGAAGAGGAACTTGGGAAAAATGTCTAAAACGCCTTCTGAAAGGAAAGGAGTATAACCATTCTCCTTACAATTATGTTCGATTTCTTTCTCCTAATGGAAAACCTAGCAAAAAAAAATCTTTTTCTGGAAAAATAGACGGAAAAATAACTACTGACTCCAGTAAAACTTTTCCATCAGCTGAACACAATTTACTATTACTTTGCAAAGATTCGGAGGATCTTAAAGAACTTTCACTATCTGTTGATCTCATTATTTCGGATCCACCTTATGCAGATAATGTAAATTATTCTGAATTATCAGATTTTTTTTATGTGTGGCTTCGTTTGGTACTTAAAAGTAGATATCAGTGGTTTTCAGCAAAAGAAACACCAAAGGATGCCGAAGCTATCATAAGCCAGAATAGATCATTAAATTATTATGATAAATTGATAAGTATATTTAAGGCAGCAAAAGCCAGATTAAAGTCAAAAGGGTTGTTTATCTTCACTTTTCACCATTCAGATGAAGAAATATGGTACAAACTAGCTGATGTTATAATTCAGACCGGATTTCAAGTAATCAGGACTTACCCAATCCCTAGTGAAGCTCGAAATGTGTTGAATATTCAGAAAAAGAAAGCCATTGCCTTTGATCTGATAATCGTTTGTGGTGTAAACATACAGAAAAGTCAATCGAAAATCACTTTAGAGAAATTTGTGAAAATAGTTAAAGAGCAATACAAAGAACAGCTAGAAACCTTCATGGAAGCAAATATTAAAGTCAGGGGTTTCGATAACTTAGCAATCTACTTTGGTATTCTTCTTGAGTTGGGGTCTCAATTCAATGTTATAAGCTATTCAGGCCGTAACCTTACTCAAAAAGAAATTTGGGATTCTTGTTACAACATAGTGACTCCTTCAAGATAAGAGGCAAGATGGATCTGAAATGGTAAATGATTCAAAATATGAACTCATAATTGGAAACGTTCTTGAAACTTTACCATTGAAAGCTAAAGAAAGACTTTTTAATCTTATCATTGCTGATCCTCCTTTTGGAATTTCGTTCAACAAATCTAGTCACGAATATGGATCTGAGGAGTATGACCTTTATGAGGACAATTTTACTCCAGAATCTTACTTTGAATTTTCTAAAAAATGGATCCAAACCTGTTACGACTCTTTGACAACGAATGGGAGTTTATACATCATTTCTGGTTGGACCAACCTTCAATATATTCTGAATGCTATAAAACAATCTAAATTTCATGTTTTAAATCATGCAATATGGCACTTCTCGTGGGGGGTTTATACAAAAAGACGATATGTGACAAGTCATTATCACATTCTTTTATTGGTAAAAAACAAGAAAAAATATCAGTTCTACAAACAGAAGCATTATGATGAAGACGTATTCTATTGGCCTGAATATAATCGGGGAAATGATCCCCATCGCATAAAGGGACATCCATGTCAATTGCCCATTCTCTTATTAGAAAAATTAATTCTTACCTCAAGCTCACCTGGAGACCTTGTTGGAGATGTTTTTTCTGGAAGTGGAGGTACAATCTTAGCAGCGCGCTTGACTGGCCGTGATGTGGCGGGTTTCGAAATTAGAAAAGAATATAAAAGTATTATTCACCAGAAAGCCCGATTTGGAGAGTCAGTCTCCCCTCAAGGGAAACAATCTACTCTGGAGAGGTTTTTAAAAGAATGATTCGAATTTATTGCAAATTTATAAAAAGAATTCAGATATAAAGCCTGTAAATGATCAAGTAGGAGCATTGAGATCAAAATTAATAATTTTTCATTTTCTATATGTTCTTATAGTGGAACAGCTGAAAGGAATAATGATAACAATGGTTCAAGAAACAGATTTGGCAATCATTGGGGGAGGTCCAGCTGGCTTAACAGCTGCCATTTACACGGCTAGAATGGGTTTAAAGACCACTGTATTTGAAGCTGAGGCCATTGGAGGTGTCGCGAGAACAACAGAAAAGATAGAAAACTATCCTGGTTTTCTTTCGATTACTGGTCCAGAATTAGTAGATAAAATGAAAGTTCAAGCAGAACATTGCGGAGCAAACATTATTCTCGATACAGTGGGATCAATTGACCGTGCTGAAATGATTGTAAACACTTCAAGAGACCAATGGAAAACGAAGGCAGTAATTATTGCTACAGGATCCAAACGTCGCAAACTTGGGCTTTCAAATGAAAAAGAATTAGAAGAATCTGGATTATCATACTGTGCTGTCTGTGATGGGCCATTACACCGAGGAAAAATCGTTGCTCTTGTTGGAGGTGGAAGTACTGCAGCACATGATGCCATTTATTTGGCGGGCGTTGCAAGAAAAGTTTTCTTGATTCACGAAGAGGATAAACTCGATGTTGATGAAGATCTTACAAATCAAGTGTTCTCATACAAAGAACTTGAACCAATGTTCAATAGCACAATTGAAGAAGCTATATCTAAACACAATAGTCTAAGAAAGTTAGTAATTCGAAATCATAAAACAAATGAAATTTCAGAAATCCGAGTAAAAGCACTTTTCGTTGCGATCGGAGAAGATCCTTTCAAGCTAGCAACACTCACAGGTATTGAAACAGATGGTTCTGGTAGTATTAAAGTAAATGATGACCAAGCAACAAATATTGAGGGCATCTATGCTGCGGGTGACGTTACAGGAGGGATTAAACAAATTGGAACTGCAGTGGGCGAGGGGGTTGTTGCTGCAATGAAAGCTGGGTTCTTTGTCAAAAGAAAAAAACGGTTGGAGAAAAAAATGGAGGAGAATAGTGTTAATTAAAAACACTTAAAATTCTTAATAATGGCATTAAAAAGAAATCTGAACACCAGCTGGTTTCTATAAAAATCCGACCTATAAAATCCCAAGAAATGAAAAATGGGAAAATAACTGAATCTTTTGTTGAGGAATAAATGATGAGAAGTGCATTTCCTAATATCATTACTTCACTTCCAAGGGTAGATATCTCCTTGGAAGGCGTAAAGGGGTGGATTGCTCAAGGAAAAGACTTTCAGATTGTGTTCTTTGAGATAGAACCAGTAGGGATCCTTCCTCCACACAGTCATTCTGCCCAATGGGGGATAGTTATAGAAGGAGAAATGTCGTTAACAATCGCAGGGGAAACCAGAAAATACACTAAAGGAGACAGCTACTATATTCCCGAGGGTGTTGTACATCAAGCAGAGTTCCATACCCAATTTCGTGCTCTAGATTTTTTTGCAGAACCAGAGAGATACAAGAAAAAAAACGAATAACGTTTTCAAGGATATTAGTAAGAAATAGTGCTAAATATTAGATGAGGGGAGGATTTCACAGTCATAATATTGAAGGATAAGTTCATTTAACACTTGAATAGAATCCTTTTTTGAAGTTTGGTCTTCTGTTATTTTCTTTGCTAGTTGGACAATTTGTTGAAATATAGGGTCTTTGAAATCAGGTTTTTTAAGGGGGAGTCGTCGAAGATTACGGATTGAGATTGCATTGGTGTATTTTGAACCCAAATTGAATTGACTTTGATAAAACCAACGGTAGAGAGAAGAATTGAGAACAGAAAGAATGTAATATAATAAATCAGGATTGTTGGTGTATTCTGATACTAATTTCAGGCTATAGACGTTTTGGGTTGTCCAGTAATTGTCTGAATCATATGCAGCGCAAAGATAAGGTTTAATTTTTTGAACAACAATCTTGGGTGAGCGATAAATGGACGGATCTTTCTTGGATCGAAATTTAATTGTGGGGTCGATGAAATGTGTTGTTTTGATCGAAAATGCCTCAAAATCATCCCCAGTCAAGATAGGTTGAGTATGATGTGAAGTAGAGTCCTTCTGAATCAACATGTTGGTCTTTAAATCCTTTTCAGATAAAGATTTGTAACATTTTGCACAAATAATTTGAGGCTTTCTACTCGATAAAGGCACCCATTCTGAGCAATTTGAGCAGAACATGATTCCACCACGTTTGGAAAGTTCCTCCCCCCTTTGAACCACAAGAAAATGAGCCAATGGACTGGAATTTTCATAAATAAGCCGTATTAATTGTTGAATTTGTGAATCAAAATCTCTTGTAAAGATGTAATCAATATTGTTTAAATAAGAAGATTGAGGAATATGGTTCTTGTCATCAACAAGAATAATGTGGTTTGAAGGAATTACTTTTTTAAATAATCCAATTAAAGAAATAAATTCTTGGGTGACATCTTTGAAAAGACCATGAAAATTTATTAAAAGGATCTGAAAATTAGTTACGAGAAATTTCCTGAGATAAATATATTGATTAGATCGTGCGACATTTTTTGGTAGGAGATAAGCTAACATGCCTCTGTTTGGGGTCAATAAATTGGCAGCTTGATAAACAAATAATGAAAATGTATTGAGATTTCTCTTTGGACTTTTTGGTTTAAACTTATAATAATAGTGTTCCCTTTGATTTTGGGTTAATTTTCCTCCCCATGGGGGATTCCCAAGAATAATATCGAATCCTTTTGTAGCAGGAGGAAGATTGACCCAATTAGATATTGTACTCTTTAAGAAATCCCCAATAATAATGTTAGAACTTAAAGTCTTATTTACAGAGGCATGCATTGATTTTGGAACAACTGCGATAAGATTCTTGCGACAACTTGCAACTACATTGGAATCAATTTCCATTCCAAACAGATTAGATAATAAAATCTCTAAAATTATATCATCTTTATTTGATTTTTTTACTCCTAATTTTTGATTAATTTCTTCTTTAATTGAGATAATAGTCATTAAACACGCTCGTAAGAATACACCGTCGCCTGCTGCACCATCAAGGATTTTAACCTCTATTAAAATTTCTTTTAAGTATTGAATAATTGATAAATCGTTCGTATCCAATATTTCCTCAAGAGATGTGTACGTAGAAGACGTGAGGGAATTCAACTGTTTTGTCAAATATTGATTGATTGCTATTTCTGTCATTGATTTCGCTAGAAGGGGTGGGGTAAAAAAAGCTCCCAACTCCTTTTTTTGGTGATCTTGTGAAATTTTCTTGATAGTTCTCGCCTTCTTATTTATTTAATTCTTATCAAAAAACACCAGTTCAAGATGATTATAGAATTCAAAAGATGGATAATTTGGTAAGATTCCAACGGCTATTAAGATAAGAATCATTTTCTCGTCCCTAGGAAAAGGATCCAAGTTTTATTTTTCAGCTACTAATTTTTTCCAATGTAAAAACAGTTTTTTTCGGCATTTAGAAGGAATTTATAGTTCGAATAGTGTTTCTAAATATTATAAAAGGCTTTAAAAGCATTACTACCTTTAATAGACATTTTAAGGGACTTCTTCCAGTAATTGAATATTTTTTTGCTTAGGTGTTTTTTAACTAAAATTAAACGACTTTAATCTACAATGTCAAATTGAACCCCTTCCTAATACTTCAAGTCCGAACAATTTTATTGTTCTAACAGTGAATTTCAAAAAAAAGAAAGGGAGGATTGTTAAGATAGGTTGTACACAAAGGGGATATACTCGACAAATTCTAGCTCTGTGCAGATTCCTGACTCAAAAAATATATTATAACTCCGAATTTCTTGCATTAATGCTTCAAACCCAAGAAACGGTCGATTTCATCATGGTAGCGCCGCTGTCTTTCCCTCTCTTTCTGTTGTTCGTTAGATGTTGTATCCATCCAGCTCTCCTTTAAGATCTGATAATACATCGCTATCCGCTTATTAAAGCTCTCTGGAAATTCTTGGTTACTCATGATTTTCAACCTCTTCTTAGCTTCCTACTTGATAAGTTTCCAAGTTAGTTAATAAACTAGATTGAAACAATTTTCAGCAGGGCAAAGGAGACATGTCATACAACTTTATAAGATGTTAAAATTGTAATCTTACTGAGCCTTCTGAGGCTAAAATAGAAAAAAATTCATTATCTTTCTAAAAATATGATCTAAGGTTCTCAAAACTGTTTTACAGGAATATGTGCACAGAGGATTTTACTCTTCAGTCAATAATGATTTTATAATAGTTTTAGTTCTTACAAAATGCACCAAATGTTATACATATAAAAAGTAGAAGTTACGGTCAGAGATAGCCACCTTATAGTGGTGAGAATAGATGAACATCCGTTTTGGTATTCAGATTGAACCTCAATTGGGATATGATTATAGAACCGTTGAAAAAATAGCATTAAACGCTGAAAAAGTTGGTTATGATTCGATATGGGTAAGTGATCATTTTTTTCTTGATAATAAGTCAGAGGAAAGAAATTGCATGGAAGCTTGGACCTTACTCACAGCCTTAGCCTCAAAAACGAGAACTTTGCGGCTTGGTACCCTAGTTACAAGTAACAATTACCGATACCCCGCAGTCCTCGCAAAAATAGCTGCATGTGTAGATATTATTTCAAATGGACGATTAGAATTTGGGATTGGTGCTGGATGGAAAGAGATTGAATACAACGCTTATGGTATTCCATTTCCCTCAATTAAAGATAGAATGGATCAGCTTGAAGAATCAATCCAAATAATCAAAAAATTATGGATCGAACCTAAAGTTACCTTTGAAGGAAAGCATTATCAAATCAAGAACGCTTTTTCAGCTCCAAAACCAATCCAACAATTACCTCCTATTTTTATTGGAGGAACTGGGAAAAAAAGAATCCTTAATATGGTTGCTAAATATGCAGATTATTGTAATTTTAGCTGGCCTCGAGATCAGAGTGAAATTCCTGAATTATTGAACATTCTGAAAAATCATTGTAAAAAAATAAATAGAAATTATGATACTGTTGGAAAATCGTTTTTTGCTTTTGTTATGATTGCAGAAACAGAAGAAAAGCTGGAGAAACTTTTGAATGAGCTAGCCAAATTACAAAATATGAGTTTCGAAGAATATCGCAAAAGTCTTGGTAAAGGAGTATTCTGTGGAACTCCTGATTTAATCGAAGAAAGATTATATGATAGAATTAATCAAGGTTTTGATTATTTTCAGATTGAGTTTCCTTATCCTCTTATCTTGGAGCAAAGTAATAAATTTGCGAAGCTAATTTTTTCCAGATTTCGAACTTGATGAGTTATTTAAGCATTTACATAACAAATGTGTATTAACCAACGACATATTGACGTATTAAATTTAAAATAAATAAAAATTAAAGAAAAATTAAAGAAATTAACAAATATAACTGTAAGAAACAGGTGAACTTGGAATCCTTAATTATTCGCGCTATCCAACTCACAAGAAATTCATAAGATAAACAACTTATTGTTGGGATTCTTATCGAAATGAATCTGACTTAATTTTCTTAATAAACTTAGGAGGAGGTATGAAAAAATGGGAGAAATAATGGAATTATCAAGAATAATCCAAAATTATTACATGATAGTCCTCAACCTTTCGTCTTTTATATTATCATCTATAGGAAATAACTTATTATATGATTACTCCGGTAATTCTTTGGAAATAGAAACATAATCCTCCACTGGTATAGTGACTAATGTTTCCGTCCGTACTTCTCCAGATCTTGCGATTCTAAGCACAGCTTTCATCATGGTGTTATTATCAGGAAATTCTGTAATTGCTACAAAATCATATCGTCCAAATGTATAGAAAAGGTGCTTGATTTCTCCTTGATATTCTTTAACCCAATCATGAGTTGTTTTGAGTTTTTCATCTGTTTCTTTTACTTCTTCTATTCCTTTTTGTGTATAATTTCCTAAAACAATATAAATTGGCATAGCTTTTCCTCCTTATGAGTTTCTTAGTTCTTTTTGAGATTTTTCTGAACTATATTGAAAGAATTTCAATCAGTACCTGTAATTTCGAGCTTTTATCTTTTTAAGTTTTATCTGTAAAACCTCTTCTCATTAAATTTACTTATTCAATAGTATTACCTAAAAAATAGTACAAATTTTCTTTCAATATAATTAATAAAGGATGCTTTATTTAGAATGAGATCTTAGGATTCAGATTGGGAGCCATGATACCAAATCATCATCAAGATTATCCAAAATCTTTGGTTATGCTGCAGGAAGGATTGCTGATGCTCTGAAAAGACAAGGGGGATCCTTATAGCACAACCAGAAGGATTTTTTGTTAAAGAAATAAAAGGTCAGCTAAGAGAAGGAGAATTAGAGCGTGCTGAAAGCTGGGCGAAAGATATTGTTGAGAATAAACAGAAATATCAAATATTACTATTATACTGTTTTTGATTGTATTGTAAAGCAGTTGTATTACTTTTGTTAATCTAACCAACGCTATTTTTGTAATTCATATAAGAATAGATAACTCATGAAAAACCTTACATTTGCTTCATATACTTGAATAACAATGAGAGGGATTAGTAGATACAAAAAGTCAAACGTCATTTTGACTAGCTTTAGCAATGGCTAATGCATTCAATAAGTAGTCCTGAATCTGACTTTGTTTAATTCTTTGCCTCAATGTTGCATTTTTTTTGGAGAAATTCCTCCCATTCCTCAAATTTACTCTTTATACCTTCTTCTTGAAGTATTATGAACGAGTACTTACAGTACTTACAAGAAAGAAACGATTAGGTAAAAAACTCCCCCATAATATTAAACCTTCAAAGGTAAATTAGTTGGTCATTCAACTGATGAACTATCCATTGATATATTACTTTTTATATAACGTTTTATATAAAAAACTAGATATACCCAACGTTAAACGACATTATACGTATCAATATACGGATATTCGGTAACTTATCCAACGTTAAAAGACATTATTCGTATACGTATATTTAGTAACATATCCAACGATAAAAGACATTTTACGTGTGTCTTTACGTAAGTTCATTGCCATATTCAACGAATTGTTCTGAACAAAGTTATAGCTTTGTAGATGGCTTTTTACATTACTTTTCTTTTTTAATTTCAAGACAAGGAGCTTAGTTGAATATGTATTTAATGCGATGTTTATTGATGCTGCTCGGACACGACTCTCATAAAAGGAGTGGTTACTAAAATCCATCAGATCTGTGTGCTGGAACAATCCTAGAACAAAGTATTACTGAATTATGACACCAATTCTAATACTAGTACTCTGTAGGATTCGAAAAAAAAAACTTGGGATTTACAATGAAAGGTTTAACTCATGTTTTTTTCGGTGTGGGGTTTGTTAGTCTATTGCTAGGTATCTTCAGGATTCCAATCATTATGTGGGGAGTTGGTACATTTTTAATTGCACCATTTTTTTCTCGATTACCCGATCAGGATCAAAAAATCGCACGAATCACCTTCAATCAGATTGTACCTCACCGAGGAAAAGGGACACACAATCTTTTGTATGGGATACCTCTATTAGGGCTTATTCTAATTGTAAATTGGCCTATTATAGGCCATCTTCTGATATTGTTTGTTGGGTCAATTTTTGGGTCACTTTTTGCTCATGCATTCATCGATGCGTTTAATTATGGCGGAGTATGGATTGGGATTTTTCGAGTGAAAGGATTTCTTGATTGGGATTCTTTCTGGGGAAATCTTGGTTTCAAAATAGGGGGGATCATATTAATTCTATTATCTTTACTCTGTTACATAGATATATGATGAGTACGTGCAAGGGAAATGATATTTGTAACTAATAAATTAACCCAGAAAATTGAGATTGGAAAGAATTTTTGGGAAATCTTATGAAAAAAGAACGATTCAAAGGGTTTGTAAAACTTTCTTTAGCCCATCATCCGTTGTGTTGGCAATTCAGACCCCATACCATCCATATTGATGGGATCGTTCTTTGTTTGGGATGTACTGGATTTTACAGTGGAATATTAATTGGCACCTTAATTATTATATTTGGAAGCTTCTTTCAATTCGATTGGTTTAGTTTGGTCAGTATTGCAACGATTTTCGCGCTTCCTACAATTTTTCGTTTACTAAAAATTCCGTTGTTTGTTTCTGCAAAAAAGAGTCTTAGATTTTTATTTCGATGGTTACTCGGAATTGGTGTTTCTATTGGACTAATTTCTGTAATTAGGGCCCCGAATCTAGTAATTGGCTTAGTTCAATTTGTTTTGGGCTTCGGATTGTACTTAGGTATAGCATTTAATCGAATCCGATCAAAAGACATGTGGACTGAATGTCAGAATTGTTCTCACACCATGTCACTTGATTGTCCAGGGTTTGCACCCTTTTATCCTAGAAACGAGTCGAGAGAGGAAATTAAAAATCAATATAAATTAAATGAGAATATGACAAGTTGATCACCGAAGTGAAAGTAAAATGGCTAAAGCACTCTATTTAGAAGATATGTTGCTAAAAGAATTTGACGCAGAAGTTGTTTCTGTAAAGGATGGGAAATATGTAGTTTTAGATCAAACTGCGTTTTATCCTAAATCCGGTGGTATCGCAAACGATGAGGGAACTCTTACTAGAGGGTCTGATATTTTTAATGTTGTATATGTTGGTAAGTTTGGAGGAGAGATATCCCATGAGGTTGACAAAGAAGGACTTATCCCTGGTGATAAGGTGACCGGGAAATTGGATTGGGATCGACGGTATCATCTGATGAGGTATCACACAGCAGCTCACGTTTTAAGCGGCGCTTTCTATAAGAATCTAGGAGCTAAGATCACAGGAAACGATATTGCTAGCCTTGATCAAGGACGTATAGATTTTAACTTGGAACAATTCGATCGTTCATTAATCGAGGAACAGGTAGAGAATAGTAATAAAATCATCCAAGAAGATCACCCTGTAGAAGTTTATTACCTCGATCGATCAGAAGTAGAAAAGGACCCTGATTTAATAAAGCTAGCTATGGGGATTCCTAAAGGTATTAAGACCATTAGGATTGTCGATATTAAGAATTTTGATCGTCAACCTGACGGAGGGTGCCACATTCAATCATTGAAAGAAATTGGTAAAATAAGCGTTATAAAACTCGTGAATAAGGGAAAGAACAATAGGAGACTCTACTTCACTATAGAATAAAAACTATAATCTGCTTGATGATTCAATGAAAGTGTGTATTTTTGGTGATCTGCACGGAGAACCGTTAAAAATCCCAGTAGCGAATACTTACCTATTAGTAGGAGATTTTTCAGAATATTTCGATACTAGTGATTCTATATGGAAATTTTTTGTGAAAGCGCTTTTATCACGTTCAACTAAAGAGAAAAATCAGATGTTTTCTTCGGATAAAATGGCTAAAGCTATTCATTTATCAATAGAATCATGCATTAAGACTTTATAGGTTTTTGATGATCTCGAGAAACCTGTTTATTATGTTACTGGTAATCGTGAGTTTTTTCCTGACTTTATTATAAAACAATTTAATTTTAATGTTTCTTTTTTCTTAGAAAGATCAGAGGAATTAAACAATTGTGTATGCATTGACTTAAAAAAAATAAATCTTGGTAAAAAGAGCGTCTTTGGTATCCCCTATATTCCAACTGGATTTCATAGCGAAGACTGGAATTTGCCTGGGTTTAAAAAAATCTGGGATCACAATGCAGAAGAAACAAAAGAATTCTTGCAAAAATCTCCATTTTCAGATATTGTTCTAGCTCATAATCCTCCTCTGGGAGTTCTTGATGCTCATCATGATAATACACATCTTGGCATTGATTTCTTAGCAGAATATGTTTTAAATAAGAAACCCGAACTGTATATCTGCGGTCATGCTCATGGTTATTATGGAGAACAAATTTTTGGTGAAACACTAATTAAGAATTAAGGATTTAGAAATTTTGAGATTATAGAATTATAATTTCGGTTATAAAAGTAAAAAAAGGAGGAAGTTTCAATCTTTCATTTTTTCTTAAAGGCTTCAATTATCAAAAATGAATCTCTCTCCTTGAAGGGTGAAAAATAATAATCACCATATTCATTCTTAATTGAAAAGCCTGTTTCTTGTAACAATTCGTGGACTTTTTCTCGTGAAGTAGTAACTGCCGCTGATGGTTGTTCAATTTTCTCAATTAGTTTTCCTTGTTTGTAAGTCTTATAGACAAGCAGTACTTCTATTGTTTTATCTGGGAGAGTTTTGGTACCAATGAACCGTTGGTATTCATAATCCCCTCTTTTAATAGTATCAATAAGTGATAACGGAGAATCTTTCATACCTCCAATATAAACATCAAAGATAAGCTTCCCTTCAAGTTTTAAATGACGATTAATGTTTTGAAGTGATGCAATTCTCTCATTAGAAGGAATATGATCAAAACTACCAGAAAGAAATGCAGCTGGGAAAGTTTCGGTCAGTTTGAAAGATTGAACGTCTCCAGCTATCAGAGTAATTTTATCAGAGAGATCAGGTTGGAGTTTAAATTTTTGAGAAAATTCATTTCTCATAGCTGGAGAAGGTTCAATACAGATAACTTTTACTCCTCTCTTTGCTAAGGGGATTGCAATTCTCCCCGTACCTGCTCCTATATCTAGGATCAGACCAGCTTCTTTCCCATACCGATAGAAAAAGTCAATGTTATCTTTGTTATCAAATATGTCATACAAATGAGCAGCTTTTTCGTAACCTTTATTCACTACCATATTTCCTCAATTTCCTTCGATTTATATATCAGAGAAAGGACAAATAATAATGAATTAGAAGAGAAAAATTAAATCATGCAATTGAGAATGTTTGGTTAAATATAAATTTAGATTAAGGCAATGAATTGTATTTCCGTTGACGTATTGTTCAAATAATCATCTTTATTGTTCCCTTAATAGTCTTTTTTGAAAATTTCAAACTAAAAAAAATGTAGTTCTTAAAACAAACTATTTGGTCTGCTTTATTATGCTATCTAGAGAAGGTATTATCCAATTTCTCGCAAATTTGGCGACTCTCTCGGTCTTTACATACATTCCTTATTGGGGGCACCGAATTGGCCTTTCTAATCCAGAGATTGCCCTTACTGCGTTAATCTATGGCATAATTGCATTCAGTTCCGGTATTCTTTCAGGGAGGCTATCAGATTTAGTCGGAGTTAGGAAAATTTTTGTTATCATAGGTTCACTCTCTGCGGCAGCGGCTATTATTGGATTAATTATCCCCTATAAATTCGAATTTGTACTTTTCAGAGGCCTCAGCGGTATTGGAATGGGGATGTTTGCTCCTGCACTTGTTGCTTTGGTTTCAGACAAAGGGGATAAGATTGGTAACTTTTCAGCATACGGATCATTTGGTTGGGCTGTTGGAGTTCTTGTCAGTGGTATCATAGGCTTATTCTGTATTGAGGGAATTTTCATTTTTGCTTCTCTTTCGTTCATTGGAGCAGCATTAATAGCATTTACCCTCATCGAAGAGAAGTCAATCTCTAAAAAGTACAAAGATTCTGTTCTTGTGGTTTTTTGGGAACGGAAGGAAGTCTTTTTAACTTTGACCATAAGACACAGCTTTGCTTCAGCAATATGGGTTTTTTGGTCATTATTTCTTATAATCGAATTGGGAGCTGATACATTTTGGGTTGGAATTATACAATGCTGCAATGGTTTAACCCAAGCCATCGTTATGAATACTCTTACTGATAAATTGAACAGTCGAAGAATGATTTCTTTGGGTTTGATTTTATCAAGCATTTCATTTATTTCTTTTACGATCCCACAAACTTTCTGGGGAATCATTCCTCTCCAAGTCATTCTTGGCTTTTCTTGGGCTTTTCTTTATGTGGGAACGTTACGCTCTTCTATTGAACAGAGTAGTTTTGATAAATCAACAGCTGCAGGGATAATTACTAGCATATTACCTGTAGCAAGTCTCATAGGCTCATTCATTGCATTAATCATAACTGCCATTGGTGGGAGTTACATTGACATAATGCTAGTAGCAACAATTGCTACTCTCATAACTTTAAGCGGATTTCTCTTCACTGAGAGGAGGTCTCAGATCAGTGCTGAAAAGACGTTAGAATAGGTTAATTTCCTTCCTTTACAGTTGTTACGAATTCTTTTGCCTTTTCAATGTATTCAAGTGACTGATGACGGAAATATGTGTCATACAACTTGGCATAATGCCCCTTTAATTGTATCAATTCATCATGATTTCCTTCTTCGACGATTTTACCATGGTCCAACACTATGATGCGATCAACATGACGGACTGTCCAAAGTCGATGGGCGATGATAATACTTGTTCTCCCCTTAATTGTCTTTTCAAGAGCTTCCTGAATTCTTGTTTCGGTGAAGGGGTCGACAGAAGCCGTGGCTTCATCAAGTATAAGAATTGATGGATTTTCTAATAGTGTTCTTGCGAATACTACTAGCTGTCGCTGACCCATTGACAAGAGAGTTCCTCTTTCACGAATGTTAGTTTCCAATCCATTAGGTAAATCATCAACCCAATCAGCTCCTCCAGCCTGTTCAAGAGCCCACAGTACTTCCTCTTTCGTAGCTGATGGCTTGGAATATTTAATATTGTTCTCAAGGGTGTCAGCCCAAAGAAATGGAGTCTGGGGAATGATGCCTATATGCTTACGATAAAACTTTAGATTGAAGTTCCTGATACTGATTCCATCAATTGTTATATCTCCGTCCTGAAATTCATAAAATCGTGCTAATAACTTCGCTAAACTTGATTTACCTGCTCCTGTATGACCAACAATTGCTAAAGATTCACCAGAGTTTATTTTTAACGAAAAATTGCTGAAAACTTTTGCTCGAGCTATTTCAGGAAGAATATCTTGTTTTCCTCGATCAAGAACATCCGCACTTACCACATAGGAAAATCCCAAGTTCATGAACTCGATTTTTCCTCTTATCTTTTCAAGAACGAGATCCTCATCTTGTAAAACTGTCGGAGGAGTATCAACTAACGCAAAAATCCGTTCTGAGGCTGCTAAACCAGCTTGAAATGAGGGCCAAAATGATGCAATGGAGAGTAATGGAAAGAAAAATAACCATAGACTCTGTAAAAATAGATAAAAGTCACCTGCTTTGAGTTGTCCTCCTAAGGCACCTTCTCCTCCAATCCACATAATGAGAACTAAAGCAATCCCCTGCACAATGCTTAAGGCAGGAAAAACAAAATTGAAGACGTAGGCTCTTCGTAGATTAGCACGATAAGACTGCTCATTGACGCCATTAAACTTATTATACAGCTTTTGTTCTTGTCTAAATGTCTTAGCAATACTAATTCCAGAGACAGTTTCTTGAACAAAGCTATTAACAGTAGCGAGTGCTCGTTGTCCCTCTAATGTTCTTTTTCTGGCCACTTTTCTAAAAGCTAGCGCTATAATAAAAATAAAGGGTACCATGCCCAAAACCGTAATGGTTAATGGAATATTGATAGTCAACAGTACTCCTAGGACTACAAAAACGATAAGAAAAGAAGAAATAAGCTGCATTGAGAGCTCTGCGGTCTGACCAAAATCCTGGCTATCTGTATTGATTCGAGATACAATTTTCCCTGTTGGGTACTTATCATAGAAGGAAAGGTCATGGTTCAAGACGGCAGCATTAACATCTTGACGGAGTTTAAGGACTACATCTCCAATAACAAGTGAGGAATTTCTTTGTCTGAAATAATTAAAAATCCATCCAAATCCATTTAATGTGAAAGTAAGTAGGATTAAAAGTAACAAGTAACTCCAATCTCTGGTCGATTCTAACTCATTGATAGCTTCACGCGATAGTAAAGGGCTAAGAGAATTAACAAAAGAAGTAAGCGTTAGAAAGATAATTACCACAGACATCTGGAGTTTATGATCAACAAAATAGGAGACAATTCTACGAACGAGATCTCGATCCCTATAGATCCGATCGTACTCCTCGGAGCCCAAACCTAATCCAAATCCCACTATGTCACCCCCATTTCTTTGAGTAGCTGTTCCTCTCTGAGATCAAAACGTTTTACGAAGATCTTTCGATATTCTTCACTTGTTTTGATTAATTCTTCATGAGTCCCTTGAGCAATGATGGTCCCTCGTTTCATAACCAAGATTAAATCTGCCCATCGGATCTGTGATAATCTATGAGTAATTAAAAAAGTGGTTCTCCCCTTCAGAATATTTGATATCGCATACTGAATTTTGTCTTCTGTTTCAGAATCAATTGCACTTGTGCTATCATCAAGAATCAAAATCTTCGGATCAGCCAAAAAAGCTCGAGCTATCGCCACACGTTGTCTTTCCCCACCACTAAGTTGAACTCCACGTTCCCCGACTTCCGTGTAATAACCTTTTGGGAATTTTGAAATGAAGTCATGGGCTTGGGCTTCCTTAGCTACTTTAATAACCTGATCAATTGAACCTGTTTTTCCAAAAGAGATATTCTCGAAGACTGAAGAAGAAAATAAAAACACATCTTGTTCAATATAGGAGATTTGTGATCGTAAGGATTCAAGATGATAATCCTTGACGTCAACGCCATCAATAAGCACCTGGCCCTCTATAACATCATATAATCTAGAGATTAATTTAGTTAAAGTCGTTTTTCCTGCACCTGTTGTCCCGACGATTGCAACAGTCTGCCCAGGTTGGACTTCAAAACCGATGTTGTGGAGTACTGGTTGAGACGAACCAGGATAGCTAAAAGTGACATTTCTAAACGAGATGCCTCCAACAATCTCTGCTGTACGTCCTTGAATGTTCTCATCAATATCAGATTCTGTGTTCATCACTTCCAATAATCTTTCTGATCCGGATATAGCAAGTCGTACTATGGAAAAAACCCAAATCGAGATAAAAGTTGGAAATCGCAGGTTACCTAACAACCCTACATATGCAATTATCTGACCGATCTCCATTGATGGAACACCCTGAAGATTGAGAAAAATAGCATGCCCAAGGCCAAAAGTAACAGCAAATGCAATCAATAAAAGTGGGAGGTAACGAGCCATAATGTAGCCTTGTTCGACAAACGCGTTTCGAAAGAGTTGGGCGTTTTTCAAATATTTTTTCGACTCATATTCTTCATTACTACTCCCCTTGACAACCTCGATGCCACTGAGTGTTTCATTGAGGATGGCATTCATTTGTCCAAATTCGCCTCTTAATCTAGCAGCGACTGGCCCTAATTTTCTTATGTAACTTCTCAAGGTGATCACAAAAAGAACAGTAAAGACGAGAGGTGCTAATAGTAATTCCGTTGGGTAAAATAAGAAAATAAAGAGAATTGGAATGACAAGGGCAGAGAAGGATTCAAAAATTAATGATAAAGCGGGTGATATTAAAAAGTTGAGCATACGGACGTCGTTTGTAGTTCTTGCCATAATGTCTCCAATTTTCTGCTGGTCGTGGAAGCTCTGACTTTTTCCTAAAAGGTTGGTATAAAATTCCTGTCTCGTATCTCTCTCCATCCGTTGCGCCAGTGTCTCCCTGAGAAGATTGTTGACGAGATTCAGAAATGGACTGCCAACACCAATTATAAAAATTACTACAACATATTGAAAAAGACGGTCTCCCATTCCCGCCATAAATTCATCAATAGCTACTCCTATGATAACCATCAAAGCAGAGTTTAATATAGAAGTGAGAATCGTGCCAAAAAAGATGATTAACACAAAAAATTTATTGGTTCCATGAAATATATGAGCAATGATCCAGCGTTTAGCCCCTTTTGACCTGATGTCACCAAAGGGGTCTTCTTTTGCTGTGAATTCCATTTTGTGGTTTTGTACTCTAGTCCCTGTAGCCATGGAAGCTGTATCCTAATTAGTTCTGGAAGTGATATGCATTAAATCCTAATATTATTGAAAAGCTTTGTAGGTATAGGCTTTTTCAATTTAAAAATAAAATTAGTCATGTTCTCAAATTCCAATTAATTTTCCTTGGATTATATCTAGGTTTGATAATAATCTCTGCAGTGTTTACATTTTCTGATTCAGAAATTAGATAGTAGCATGCATGAGCTACATCTTCAGGTTCCATACTCCAGTCTACTTTTTCAGGTTTCTTTCCTCCGAAACCTGTGACCACACTGCCTGGACACACAACTGATACTTTTATCTTGTATTCCTTGAGATCCTCTCTTAATGACCATGTATAGCCTACTACGGCATGTTTAGATGCAGCATACAATGTTCCTGTTTTAAATCCATTTTTACCTGCAATACTTGCAATATTGATGATTTGACCTGATTCTCGTGCCACCATATGGGGAACAACATATTTAGTAACGAGAAAAACTCCCTTGACATTGACATCAAACATATAATGGTAATCATCTAATGTAAATTCATCAGCTCGTTTGAATCGTGCTACTCCCGCGTTATTTATTAAAATATCAACTTTTCCAAACTGGTCAATTGTTTTATGGACTAAAGCTTTCACCTGTTCTTCATTAGTAACATCGGTTGGAATAATCAAAGATTGTACATTGAATTCATCAATTTCTCTTTGTACCCGTTCTAATTGAGTTTTGTCCCTCGCAGCTAAAATCAAGCTTATATTATTATTTTTTGCAGCAAATTTTAAACTGATGGCCTTTCCAATACCCTTGGAAGCTCCTGTAATAATTGCGGTTTTTATCTTATCATTCATTAGTTTTCCTCCAGAATAGTAACAACTTACTTAATCAAAGTTAGAAATTTATTTGAGAAAAAAGTCGCGATAACAAAATCGTTATCCGTTATTCTTATGACGTTAATTAATTGGAGGAACCGACAAGTGGGTGATTCATTCACAATCAATATAGAAAAAACTGGCCCAATACAGTTCACAACTACATTCGATAAAGCTTTCCCTGAATTATTGTTTGATGAGGATAAAACAGTCGGGGGGGAAGATAAATACCCCAATCCTTCCAGAGTTTTAACTGCTGCAGTCGCCAGCTGTCTTTCAGCCTCTCTTACCTTATGTTTAAACAAATCGAGAATTCCAGTAGACCATATGAAAACTATAGCAACATGTTCAATAACAAACAATGCAGAAGGATATCAAAGAATAGCACAAATTGATGTGAAAATAATCCCAAAGTGGGATTCAGATATTAATATGAAAAAGAAAACTCGTTGTGCTAAGATTTTCAAAAATTTATGTGTGGCAACCAATGCAATAATTAATGAAGTTCCCGTCAATGTTGATGTCCAATTAGAGTGAGGATCATCACATACGATACAAGTTATCTTGTATATTCTATAATTGTAATTAAACTTCTTTCATTTCCACTTTTTTACCTATTGCAGCGTCATAATAAATTTTCCTTGGAGTACTTTCAAAGACTCCATTTGGGCAACGTTCAACGCAAAGATTACATCCAATGCATTTTTCTTGTTCTATACTAGTAATTTGATTGCCAGGCTTCTTATCAATGGCTTTCGCATAACACGTTTGCAGACATATATCACAATCTGGATCGCACCTGTCAGGATTAACCACCTGACTTATTGAAAAGGATGGTAAAAGGCCCCATCTAATTTCTGGGGTGTAAAGGCCAGCACAATATTGATCACAGTTACAGATGCAATCAACTTTTGGTCTTAATCCCCATAATACAGTTCCGTAATGCCCGAGTTTTCGTTTCTCAATTATCATTTCTCTTGCTTCATCCAGATCTATGTATCTACCCTGTCCTTTGTCTTTCATGTGCTTTTTTCGATTGAATGTAGCATTATGATTAAGAAAGATACATCGTAAATCCTCTCCTCCTCCTGCTGACTTCTTACAAGAGCAATAGGAAAGATAAACATCCTGTGCATTATCTAATACTTGCATCATTTCATCAAGCGAAGTAACCACTTGCCCTCCGAGAAAATTTCGAGTAAAATAGTTATAGAAAGCTTTTTTCAAGCCAGTAAAAGGTTTTCTATTTACACCTCCTGACTCTGCAATATCTGTTGTTGCTCCATCTACAAATCCTTGCAATTTCGGAGAATAAAAATCGTACCAAAGTTCACGGAATCGTCCAGGAAGAATCTTTAGAAATCTTCCAGATCGAATATCATAGGATTCCTTTTGAAGATACCAAGCCTTTCGAGTATGTTCAAAACAGTATTTACACATAGTGAAGCCATCCATACATCTAGAATTTCATTATCTTTTTCAATCTATCGACTGGCTAATCCTCCTGCAATCTCACCTCCATCAATCACAAAACATTGCCCAGTAATGAACTTTGCTTCGTCAGAAGCGAGAAATGCAAAGAGAGATGCCACTTCTTCTGGTTGGCCAAGCCTACCTAAGGGAATTTTACTTTCACATTCAGGCAGCGTATCAGGTGTGTATTCTGCTTCCTGCATTGGTGTTAGAATGTAACCAGGGCAGATAACGTTTACACGTACTGTAGGGGCTAATTCTAGTGCCATTGAACGAGTTAATTCAATAACACCTGCTTTTGAAGCATTATAATCAGCATAATAAGGATATCCCATAATACCATTAGTTGAACCCATGTTTAAAATAACTCCACCCCCATTTTCTAACATTCTTCGTGCTGCCTGTTGGGCTACAAAGAACATACCATTCAGGTTAACGTCCATTATGCTTAGCCATTCTTCAGGGGTTATTTCCATAAAGGGATGTCTGATACTGATTCCAGCATTGTTAATCAAAATGTCTAATCCTTCCAGCATATTATCTAATTCTTCGAATGCATGGGCTACAGCTTTGTAATTCGAGACATCGGCCCCAATGGTGCCGCTTAGTGCAGGTAATTTTTCCTCAATTTGCTGACGAGTCTCATCATTAATATCCAATACAACAACACAGGCTTCTTCTTCTAAAAAACGCGTTGCTGTTGCTGCACCGATACCCCTCGCTCCACCAGTAATGAGAACCCGTTTATCTTTTAATCCACGCATGATTTTCTCCTTATCCTTATGATTTATTTTCAAGTTTAGGAAAGAACAGTCCTTCTGTAAAAAAAGACTGGAAATTTGGAAATCTTGTGAGTTCGAGGCGTTCCACGCTTGTCGCAATAGTATTTGCTGTCTTACGAGCATCCATGGACAATAAGAAGGTTCTTCCTCCTTTTTCTGCAGTGTTCCCTTGAATAATGAAACATTCATTGGGTAAATTAGGTAATAAACCGATAGTTTTTACACTGTTAATATTTAAATTAGAACCAAATACACCAGCAATATTAACCGAGTCAATCTCTTCAATCCCTATGTTTAGATGAGTAGTTAATGTTCGGATAGCTGCTAGTGTTGCTGCTTTTGCTTTCTGGATTGCCTCAACATCTTTTCGGGTCAGATAAATCGCCTGATTTGTTGAAGTTTTTTGAGCTGGAACAAGAATAATTTTCTTTATTAGTTCACCTGATTCAGTAAAGAGCCGCCCTCGGTAATCTAATTGGCCATTGACTAAAAGTTCCGCAAGAATGTCAACAATTCCAGTTCCACAAATTCCTTTAGGTTTTGTTAACTGTATGGTTTGATATTGATAATCAGTATTCACAATTTTGAATTTTTCAATAGCTCCTGCCACTCCTCGCATACCACAAGCAATATGTTGTCCTTCAAAAGCACCCCCTGCTGCTACTGATGCAGCATATAGATTACTATCTTTCGAAAGGATTATCTCTGAATTCGTTCCGAAATCAATGAGTAAATGGATTCCTTCTTTTTGATTGAAACCTGTATAAAGAATATCTACTACAGCATCTGATCCGATAAATCCACCTATTAAAGGGGGCATGGTAATAATAGCATTAGGTAACTTGGATAGGTTTTTCTCTTTATCTATGTCTGTACTGAAAAACGACAATTCCTTGGAGATGACAGGAACAAATGGGGCACGAGATAATCCTGTAACTGGCAGATTTAGGAATAAATGGTGCATTGCAGAGTTACCAACGACGATTACCTCGTAAATATTAGTAGGAGAAGAGTCTGACGATGAAGTCAGACTTATTAACAGCTCTGAAATACCACTAAGGACTTTATTTTGTAACTGTTGTTGCTTAAAGGGCGAAGCTAAAGCATAAGTTAACCGAGACATAATGTCTCTTCCAAACTCAATCTGTGGATTAATGATAGAATCTGCACCAAGAATGATTCCTTTTTCAAGATCAATTAAAGTAGCTACAATAGATGTTGTTCCCACATCAATAACAGCACCGAGAAGTTGAGGTTTCTGCTTATTTATTTCAATCAGTTTGCTATCTTGTCTATCAATAACAGTGAAGACTTCTCCATTCTCACCTCGTAGTGTATGAGCTATTCGAGAGAGAATTTCAGGATTGATAACTGGTGGTGGCTTTGTTGTTAGTTCTTCATTAGCACTTAATAAACGTGAAAAGTCATCCTGAGCATTTTCCAATGTAGAAAGTGGTACTGATAAATTTTGAACGAATAATCTAGGGTGAAACGGAAAATTCAGCTGATAATTACTGTAAGAATCTTGAATTTTGAATATATTGTCTTGATACTCGCTTAAATCCAAAATTGTGATCTTTAAATCTACATCTCCTGGAATTACCTGACACGCTAAACGAATATCTTTGAAAATAGCATCTCCTAATAACTGTTTTTCAACATTAGTTGGAGGATTCATTTTTCTAGCTGCTGCTGAATCAAGTGTTAATTCACCTGAAATATGAATCCGACACTTACCACATTTTCCATTCCCTTTACATAATGAACTGATAACATTCTTCTTGATTCCATCATGAATAATGGTTAGGAGGTTATTTCCATTTGGTGAGAAATGAAGAATTTGGTTTAAATTAGTGATTTCCAAGCGTGGAATGGTTATTCCCTTCTATAAATAGTACGGATTAACTCCAAATTACAACAACACTTCTTCTGAATGTTTATAGTTGCCCCATTCTCTAGGCTTATTAATCCCTGTTTGTTACTCAACTATGAAGTAAGTTTTCGCATTTTGATATGTCACCTTTTGCTAAAACAGCAGACGAGAGTGGGATGAATCGTCCTCTGGACATATTCATCCCCTAAGGTTTTCTTGAAAATAGAATATTAACGAATCAGTTATTAAATTATTTTTTATTTTGCTGTTTGCTACTGAATAAAAAGGATTAATGAGAGATGACGAAGAAAGGGGAAATTAAAGAATGGCTGTCACGTATTCAATATGGTTCGAAGAACTCTCAAGATTTTACAATTATTTTCCGTGATTTCAATGAATACATCGAACTTTCCTTTGAAGAATTTATGGAACGGCGCCGAATAGATAGTATACCTTTACATAGAATCTCTCAGGTACGTGAGCAAGGGGTTCCAGTTTTCACCAGACCAAATTTCTGCTCGAGTTGTGGTAACCCTCTAGAAGCGAATAAATGTCGAAACTCTCAATGTCCAAAGCCTGTATGAAATAGCAAGAACTTTATCATAACAATTCAAAAATTATGTGATCAAAATTCCTCTTAATCCAGCGAAAGTAAATTATTACTGGAATTCAACTTCCACTATCTTTATGTTTAAAAAATTGGATGAAATTATCGTACATATTACGTTATACTCTTTGGTGAACGTTAATCATCACTAAAATTCTTAACAAAAGAGTGACTCTAAGATGGAAACTGAAATTATTGTCACGGATTCTCTGACAAAGTTTTATGGAAAAATTCGAGGTATTGAAGATATTTCGGTGAAAATTCCCAGTGGAGGTGTTGGATTTCTCGGGCCGAATGCAGCAGGGAAAACTACCCTCATTCGGACGTTACTCGGTATTATTCGGCCGACACGGGGTAGTGCACAGGTGCTAGGATACGACATTCGCCATGAAATCAATGAGGTTCGAGACCGAATTGGATATGTGCCAGAATTTAACACTTCTTTCATTCCTGATACAACCGCTATGAGTTTTGTGGCATTTTGCGGCCGAATGAATGGTTTATCCTATCCTGAAAGTAAACAACGAGCAAGTGATAGCTTATTCTACGTTGGGTTGGGCGAAGAGCGTTACAGAAAATTTGACACCTTTTCTCTTGGAATGAAACAAAAGGTAAAATTAGCTGTTGCCTTGGTGCATGATCCAGAAATTATTATTTGTGACGAACCAACCAATGGATTAGATCCATCTGGACGTGTCCAGATGCTAGAATTAATTCGAAATTTACAGATTGATGAAGGGAAAAATGTTATTCTTAGTTCCCATCTCCTTCGTGACGTCGAAAAAACCACTGATTATGCATTGGTCATATCAGAGGGAGAAATTCTTGCTAAAGGGAATATTAGGGAGTTAACAGCTAATAAGCGTTCAACAGTGAGTGTAAAAGTGAAATCAAAGTATAATGATCTCCTAGAAGCACTTGAAGTTAACGGATTGAATGTATGGACTGATGGAGCGTTTATTGAGGTTGAAAAAACCCCTGCTGTTGAAAAGGAAATTTTCATAATCGCTAATCGGATAGGAGTTGATATCAGATATCTAGGGAGTCGGTCAAGAAGCCTGGAGGATGTATTTGTGAGCTTATTTAAAGAACAGGAGGTTCAAATTCATTGAGTGAGTCAATCAAAAGTTCAGAGGCTTACGTCAAAAAATTTGCTTTTAGACCTTTTGACGGTGTTCGCCGTGGGCGCATCTACAGATTAGGGGCTATTTCTTGGCAATGGTGGATTCATGAATGGAAACGCTCCAAAGCAGTTAAATTCCTGATAGGATTTTTGATATTTACTTTTATATTGATGAACATGTTTTTACTTTTCACTAGAGATATGATGCTTGCAATGGATCCTGATCTTACAACGAATGATCTATTAGAAGATAATCTCTTTACGATGGTTCGTGGAATAGTTTCTTTCGGAATATCTTTTGAAGTTGAAAGTGATAATGGCATGTCAGAAGCCCAATTCAACTTTGGGGGTACCAGTATCTTTATACTCATTCTCTTAGTTATTGTAGGATCAGGGCTCATAGCTGACGATATTTCCAATCAAACAACTGAAATATATTATAGTAAGTTAGAAAAATATGAATATGTGTTGGGTAAATTTCTAGCATTCTTTATTTTTGGGAATATAGTACTTACATTACCTTATGTCTTTGAATTCTTCCTCTTAGTAGTTGGTCTAGGAAATATCGACCTAATAACTGCTTTTCCAGCTTTAGTGCACGTAATCTTATTTACCGAAATTATTACAATTACTTATTCAGCAATAATCCTAGCCTTTTCTTCCCTTACGAATCGACGTTTATATGCTGGATTAACATCGTTTATGCTTATATTCACAGTAAATATGATAGTTTCCTCCTTAACACTTTCAGGAGGTGAAGCTGGTTTTGAAATATTATTCGATGTGCTTACTGTTTTGTTATTAACATCCTATATATTAACTGGAGCGACTACAGTTGAATATCGCTCTTTTAGAGGCATTCAGTCAATAAATTTGATTGATGGTGTTGGAATTGAAGGCTGGATGGTACTAGGGGCATTGGGTCTCTTCATATTGTTAGGTTTTCTTATTGTTGTTGTTCAGGTCTGGAGGCACTCAAAATGATTGAATTACATGAAGTTTCAAAATCGTTTGGAGATGTAGTCGCTCTTTCTCGCTTAAGTATGTCAGCTACGGACGGTCACGTTACAGGTTTTCTTGGACCAAATGGAGCAGGTAAATCCACAACATTAAAACTTATTATGGGAGAAATTCGTCCAGATACTGGAACAGTTAGAGTGTTCGATGAAAATCCTATCAATAATGCTGTGTTAAAGAGACGAATTGGATATGTATCAGAACATGAAGATCTATATCCTTGGATGAAAGGAAAACAATTTGTCACCTCTTTAGCCAAGCTAATTCTTCCCTTAGAACAAGCTGAAGCAGCCGCTAAGGAAGCTTTAGAGAAAGTAGGTCTCAGTGTCAAGGGAAAACGTATCAAATCTTACTCGAAAGGTATGAAACAACGTTTGAAGGTTGCAGCTGCTATCGTCCATAATCCTGATCTTCTTATTCTGGATGAACCTTTTGGTGGACTTGATCCACTAGGTCGTCGAGAAATGAAAAGACTTGTCTCAATATTAAATAATGAAGGGGTTACAGTCTTAATCTCAAGCCATATATTATATGAGCTAGATGAAATGAGTACAAGAATGGTTTTAATCCACAGGGGGCAAGCACTAGCAGAAGGGCCTCCTGAAGAGGTACTCAACCTTATTGATCAATTCCCACATCAAATTTTATTCCGTGCCCCGCGTAATGAATTACAAAAGCTTTCTAAACTTTTGATTGGAGAGGATGTAGTTAAATCTATCACTTTTGCGTCAGATAAAGCAAAAAATGATCTTATAGTAATTACGGATACTCCTAGTAAGTTTTATCCTATCGTTACACAAGTGATTGCAGAGAATGGTCTTCAAATAAATCATTTAGAAAGCCAAACCGATAATATTGAAGCAATATTTGATTTCTTAACATAATATAGTATAGGTGTAAAAAATGAGTATTAATGTTATGGAAACCCCGTATTCCCCTTCCATTTTGACTAGAATCGTCTTTTTAGGGCAAATATTTCTTACTAAAATTCTATACGATAAGAAGACCTACATCTTAATCTTCGTGAGTATTCTTCCCCTCTTGCCCTACATTCATAAAACAACTGCTAGTACAAGTGACTATATGGATATAATCGTTATTGGTCAAGAAACCAACATTTTTAACTTTTTAATTCTGCCTCTAATTTGTCTAATATTAGGAATATCCGCTATTTCGGATGAGAAGGAGAATAAAACGATTAGTCAATTATTATCAAGACCAATTAGAAGAGAAGAGATAGTATTAGTTAAATGGATCTCGGTTCTTATGATTGGGGTCGCAATCGCTTGTTTAGATGTCATAATTATTTATTTCGGGTTGTCTGTTATTGTTAATGAGTATACATTCTTATTTGAACGATTGGATGTTCTTTTGGGAGCATGGTTATTCGTAGGGTTATGGGTAGCTGTATATGGTACGATATTTTTGCTTTTAGGAGTCCTCATTGACAAAAATGCATTAGGATGGGGACTAGCTATTGCTTATTTCGAGGTTTTCTTTGCGCAATTCATCTTTGGGCCATTCGCAGGTGGTGCAAATAGTCCCTACTCTATTGCTAACCATATCTATTATGTTACAGCAGAATATTTCTTAGTGGATTATTTTAACTTTAATATTCCTGATTTTGATCCATTAAATTCTCTTATAATCTGTATCGCTTTGGTAGTTGGATTCTTGCTACTATCAATGTTTACAATACGCAGAAAAGATTTTCCATAAGTTCAATTACCTCTTCATTCTTTTATTTTTTTCCTAAATAGCGAAGAGAGTTATCTATGATAATTTGCTGTAATTCATTTCTCTTTTGATTGGTTAAATTTGCAATAAGGTCAATAACTTCTGACATCATTCCAGGGTGTCCCACCCGCCCTTGATACTTGACATTCCCATCTGATTCAGTTAACAATCTGTCGAGAGGGACCTTTTTAGGAACTTTTTGATGTTTTGAATAGCTTAAAGCTGGTCCACAGGAAAAGTAGCAATCAAGATCCACGAGTTTCTTTAAAATCTGGGTTGGACCAGAATACCAATGGATACAACAGGTCTTACCCAGAAGAGTTCTTGTTTCGATGTAATCAGCAATATCTGCCTCTGCTCCTTTAACATGAAGCATAAGTTGAAGCTTTCGTTTTTCCGCATGTGTAAAAAAGAAATCTAGTACTTTCTTTTGAAAAGAGTATCTTTCCTTTTGTTTTATGAAATGATAATCTAATCCAATCTCACCTAGAATTTTAATTTCTTTGTTTTCTGAAAGTAATCGATCAAAATTATTTAGTTCAATATGTTTTTTATGAGCTTTCCAAGGATGAATTCCAACAGCTGGGATAATTTCTGCGTATTTCTTTGAAAGCTCAATAGAACGGAGTGATTCGGCATAATTTTGGCTTACTGAGACCACATACATAATTTTCTGTTGACGCCACTGCATAATGTGAGTATTAATGTCCTTGAAGAAATAATTTTCAGGTAAATGACAGTGGACATCAATATAGAATTCAGGCTTTGTCATTCAAAGTTGCACCTTTCTGAGACTGGAAATGATGGTTGATGCGATATACAAGGAAGAATATGCTATTAAAATTCTTTGAGCTAGGAACAATAGAACCTGTTTTACGTATCCTTGCTAACCACCTTGTTACTGCTTGTCCTCGGTGTCATAAAATCCCTATTAATGAAGTATTTGCAGAAGTACAAAGAAATCAATCATCATTTTGTTGGCGCTGCCAACCTGACCGTATCAGCGCCAAAATATTCTTGAAGAGAGTACTCCGCCTTAAGGACAAAGAATTCCAAGAATTTACATCGAATACCTTGTATACGCGTTCTGTAATTGCATGGCTTCGAGGAGTTGGCAGATTTGGCGTGAGTAGACCTCAACCAACTCTTCCTCCAATTGCCATTGTTTGGAACTTTACTTACCGCTGTAATTTAAAGTGTTTGCATTGTTATCAAGATTCTTTTTCACATTCAGAGGTATTTAATTATTCAAAAGAACTATCTACAGCTGAAGCTCTTCAGGTTGTTGACATAATAGCGAAATCTGGTTGTGGTTCTTTAAGCTTCTCTGGTGGGGAACCATTAATCCGTGATGATTTTTTTCAAATAGCAAGACAAACAACTAAACGTGGATTAATGTGTACTCTCTCTAGTAACGGAACAATGATCGATCATACCATTGCTGAAGAATTAGTAGCTTCAGGAGTTTCTGGGATATCAATTAGTCTTGATAGTCTTAATTCCTCTTTTCATGATGAGCTTAGGGGTGTTAAAGGGGCACATACCAAAGCTCTTCAGGGAATAGAAGCATGTGCTGAAATCGGACGATTCAAAGAGCTCATTATTGCTATGACATTGACCAATAGAAATTCGAAGGATATCTCAGGACTTATTGAATTGGCTTTTGAAGTTGGTGCTACACGCCTATATATTTCTAGGATTTTACCAGTAGGAAGGGGGAAGGCTTTACAACATTTTAATATGAAACCATCAGATAGAAAAAAGATCTTAAAAGATCTTGCGCAAGAATTCGTTAATTATTCTCGGACTGGGGAACGAATAGCAGTAATGACTCGTGGAATGACTTATTTTGCTCCTCAATGTGCTGTATTATCTAATTATGAAATATTTCCTATCAGTGAAATTGTTGTAGGGTTCGAAAAACGTCATAAAGATATTTTGGGGAGTAAAACTGCCAAGAAACTTTTCAGACAATTCGCAGAATATGCAGGAGGCTGTGCAACAGGTCTTACTTATTGCGGATTAAGTCCTGAGGGAGATATCCTACCATGTGCTCCTGCTACCGATGTTCATCTGGGTAATATACTACGTTATGGATTAGAAGAAATCTGGGTGAACCACCCCATTTTACGCACTTTACGTAATCGCTCCCATATTAAGGGAAAATGTGGTAGATGTGCACATAATCTTATTTGTGGTGGTTGTCGGGTAACTGCTTATGGAGAGACTGGTGATTGGCTTGCGTCTGATCCGTCATGCCCATATTGATTTAACTTTCCTCTTTGGTAATATCACTTCTGTAATAATAAATCACTATAGGAACTAGAGATCAGATCTTCCTCTGATACTCCAAATAGTTCAAGAAAAAAACGGCATTGTTCCTCTAGTTTTTTTATTCCAATCATCCCCTCATTATCAATAGCCTCAACTTCAACGAAAGAGCCTAAATCCTTTATAAAATCAATATGAAACTTTACGTTTTCTATGAAAAAAATCGCTCTTTTTTTCTCTACTACTACAAGGATACCTAGAGATTTCGTTAGAATTTCTTTTAAAGAGGAATATGAATTAAGAGGAAAAAGACTCACATTGGATTGTTTTGGCCATTTTGTGGCCTTTCGCTCATAATAAATCAAAGCATTCTCGATGTTTCCTTCCCTCAACTTCAATCTTCCTGAATTCACTTTAAAGTATGTATCTACTTGATTATCCGTACCTTGATAATTAGCATTTCTGGAGATAAGAATTTCTTTAATTTTATTGGGATTAGCGCACTTTGCCTTGAATTCTATATTTCTATGAACCATAGCATTTCTTTCTTAAGTGTCACCAAGATTAATATAAAGAATTTTTAAGCGAGTAATCCGAAATTTCAATTAGGTTTGGTACCTAGATATCTTTTTGTAGAACAAATGAAAAGGAGTTAAAAGGAGAATAACAAGTTTAGATTATCTTATTCATCTCCAAAAGGTGGGGTTAGCCGTAGTAATGCTTATGGTTTACCTTAGAACGACTTCTTTACGTAGAACCTTTGCTAGATATCTTACTTTATATCCTGATCTCTTTGCAGGTAAATTAGTTGAAGGACTATTTCTTATGAAGAATACTGGAAAAAGTATGACCTTAATTTTGCCTGAAATGCAAAAACATAAGGGGAACATTGAAGTATCAATTCTTGAACCGCTACGAATTGAAGATTTATTAGATGATTTAGAGCTAGAAAGGATGGCCTCTTGGCTGAAGGACAAAAATCGAGTTCGAAAAATATTGCAAAATGATAAAGAGGAGCAACTTCCAAAGGAAATCGCAAAACTTCTACAACAAGTATCAAGGAAACGCTTCTCTGTTCAATGGAGACTCACTTGATTTTGGAGAATAGAAATCAGAAATTTGGAGGATAATTTCTTGGTTAATGAAAAGGTAAGTGACAAGGAATCATTTCTTCATTTAGCTGAAACTGAGTTGATTGACTATCTTAAACAGCTTAGCTCTTTACCAACGCAATCTTCAAAAAAAGAAGACCCCATATCAAGTATTCTGCAAAAATACGTAAAAAAATGGCGGGGGATTAAGAAATGACCTTGCATATAACCTTAGAAAATATTGGAGGGATTGATAAGGTCGGATTGGACTTTAAGAAAGGGAAGAATTTAATCAAAGCACCAAATGCAACTGGGAAAAGTTCACTTGTCCGAGGAATTGAACTACTTAATTCACCAAAGGAGAGAATTGAAAATAAGCGTTATTATATCAATTTTTTCTCTGCTAAAGGGAGAGTTCAATTAAAACAAGAGGGTAAAAAGCTCTGTGAAAGAATCTTTAAAACAACTGCGAATAAAGTGAATGTAGAAGGGCCTCCGTTCTACCCAGAAGGTCAAAAAGCAAACTTATTTACTTTAGCGACCCCTGATAATGAGCTTATAGCTGCAATCACAGCTGGAAAAAAGTTAGAGAGTTTACTTACTCAGTATTCTGACGTGAGGTATTATTCCTTCTTAATTTCTCACCTTAAAAGTCTTCTGGCTAATTTGAAGAAAGATCTCCGTATATATTTGATATATGAATCTGATATTGATGATATGCAGCAAGAACATTCTCAACTAGAGAAAGAACTGGAAACCACCAAAATCGAACGTGAAACCCTTCCTGAAATTAATATGGAAGAGATTCAATCATATTCAGAGCTAGAGAATCGGTACCATAAATTGTCTAAGGAGGTTCTCTCTCTTAAGAATGAAATAGAAACAGCATCTGATATAATTAGGCTAAATATGGCCAGAAATCGCGATACAAAGGTCCAAATCAAATCCATGGAAGAAGAGATAAAGAATTTCATGGTAGAACACCCAAGCGTTGATCAGGAAATTGCTCGGATAGCTGATGAAATCAAAGAATACCGACGATATTTAGATGAAGTAAAAAATGAAAAAACTGAAACTGAAAAGTCAATCAAAGAAGTACGTAACTGGATCTCCCTTTCTCAAAGGATGCCAGACTTGCGTAAGTGTATAGTTTGTGGAAGACCTTATACTGAAAAGCATGCTAAGACACGTGAAGATAAATTACTAGTGGACGATTCTCATCTCAGCAAGCGTGTTCGTGAATTAGAATTCCAGATTGATGATGCAGAACGTCGAAAAGAAGACTTAGAAGTATTAATTCATAAGATCAAAAATGATAATCAAATAAGGATTAGTAAAGCGAAACAAGAAATTAGACGATTGCAAAAGGAAATAAAAGAGAAGAAGAAAGAAATAGAGGCTTCTGAGCAGAAACATGTTCAAAAAGAGTCTGAATTAAAAATTCTCGAGAAATCCATTGATCAAGGACGAGCTGACTCAATTAAACTAATCAACGAGCTTGATGCCAAGATCCAGAGAATTTTAGGGAAGATCGAGCAGCTTGATAAACAGATAGAGGAAAAATCAAAGCGAATCGATCAAATTGACCAAGTACAATCAGAATACGATTTCTTTAGTGCATTACAAGCTCATCTCGAAGAGCGGGAAAGGATTGTGAAATTGGGTGTAATAGAGAATTTTAATCGTCAAATCAAGAAGGTATATCAATTGATGTCATATCGGGATTTTGAAGACATCCGAATTGATCCTACTTTCAAGCTAATTGTCAAACGTAAACGTAAAGGGAAGTTGATTGATCAACCGATTGAAAGCTTAAGTGACAGTGAACGAATCACTATTGCATTGATTGTCATGTTAGCAGGTCGTGAGGAATACCTTAGCAAGTATCCACTTTTCGTATTGGATAAAGTGACTTTAGATTACGACCCCTCACGTCTTCTGATGATTTTGGATTATCTTAGTTTACGGGAGGTTCCATACATCTTGGTAACTTTAGCCCAAAGTATCGAAGATAGTAGTGGTCACCTAGAGGTTGAACATCTCGGAGCTGAAGTCTGACTTCAATCCCTAGTAGCAATTGCCTCAATCTCTATACGAGCACCTAATGGAAGTGCAGCTACTTGGATTGTAGCTCGAGCTGGTGGGTCAGATGGGAAAGATTTGGCATATACTTCGTTTACTGCAGCAAAATCGTTGATATCTACTAAATAAATGGTGGTTTTTACAATATCACTTAGAAAAGCATCTACTTCACCGAGAATATTTTCAATTTTTTGAATCACTTGTTCAGTTTGGGTCTTAATATCAGCATCTAAGTCAGTAGCAATCTGACCAGAAACATAAATTTGTCTTATTCTTGATGTTTCAATCGCAGGACTATATGGTCCTACTACTTTGCCAGTTTTTATTACTCTTCTCATAAGATTTCACTTCTCTATAATTAATAAAGAAGATTAATTTATTCAATTACATAAGGTAACTTTAATAGCTTCAACTTCGTATGAGGATCTTCTTCCCGAATGACTTGGGGATCAAATACTGATATTTGGATTTCGCAGGTGACAGATACAATACACCCTGACATTATATGTCCACCAATACAGGAACCATCTATTCTCCCGAAAATACCATGTAGGTGAACTATCTGATTCTGAGCAACGTTTCCCAGCAAAGATACAATCTCTAAATTTTCAGTAAAAGTATTTACCAGATATTTTGTACCATCAAAAAATCCAATTTTCGCTGCTGAGACGGCACCAATTCCCTGTATTTGTCCAGATCCAATATCAGGGTTATGTTTACAGAATTTTTGGAGGGATTCAAGGATATCTTCTCCCCGAAAAAGACGGAGAAGGTATTTCTTCTGACTAATTTGAGGAAGATACTTCACAGCTTTATGGTCTCCTTAACACACCAATAGAGTTCACGAATAAATAAAGTTTGAGTTAATTTCAACGATTTCTTCCTTAAAGAAATATCAAAGAAAAGGTTTTTTAAGATGATTAACTGATGTTATTTGGAATTACTTTTAAATTCTCGAATTAGAGCCTATTAAGTTGATTAAAAACAACTAACAACATAGATCTTCTTTGTTGTAGAAGTTTAATTGTGGGGTTTTAACTCTTGAAAATGCACTGTGATAGTAATTGTCGGCCCTGTGTGTTAGAGGGGGGTCCTAGTCGTGATCTTAACGATTCTTCTCATATCTTTTATGCTTATTTTTGTCCAACTTGTCGCTCCGCATTCTTTTGTGAGATAGGAGTAGTACGACAGTTTTCATCCAATAAAACTAATTATTATTGTGTGGAATGCGGTAAAACCCTAGTTACAAAATCTCTTGAAGAAATTGCTTTAGAAAAAGCTCGCTTCTTAATGGATAACCAGAAACTTAGCAGAAGTGGAAAGTTTAGACCAACTCTTGTACAAAAGAAGGGGGGTAGATCTGTTGAGTCTCTTTCAATGTTATATGACACAAAAACAACCAGTGCTTTTCATCAGTCGTTGATCACCGAAATGACTCGAATTTCGGGTTTATCACCTCAAGTTATTAGTAATTTCGCTCTAGATTTTGGTATAGGAGAAAATGTAATTTCAAGTCTTTCTAGCGATAATGAGGCAGATAATGAGGCGATATTATTAACCCTTGCAAGTGTCTCTCCGAAATTTATTGAGATTCTTCATTCCATTCTAATTGGTCATGATCCTGAAGGGTTAGCTTTACGTTTCTCGGTATTTACAAACAATATTGCTGATATTGTGTTTATCCAACCATCTCGATCTCTAGTAGAATCAGGCCCCTACGATTTAATAGCTTATGATGGACAGGGTATGCGAATTTGGGTGTTCTGTGTCCAAGGAACAGTTGATTCTAAAGATATCGAGAAAATTGTTGGACCATTATTGAATCAAGAGTTATCAGAATTTAGTGGAGTATCAAAAATTTGTATTGTTGCTCAAGGTTTCTCATGGGTGGCTTTACAAATATTACGAAAATATCGGGGGGTTGTAGTTAGAGGAGATAGTGGAAGAAAATCGATACCATTTGAACTATGGCAAGAAAAGATTATTGAGGATCGTCCTGAAATCATATTTGAAAATATCCGACTTTAACATTTAAGGTGTTTTCAATGAGTTCTTCCTCATCAGAGACATCATTCATGGACTATTTTAGAGTTATACTTCTTGGTAGTCCAAGGGTAGGGAAAACTTCAATAATCCATTGGATTCTTAATCTTTCCCCTTTAGACGAATATCACCCCACAATAGGCATAAAATTCTATAATCTAGACACTAATCTTAATAATAATCAGTATTTCCTCCAGTTTTGTGATGTTTCAGGTAATGAAGTCTTTTTTAGTCTTCCTCCCTCTTTTTTAAAGACTGCTACTGTTGTTGTTCTAGTTTTTGACTACAAAAGCAAAGATTCCCAACTCGAAATTCAAAATCTATACAGTAAAGTTTGTGAGTATCTTCCTTCTACAAAAATTTTAGTCATTGGAAACAAATTCGAGAATGAAAAGCGAGATATCCCTAAGACATTAGCTTCATGGGCTAATACCAATGATATAGCTATAATTTCTCTGTCTATTCAGGAAAATATTGGAAAATCTCTTCTCTTGCAAAATATAATTGGAATTATCACCGATATTTCTGATAAACAACTCACAGAAGCAGTTGAAGTGGAGTAGGCTCCCCCATATTTTGATCAACTAGATTTTAGTATATTAAACCTGATCTATTTCCATTCATCATCAGTGTTTTGACATGATACCTGGACAATTTCGCATTTCCACCATTGTGATCTCTGTTGAAAAGCGCACATATCATCAGTAATCTGACACTTGTGGTCTTCCTTTAAGTAAAGGCAAAGACTTGTCATTAGCAAGCGGAGGTTCATTTTTTCTGGCTGTTTACCAGTTTGATAGCTCTGGTATAATTGATCTCGGATTTCTTGATAATTATGCACCTGAACAGTTGTTAAAATACTTCCAGTTTTGAATGTTATTCCTCCTGTTAAAGTAGAATCATCGAATTCTAGAAACTGAAAGAGCTGACGTTGGAGTGAATCAAGCATTTCATCGTCTATGTCTCCCACACCCATCATATTTAATAAATCACGCAATTTTTTCCGAAACACTTACACAACGCCTTCATAACAATTTTTAGTGCCATAACAAGTGGTCTTCATAGATTTAGATGCTTCATTCCACATTTTTAGTTTAATTAAAGTTAAATTTATATTAGTATAATTTATGCACCCTTCATATTTTTATATAACTAAACATTTTGAATAGAGCGCGCTCAAGTAGAAATAACAATAACGTTGTGGAGAATCCTTCAATGACTGATTACGATTTCAATCCCGTAGTTTGGGTTAGTCTAGCTTCCGTCTCAGGTTTGAGCTTGATCAGCCTTGGTAAACCAGGATTAAGAACCGACCTTGATGAGCAGGTATACACTGGCGGGTTAACTGCCGTCCAAGCGATGCTAGGCGGAGAGGTTGGGGGTGATACTGCTAGATTTGTGGGTGGAAGTCATAGTAACAGAACTGGTAGATTCCTTGTTAAAAATGAAACAGGGGAACTTGTTGGGCAATTCTTATTGATTTCTCCCAATAATCTTACTGTAGCTCCAGATTTAGTTGAATATTATGAAGAACTTGTCACAATTTTTGCTGAGGATACAATTCAAACTGAAGTATATGAACGTACACAAAGAGAATTCAGAGCATTGGGAGTTAATGATGTCTTAGATCTCTTTTTTGAGAGTATCAAGAAATCACGGAAGCGGAAATCAATCCCCATGGATAAGAATAATTTTATTTCAGCGCTCAGCCGAATTGCAGTCCAATCTATCAATGATTATGAGTACTCTGCAACTCTAGTTAAGATTTCAGAATATAAAGGCAAGTATCATGACCTTCATTCTAAAGTACAAAATGAAAGAAATGATCTTATAACGGAATTAGCTAAGGATATGTTAGAATTCCTGACTAGTGAATATCCTCATGCTTTAGTAACGTTCCCTAAAGTTGATTCATTACAAAAAGATTTCTTAAAATATGTACGATCCGAAATAGATAATATTTTGAAACAGAACAAGGTAGATGAAGCCCTTGAAGAAATAATTGAAGATTTTGAAAAAAATTATTTGAATAAAGTTCTAGCAGACTTCGCACTTCATGAGGTAACTAAAACAAACCTCTATGCACGTCTTGAAGATGAAGTTTTCACGAAGTTTCAACGAGAATTCCCCCTTCTTTTTCTTGTAGATCCCCAGATCAACGGATTTCTAAGTGCTATAGAGAAGCTTACTGAAAAAATCAACGAAGAATATGATTTAGCTGGAACATTATCTCGAATTGGGCATGATATGTTAAGAGAATATGAAAAAGAGGAAATCCTTGCTATTCCTTTCATTCGACATTTTTGTGAGCAATTTTCAACCGGATTAACCTCTACAGCGTGGAAATATATGCAAATCGTCTTTAAATTAATTACACTGGAGTCAAAGATTGAAGTGACTGATGTTCTTCCAGCTTTAGAAGGTCAAATTCCTGACTCTCACTTTTCAACAGTTCAAAAGATGATAACTAAATATAAAATCACAAAACTTGATCCCTTATCTTTTTCGGTAAAAAAAGCAACCGACATATTACCATTTTATAGAGCTTTGTTTTCTTCTTTAGGTTATGGGATTAATTCTTTAATATGTCAAGTTGCTCTTGGAGAGGAAAATCCAGATAATTATCTCAATCATACTATTAGGAATTTTCACAAATTTAGTACTCAAATTCTTCATATTTTTGCATTATTTTCAATCTATTCTTACCTAGAAAAAGTAGGTGAACGTTTAGACTTCAATTTAGTTTATCCAAAACCAGAAATATTTGGGAAAGATGTAGATATTGCCACGATAAATGTACAATCTTTAATCGCGGCTTTTATCAAAGCTAATACTGAATATCTTCAGAAAGAACATCAATTGGTAAAACATCGTTTGGAAGAATTTCAAGAAGCCTTTGATAAACGAATAAAGGATATTAACAAATTCTTATCACGTAATCCTATTGATATCTCAAAAGGATATTCTCTGGATCTTAAAGAGATAAAATTATTTCATTTCTCGACCAAATCCGTTAGTAGTGTTGAATCAATTCTCGAAAAGGCTCAAGATGAATATAGGAAGATAATAGAGAGAATTGAACCAGATTTGAATAAAGCAAAGGATGCTGCCCAGCAGTTTGTCGATGGCCAAATCACTGAAAAGAATCTTGATTTAGTTCTTAGAAAACGTGGTTTTCTTGAAAAAACTCGAGATAATTTTCAAAAATTCCTTCAGAAAATCCATGAATCAATAGATAAAAGCTATTCTGGACTTCCTGGAGATGTTGAGAAAAGTCTTAACAAATTTGAAAAAGAATTTACCAAACAATTTTCTCAGGCTTGTCCTTTCCTGAATATTGACCAAAAAGCATTTATAAAAGGTGATCAACAGTTTCTACAGGATCCATCCTCCAAGATTAGCAGAATCCAAGATTCAATCAAACAGATAATTTCAAAAGAAGAAGTCATTTCTTGGGAAAACTTGGGAATGTATTATTTTAGTTCTAAAAATCGGTCGTTACCAACCAATCTTCAATTAGATGTTTCGAATTCCTTAGTTTATAAGAAGTCATACCCCTTTTTGAAAGAAGCAATGGAAGTCTTGAAATCCAATCCACGTCAGGATATTTATAGAAGTTATACAGAAGTTCTAGAAGGTTACACTAAAGCGATAGTTGCTCAACTTTTCCATGAAACAGGAAATATCATCGACAAAGAGTACCTGAAGACAGACCTTGACATATTTTTCATAGAAAGAGACAAAAAACCTATACCAACCATTGAAATGGGAGTTCTCACGAATACTGATGCCATGAACTCTCTACGAGGTATTTTAGGATCAAAAATTGCTGTTGAGTCAGAAGAACGGGAAGAGATCACTTTTTTCCATATTTCCGCAGTAATACCAGACTTTGGTTGTGATTATACGGAATTAAAGAATGTATGGAAAAAAAGAAAAAAGGAATGGACTCTACGTAAAGTGTTACTACTCTTAAGTTGGCGTTCTCTCCTAAATTCTAACACTTTTTACATGAATTTATTAAGATATTCAAGTGGGTTTTACTCAACTCGAGTTAAAGATTCATTAGAGGATATCTTACAAGAAATCGAAAAAGCAATTGTCTCCTGAATAATATCTAGGAATACCTAGACCATGGCTTTTCCTAATGAGCTATCTGAAGACACAAAAGTTTACTCACCTCAAGAAGATACCTGGTTTCTCACAGATATTTTAGAATCTCAATTTATGCAACCGTTGAATCAGCTTCGTCCATTATTGGTGTGTGAGATAGGAGTGGGTAGTGGTTTTATTTCTATCTATTTAGCTAAGAAATTTCCTCAGAATCATTTCATAGGAACTGATCTTTCTCCCCATTCCGCTATTTACTGTTATAAGATCATGTCTAAGCAACTTAAACACAATCAATTTGATGTAATGTCAATGAATCTTCTTCGTGGACTTAATCCATTAGCATTTCATCCTGATATTATATTTTTCAATCCACCTTATGTAAGAACAAGTGAGGAAGAAATGAAGAAGGGATTCTTTGAAAGATCCTGGGCCGGTGGCCCTAGTGGGATAGTAGTAATTCAAGAGTTTCTTGAAGACCTATCAAGGTTCTCTTTCGGAAATGCATTCTTTCTTTCATCTATTCATAACAAAAACGAATTATTAGAGAAAGGCTTTCATGAGATTTTTGAGTTTCAAGTTATTGCCAAAAGAAAGATAGAGGATGAGAAACTCCTTTGTTATAAGGTTTGGCTTAAGAAAAACTCAAGATAAATTGGAATCAATATGATCAAGAAAATCAACTATATTTTTCAACGATTTTTCGGGATCCTCTAAATATAGTAGTAAACGGTCATTTTCTTGTGTGGGTTGATCAAGAGGGAAAATCTTATTTTTAGAGTCTTCTCTTAAAATGTTAAGGACGCGAACATCAGGAATCTTAAGATCGTCAACAGGCTTGAATAGTTTGCTTTTAGGAACAGGAATAGAAATAACTGGTGGTTTGGCTAATGGGAGTTTCATATGTTGATATAATCCATTGACAATCTGCTTTATATTATCTACAATAATGATTTGACCCTGCTTTTGACCAGAAAGATACTGAACAAAAGGAGGAGCAAATTGTGCCAATAAGATAACCTTTAATCCCTCATTATCTGAAACAAAAGACATGATATTTTGAATAATAAGAGGATCCTCATGAAGTATTATGACTTTTTCCGCATTCTGAAAACCTATTGTTTCATAAAGGTTTCTCTTAGCATACTCCTCCCTTTGTTCCTCGTAGAGGATATTTATTTCTTCTTTAACTTCCTCTATCCAGTTTAATTTCTTATCTGAAATTAAAGCTAATTTACTTTGAGCACCAATTTGGATTAATTGGTCAATGAAGGCTTCTGCAAAGATATTGCTTCCAAATACAAAAATATTATTTTGTTGTTCTACAGCTTTTTCTGCAAATTTACGAATTCGACGTCTTTTAAAAAATCCCATTTAATCTACCTCCTCATCAGGAGTTGTTGAATCATAAATCATTGTATCTTTAACCATTGGAATGTCTAATGTAGGTATCTCAATTTCTGTTTCTGGAATTTTAATATCATTAATTTCTTTCTTCTCCTTCTTTTTTTTAGGTTTTTTAGGTATTAATGGTAACTCAGTGACAACTCTATTAGTAAGTTTCATGAAGTAATTAGAAAAGAAATAAATGATCACACGATCTCCAAGTTTCATTTTCTCTTCTGGAGGTAAAATTTCCTTTTCTCGACGAATGAGTAGAATTTTTTGCTTGACAAGATCCGAACTCATGGCTATTCCTGTAGAACCAACATAGGTTCGTGGAACGTCTATTTCAACTGTTGGAGGATAATCAAAATCCATACTAAGGGAGTGAACTAATCCTTGAATAGTAGCATCTAGATCCTCGATGACTATGAGGTTTTCATCTTGAACAAGGTCACTGAAAACGAAAGCAGGGGCATATTGTGAGAGAAGGATTATTTCAACGTCTGGTCGAACGCGTCTGATGTTTGTTAAAATATTTTGGTTTAATTCTATGCTTTCGGTAAGAATCATGATACGACTGGCATTTTTAAAGCCTATGATATCATAAAGATTTGGTTTTTCGAATTCCAATTGATTCTCAACAACATATTTGTCAATTCCCACTAGACTGCGTATCCAGAGTAGATCAACATCAGCAATTAATGACACTCTTTCTTCATAACCATATTGGTAAATCATTTCAAACAAGAATTGTTCAGCTGGTCGTGAGGTACCAAAGACATAGGTTACATCTTTCCTTGTATTAACTTTGTCTCGATACTTTGCTATCGGTGATTTAATCATTGCTCGGATGAGTATAGTTACAGTACCGATGATCCCAGCACCATAACGTACTGTTGTTTCGTTAAAGATTGAATTCAATAGACTAATATGCAAGCCTGGATTCCCTGGGTCGGAGCTTCCCAACCAACCTTCCCAGGCAGATCCTCCCCATGCATTCCAGGGATCTCCAGGGATGAACCAAAGTGTTAGAGGTAATCCCCAAATCACAAGAATTAGTAAAAATGCGATAATAATACCAATCCAGAAGAAAAGAAGGAATAAGTCTTGAAGAGGTATATAATATTTTATTTCTCTAAAGACAATTCGAAGGACAAGCTTTGCATTAGCTCTAGCTGCAGTTAAATTAAACTTTATTTGACGCATATTGTCTCTGAAGGTTCTTTTATGACCTTTTTTCTTATCTTTCTTCTTTTTCTTACCTTTTTTTGATTCAGGGGTTTGACTCAATCAATGTCACCAAATTATCACTTGTTCTTAGCTGAAGGATGTGTTATGCTTGTATAATTGGTTTTCAATACCAATCTCTTCACAATGATCTGAAGTAGTCTAGCAACTATACTTGTTAAAAAATTGTTGGTACTAAGTCTAGAACCTGTATTAAAACAGTACTTTTTAGAAAATACGCCTGATTACTTAATCTTAGTCAACTTCTGCTAAAGAAGCTGGTGTACTACCCGCTTTCCAGTTTAATTCTCGTTTGAGTAAGTCTCGAATAGCCATCCTGATGGCTTCAGATCGCGAGCTATATACCCCTGCTCGAACTAACTCGTCTAGCCCTTCCAAATATGTACTGGGTGCCTTAAATGAAATTAGCTTCATTTTAACAACACTCTTTAATCAAATAATTCCCTGAAGTAAGTATATTTCTATGTGTAGTTCGAGTTTTACCATAAACTTGTATTAAGTTTAAATTCCTTTGGCTTTTATAAGGAAACGACTAACTGTCAAAAAGAAATAATTTAATGCTTTTTTCCGTAGGAGTTGGCAAAATAATTATCATGACTATTATAATTAGAACATAGATGACAGTATGATAGCTATCATAGTTATTTCGTTAGTTGAAAGAAAAAATAATGGGTATGAAAAAGACAAATGCTTTAAATGGATTGATAGCTCTTCATAGACAAGGTGTTTGCTTATGACAAATTCTTTCAATGAAGTTGCTGAACAAGTAACAGAAATCCAAGAGAATCTCAAACAGGCCGTAAATATCGTAAAAGAGGTACCAGCTAAAATTAATCAGTTGCTTGAAGAGAAAAAAGCTTTAGAAGAGAGAACTGAAGAAATTAACAGGGTTAATACTGATCTTAAGAATAAAGTTTCAACACTTGAGAACAGACTTGCTAATCAACAAACTGATTTTGAGAAAAAGATAGAATCAAGCGAAAATAAGATTATCTCTTTACAACGCGAGCTTGATCTTGCTAAGGATGATATTAAAAAGCTTAAAGATCAATTAGGAGAAAAAGATGAACGAATCAAAATACTTGAGTCGCAAAAAAAAGAGTTAACGGACTCATTGAGACAAATCTCCAGTTAAATCCTCGAAAACTTGAAAAGGGAGTCTAAAAATGTGAAAGTGGCCTTTATTTCAGATATACATGGAAATTTAGAAGCGCTTTCAAATGTTTTTCAAGATATAGATAATAAAAATGATATTGAATTAATCTGCTGCACAGGAGATATTGTTGGCTATTATCCTCATCCTTTAGAATGTATTGACCTTATTAAGAAGCGATGTAATCATATTATTAAGGGGAATCATGATGAAGTTGTCACTAACAAGGATTTCGAAAAACAGAAAGCATGGTTTAATGCAATAGCCGCGGATGCTTTAACTTGGACTAGAAAACAGATTTTAAACTCCAGTTCTGCTTCTCATTTTCATTTTCTTGAATCTTTACCTATTAGTAAAGAGATTATAATCGAAGAAAGAAAAGTTCTAATTGCTCATGGAACACCCGAAGAAAAATGGGAGTATTTTCTATATCCTTTTTGGCTTGGCGAGCCTCTTCCTGAACAAAAAGTAAGGCTAAATAGATGGTTGAAAAAATGGGAACTTGTTGTGATAGGCCATACACATCAACCCTTCATCTATAGGTTTCGTAAAAAAGTTGTTTTAAATCCTGGAAGCGTAGGCCAACCCCGAGATGGTAACCCAAAGGCAAGCTATGCAATAGCTGATATTACTAAATTAAAAATTCATGTTGAAATCATCCGCCTTGATTACAATATCAAAAAAACCTGTGAGGCTCTTATCAAAGCAAATTTACATGAATACCTTTGTTTAAGGTTATTGACAGGAAATTAAGTGATTTCAAGATTTTTTTAGTCTTTACAAAATATCTTTTATATCGAATATGGAATTAGAGAGGCTTCGCTTCTTTGATGTGCAAACAAAAAATACAAAATTGAGTAAATTGTGTCTGAAAGAGGTTATTTCTTTAGAAAAAACTTAAAAGTCATTTTGTTGAAATTTTTACATAATAAAGTTGAATTTCTTTGCTTTACATTCATCACATAATGAATTTTTACTAAATTTTTCTAGAATAGGATCTTTTGGTGTTAAATTTTGTCTGGAGAATATGATGCAAGTAGTATACAGGTCCTAGAAGGACTTGAGGCGGTTCGTCGTCGTCCTGCGATGTACATCGGTAGTATTGATGAGAATGGGCTACATCACTTAGTATGGGAAATTGTGGATAATTCAATCGATGAGGCAATGGCTGGGGTATGTGATAAGATAAATGTCATACTAGGACAGACAGAACATGGATTTGAGTCAGTCACTATTCAAGATAATGGCCGCGGGATTCCAACAGAGCCCCATCCCCATTATAATATGTCATCCTTAGAGCTTGTGACAACACGATTACATTCAGGGGGGAAATTCGATCATTCTTCCTATAAAGTAAGTGGTGGTCTACATGGTGTCGGAATTGCTGTTGTAAATGCGATATCCAGTTGGATGCAAGTAAAAGTTAGAAGAAATGGGGGTCCAATTTTAATGCAAGAATACGTTCGTGGAGAAACCATTTCTCACGGACTGATTGAAGTAGAAGAAGTGTGGGAGGATAAAAGCGGGACTCACACAACTTTTATTCCAGATTATGAGATATTTGAAACAGTTCATTTTAACATTATAACGATTAAAAATCGACTACGTGAGCTTGCTTTTTTGAATAAGGGTTTGACGATTACTTTAATCGATAATCGCAAGCAAAAAGAGGATCTCAAACTTGATGAAGAGAAAGAAAATGTTTGGATTTTCCATTATAATGGCGGAATTCAAGCATATATTGAACAATTGGCAACAAATCGCACACATGATGACATCCCCTATTTTGATGAAACAATAGAAAAAACTCAAGTTGAAGTGGCTCTAGCTTATGATAAATCAGAACGAGACCTAATTTATACATTTACTAATAACATCAACACTCGTCACGGAGGAACACATCTTTCAGGATTTAAATCCGGCTTAACTAGAGCAATCAATGCTTATGTTCAGAAGAATGAACACTTAGTTAGGAATATCCATTTGAAAAAAGGATTAAAGGAGAAGCGTTCAATTTTCAGTGGGAACGATGTTCGAGAGGGATTAATTGCTGTTGTTTCTGTAAAAGTAATGAATCCACAGTTTGAAGGGCAAACAAAAAGTAAATTGGGCAATAGCGAAGTAAAAGGAATAGTTGAACGTTGTTGTTATGAAAACATTCTGAAATTTCTTGAAGAACATCCTGAAAGTGCCAAAGAAATTATCGAAAAATGTGAACTGGCAGCAACTATTCGAATGAAATTTAGGCAAATCCGTGAAGCAGTAAAAAAGACTCAAGCTAAAGGAACAGGAAAGCTTATCGATTGTACCGAAACAGATCCCTCCAAACGTGAACTGTTCCTAGTGGAGGGGAATTCTGCGGGAGGTACAGCTATAGAAGGGCGTTTCAGTGAGTTTCAAGCAATTCTTCCTTTACGAGGGAAGGTAATAAATGTAGAGAAAGCGAGATTAGAGAAAGCCATGCGCAATAAAGAGATTCTCGAGATAATTAGGGCAATTGGCGCTGGATATAAGGAAAATTTCCAGATCGAAAAGGTTCGTTACCATAAAGTTATTCTATTAATGGATGCAGATATTGATGGTCATCATATTGTTTGCTTACTCCTTACCTTCTTTTTTCGTTATATGCCTGAATTAATTGATGAAGGTTATCTTTATATAGCCCAACCACCACTATATCGTATAAAAAAGGGAAATAATGAAAAATATGTTATTTCTGATCAGGAACGAGACAAATTAGTAGAGGAGTGGGGAAAAAATGTTGAGATTAGCCGTTTTAAAGGTTTAGGGGAAATGAATCCAATTCAATTGCAAGATACTGTAATGGATCCTTCTCAACGTACCTTATTACAAGTTACTCGGATTAATATTATTGAAGCTGAACGCATTTTTAACACGTTGATGGGTGATGAAGTAGGCCCTCGTCGTGAATTTATTGAAACACATGCTTTAGAAGTTGAAAACTTAGATATTTAACCAAGGAATGTTGGATAATAATGAGTAGTAACATAAAGTCGACTCCCATTGAAAGAACAATGTCAAAGAGTTACCTGGAGTATTCTATGTCAGTCATTACCAGCAGGGCTTTGCCACATGTTCGAGACGGCCTTAAACCCGTCCACCGCCGCATTTTATGGGCTATGCATAATTTAGGCTTAGTACACAATAAACCTCCCCGAAAGTGTGCAAGAACTATAGGTGAAACCCACGCCAAGTACCATCCTCATGGAGAAACAGCAGTATACGATGCTTTAGTAAGAATGGCTCAACCATTTTCTTTACGATACCCCTTAATACAGGGTCAGGGAAATTTTGGGAGCATGGATGGTCAGCTAGCAGCAGCTCAACGTTATACAGAGGCTCGTATGCGGAGAATTACTGAAGAACTCCTTAAAGACATCGAAAAAGATACAGTTGACTTTATGGATAATTTTGATGGGTTAGACAAAGAACCAGTTATCCTTCCTGCTAGAATTCCTAATCTTTTAATTAATGGTGTAATGGGTATTGCTGTCGGGATGGCGACATCAATGCCTCCACATAATCTCACTGAAGTGATAGATGGTGTTATTGCGACTATTCAAAATCCTAAGATTAGTATCAAAGAATTGATGCAATTCATTCCTGGTCCTGATTTTCCTACTGGGGGTGTTATATTTGGAACATCTGGTATTAAGCGAGCATATCATACTGGTAATGGGAATGTTATTTTACGTGCAAAATACAAAGTTGTCGAAAAGAAAAATAAAACCCAAGTAATTGTAACAGAAGTTCCTTATCTTGTTAAACGTCAAGATACGGTTGAGCATCGAGGTTTAGTAGACATTATTGGACGGATGAAAGATTCAGGTAAGCTTCCTGAAATTGGTAGTGTTAAGAATGAGTCAAACCTTATTCATGGGACTAGAATCGTAATCAATCTCAAAAAAGCAGCCAATCTTGACATAGTTTTGAATCGATTATTTAAATATACTCCTATGCAAATTTCCTACTCCATAAAAAATATGGTACTCGTAGATGCTCGTGTGGGTGATGAAACTCGTTTTAGGCCTAAGAGATTGAATTTGAAAGCTTTAATCACTCAATTCATTGATCATAGATATGAGATTGTCGTTCGTCGAACTAAATTCGAGCTCAGAAAAGCCTTAGAACGCGCTCATATTCTCGAAGGACGAAAAATTGTCATAGAAAACCTTGATGAAATTTTAGCAGTGATCCGAGGGTCTGAGACTGGAGCTGAAGCTCAAAAATTACTGATAGATAAATTTCAACTCTCAGAAATTCAAGCTAAAGATATTCTTTCACTTCCTTTACGGAGCTTGACACGTTTCGATAGGCAGAAAATCATTAAAGAACATGAAGAAGTATTAAAGGCCATTCAGAATTATCAAGAGATCTTGAAAAGCAAAAATCGTATTTTTAATATAATTACCGAGGAACTAGAAGAGATTAAAAAGAAATATGGTGATGAACGCCGAACAGAGATCTTGAGAGACGATTCTGAGGGATTTCAAGATTGGAACGGGAAAACAGAGGAAGATTTCATTCCCAAGGAAGATATCGTCGTCACTCTTACTCAAGATGGATATATTAAATCAATTTCTGCTGAAGCTTATACAGCCCAACATCGAGGAGGGAAAGGGATCAAATCAATGGAGATTGGTAAAGATGATTTTCTAAAAGAAATGATTATCGCATCAACTCATGATAGTATTCTTTTCTTTTCAGTCAAAGGGAGAGTCTTCACAGTTCGTGGGTATCAAATCCCACTATCAAAACAACGGGTCACAAAAGGAATCAATATTGTTAATCTAATAAAAATAGAGAAAGATGATGAACTTGAAACAATGATCCCAGTCTCTGAATTTGATGAGAATCATTTTTTGGTTTTAGCAACTAAAAATGGACTCGTTAAAAAAACTCCACTTGGAGACTATGCAAATATACGTTCTACAGGTATCATAGCTATTCAGCTTAGAGATTTGGATATGATTGTTGGTGTCAAAGTCACTGATGGAACCAAAGATATCATGTTAGCTACTCAAAAAGGTAAGGCGATACGCTTTTCTGAAGAGGAAGTACGTGCTGTTGGACGAAGTAGTATCGGGGTATTAGGAATACAATTAAGACCAAATGACTCGGTAGTGGATATGGCAATTGTTGATGAGAAAAAGACATTATTAACAGTATGCGAAAATGGTTATGGTAAGCGAACCAATTTCAATCGGTACCGGGTCACTCGACGAAATGGAAAAGGTGTAATAAATATTAAAACAAAAAGAAGAAATGGTAACGTTATTGCCGTGAAAAGTGTTGCAAGCACAGATTATTTACTGTTAGTTGCGAGTGATGGAAAATTAATTCAGATGCCAATCAAAGATATCAGGACTATTGGGAGATCTACTTCTGGTGTGACATTGATGAGGCTAGACAAAAGCAAGGGGGTTACGATCACTTCTATTGCTATTCTTACAGAAGAAAAAAATGGTGGAAATGAATAATGACTAAGGCTGCTAAAACCCAGAAAGCTACAAGAGAAAAAGTCGTACGCAGATCTGCAGCCGATTTCTTTCAGGACAATAAAGCTATTGCTGGTTTTGACAATACAATGCGGGTTGTTTTTACCAGTGTGCGAGAATTAGTTGAGAATGGATTAGATGCAGCTGAAAGAATTGGGAACTTACCAGAAATACATGTCAAAATACAACGATTGGAAAAAGAAGAAATTACTAAATTATTGAACATTAGTTCATTTGAATCAGTAGAGAAACTTGATTTCCTTAGATTAACAGTTAAAGATAATGGGAGTGGGGTCCAAAGTGAATTCGTACCACCATTGTTTGGTAGAGTATTAACAGGAAGTAACTATGGAGCTCGCCAATCACGGGGCCGGTTTGGCCTCG
>JAHQWW010000129.1 GCA_029856365.1 Candidatus Hodarchaeota archaeon
AACTAAAGGCCTCTGGGGAATATAAGACAATATTTGATTATGAAGTAAGCTTAGAAGTTACCCACCATGGTCCCTTCTCCAAACCCTCCGTGGTCTTTATAGAGGTAGGTTCCTCTGAGGCCCAATGGAAAGATTTGGAAGCATGTCGTCTCATTGCAGATGCTGTGAATAAGACAGATTTTACTAACCTCAATCAAAACAGCGATTGGGTGTCTGTCATCGGATTTGGAGGGAATCATTATGCTACGAAATTTACTCGCTACATGGTAGAAAGTGATTATGCGTTCGGCCATATTTGTGCAAAATATGCAATTCAATGGTTAACCGAAGATTTGATTCATCAAATGATTGAAAAAACCACCCCCCCACCTGAGCTTATCCTGTTTGATAAAAAGAGCATGAAACGAAAACAACAGATTAGAACATGGTTATCTGAATTTGATTTCGAAGTTAAACAGATCTAATTTTATTCTACAAATAAAGAAAAAGTGGAAAGAATCACTAAAGATCATGTAGTCTTCCGTTTTTTTTCAATACAATAATTGATATCATTGATAGTACAGCCATCAATCCAGTCATTCCAAGCACTGGTATCGATGGTGCAACACTTGTGGTTGTAGAGGAGGAAGTTGTTGTCATTGTTGTTGTAGGCTCTTCATTCTGAATGGTAAATAGATTGGAGACAGCTTCGTTGGTTATCCCTACTAAGCAGGAGGTAACCACTTTAATCCGATAAGTAGTATCATCATCAACAGTGGTGGTGTCCCAATCATAATTAGTGGTGGTCAGTCCTGATGTTAGCTGGTTCCAGGTGTTTCCACCATCATATGAGTAATACACCGTATAAGTGAGGGGATGGCCTAAAGAATCCACTGAAGCTGCCCATTCAATCGTTATGGTGCCTGAAAGGATTTCTCCACCTTTCAAGTTACTCACCTCTGGTGGTGTGAGTACATGGACGTTAATGCGTGACACCAATGGATAGGGATCTTGGTTTTCACTACCAATGGAATAAGGATTATCAACGATACCGTCTCCGTCCGCATCAGGGCTAGTCCAGCCACTCCAATAGTTCAGGATGAAAACATTATTTGCCCCATCATCATTTACTTGAGGGCCACTTACGAAGTGATTCATCGTAATGGTATTATAATCTGAATTTTTGAGATAAATTCCCTCATTGGGATTGTTTGTAATGGTGTTATTGCTAATGATGTTGTAATCAGAATCTTCTAGGTTGATTCCATTAATTTCATTATCGTGAACATCATTATCTGAAATGTCATTATAGTGAGCAGAACTTAATTTTATTCCTGAATCCTTGTGATTATAAATAAAATTTGCTGTGATTTTATTATTATTTCCAAAGCATAGGATTCCATCATTATTATCGTATAGTAAATTACGATGGATTTTATTATTTTTTCCTCCTATCATAAACCCATTGATGTTGTTGAATACTGTATTATAAGTAGCAAGGTTATTTTCTTCACTATGATAAGGATTAATTTGGATCGCGAACTCTGAGTTGTATACAGTATTATGAGATATATTATTACTCCGACTTTCCCATAAAGAAATTCCCCGTCGGTCATTGTTTCCTGCTACTGTGTAATTAATTATATTGTAGCTAATAATGCAGTTATCGGACTCACTAATAACAATTCCTGCAAAATTATTATCACATGCGGTATTATTGGAGATTTCGTTCTCGTATGACCATAAAATAAAGATTCCCTCATATGTATTCTCGTAAGCACGATTGCTAGTAATTATATTTCGACTAATATAACTGGATACCATCCCTTCGTTATTATATACCCAGATCCCATTTTCATTGTTCCCAAATACGGTATTATTATCAATCTTATTGTAAATGATGTCATCTTCAAGCCGAATACCATTCAAATCGTTATTATAAGCTGTATTATGACAAATCATATTTTTAGAAGAAGAATAAAGACGGATACCATCTCCATTAGTATCATAAACGGTGTTCTTGGCAATTGTATTGTTTTGGGAAAAGGATGATAATTGAATGCCAACCCATTCATTACTGTACACTAAGTTATGAGATATGGTGGTATTGTGAGAAGCAGTGAGAGAAATTCCCTCATTGTTTTTGTATATAGTATTATGTTCTATGATATTAAGATTCGAAGAAGAAAGTGTTATTCCACCTGTGTTGTTATAGACTAGATTCTTGAAAAGAAGATTTTGACTCGATTCCTCAAGATTTATTCCTCCCCAATTGTTATTAACAATTATATTACTAACAATGGAGTTATCATTCGAGGATCCTCCTTCACCAAGCCATATTCCGTACTCAGAGTTACCGAAAACGGCATTATTGACGACAGTATTATTGTTAGACGACCAGCCAAGTTTTATTCCAGTCCAACTGTTCCAATAAACCGTATTGTTAATAATTGAATTATAATTAGATGATTCTAACCAAATACCGTTAAGACCATTGTGATAGATGATATTTTCTTCAATAGTTACATGCTTCACATTATGGAAATATATACCATAACCTGAACTGGATAACCCATTCAGGAAATTATTTCCAATTTGACAATATAATGTTGTACCGCTGATTTCGATTAATGCCCCACTCGAAGTTGTGATATTATATCCTTCAATCCGAATAGGATCATCAATGGTTCCCAATCCAGGGAATGAAGAGTTGAGTTGAGTATCAGAAGTAATCGTAATAGGACTATTAGGAGTGTACGTTTTGGTCACTATATTCATATCAGTCATCCATTGGGCCAAATTAGTCGAATTAGTGGGAACACTGATTTCTCCGCTGATAATCCTATTTCTAACGGTTACATTCACTTCTTGGATTTTATCGAAACCGATTTTATCTTTCGTATAGATTAAAGGAGATAATCCAACCCCATTCTCTGCCATTCCTAATGTTTGAACATCAGCACTCCAATTCGAATTATAGACATCCTTAATAGCATTATAGACTGCAAGGTCAACTCTTTTCATCATAGAACAGAGGATTCGGCCAGGGTAAAGAGAATCTTGGTCTGCATCAACGCCAATGGCATAAAAACCTCCTCCCTGTTCATTTACCGACTCCAAGGCACCAATTCCACTAGCTCCTGCTGCAACAAAGATTATATCCACCCCCTCCGCCCACATGGCTTCCGCGATATTTTTACCTGTTACAGGATCACCCCATGCACCAACAAAGTCTTCAATGACCTCAATATAGCTATTATTCTTTTCGTAAAATACTCCAGCTGTATAACCAGCCCAGAATTCACGAATTAATGGAATATCCATGCCCCCGATAAATCCCACTTTTCCTGTTTGGGTCATCAAACCAGCTATGGCCCCTACAAGGAATGAACCTTCTTGTTCCTCGAATATAACAGACCTAACATTACCTTGAATAACGACTTGATCAATTAACACAATTGATTGCGAAGGATAGTTTATGGCTGTTGTATTCACAGCTGATATTTGATCATATCCAATTGTTACAATTAAATCATAAGTACCAGAAGCCGCGTAAGTTTGTAACATGCCTGGGTATTGGCTGGAATCAGTAGGTTCTGCATAAACAAAGGTACATAATCCATCTGTCTGTGCTTTTTGAAGCCCAGTATATACCATGCTATTGAAGCCTAGATCATTGATCCCTTGGGTAGATGCTGCAAAGACACATGCTACATTGATGGGAGCATTAATTTCAGTCACTTTATGATTTGGTGTCAGTTGACCTAATAATGGAACAGTAGATTTCTGGTTGGGGATTACCCCCGTTTGATCAAACTGTTTGGTCGAATACAGTTTCTCTATATTGGGTTTAAGTTCTTCTCCATTATTACCCCTAATATTAACCCCAATAATAAATATTAACATAAGAAGCATTGTTAAGATTAATTGTTTTGTTTTTCTCATGTGATTCTTCATTTTTGGCACCGTATAACTTTCTTGATATATTTCACGATTTAAGTTATGATAAAAGCATTTTCCTGCTGTTCTGCTTATTATTGTTTAGAATGCAATCAGTAATAGTAAAATTAAATAAATATATGCATTATGAGTTTTTGAGTATGACTATATAAAAAATTTTTGAAAATAATTATAATATATAACTCTCTTCTTTCACAAAATCCCGTTATTTCTTCCCCATTAACTTCTCTACTTGTTGAATATATTCTTGGGTGGTCATCTCAGTATGATTTTGATCTGGAATGAGACTTTCTTTCGAAACCAGACGCGTTCTACGGATTCGAAGTGTATATCCAAGGCCCATCAGTATTAACATCCCTGAGAGGACAATAACACCTATTAAAGGATGTAAAGACGGAAGAATATACATTACAAAGAAAAATGTAGTAACTGCAACCAATGTAATACCAATATAATAGATGAAACTCCTGGAAACCATTCTACCACTCAAGCTGTTTTCAATCAGAATTTCATTAATGTATCTTGTTTAATACTTCTTGCCTTGAAAGTTCAGGTCATTAAAAAGAATTCACCTTCAGTAAATGTAGATAGGTCTATTTTCCAAGGGAAGAATTTCCAATGTATCTCGAAACAAATCATAATGCAGAGACGATGGATCGCTTACATGAAATTGATAGAATACTTCAAGAACTCCAATCACGGATTCCAGACTTAGAAGGAGTCGCGGTTGTCTCCCGAGAGGGATTATCGATCGTTAGTGCTTTACTCACTACTATTGATGAAGATCGAATAGGTGCCATGACAGCTGCTAGTCTTTCTTTATCTGATCGAATTGTATTAGAATTAGAACGAGGCATTATGGATCAGGTAATTATTACAGGAACAGATGGTTTAGTAATTATTCGTGAAGCAGGAGAACATGCTGTGTTAGTAGGTATAGCTAAGACGAATGCCAAATTGGGGCTCGTTTTGCTCGATATAAAACGAGCTGCAAAAAGACTCGCTGGTCTGATTTGATTGGGTGTGATTTGAATGAGCTTTTTTAATTCAATTCTCTCTAATCAAAATAAACCGCTAAAACTAGTAATTCTTGGGGAAGGGGGTGTGGGCAAAACAACTTTCGCGAAGACTTTTGTTAATAACAGGTTTTTCTCTGAAGCGACCCAAACAATTGCAATTGAATTTCATTCGAAGATTTTTTCAATAGGTATTGACACTAATGTAAAAATTCAAATTTGGGATCTAGGCGGACAAGAGCAATTTAAAAACATGAGAGCTGTTTTCAGAAAATTCTGCGAAGGTACGGATGGAGCTCTTCTTTGTTTTGATTTAACTGATATTGGATCTCTGTTTGCCATTCCTGAATGGTTGGAATTCCTTGAAAACGATGCACAACGGTTTTTAATCGGGACGAAATATGATATCGCAACCATTGAAGAACGAAACATCAATCTTGAAACCTTTCAACAAAAATTCAATTGTGTATCTTCCTTTAAATGTACAGCAAAAGATGTTAACTCAATAGAAAACATATTTAGACAGATTATAATTTCAATCAAAGATTTCAAAGAAAAGCAATTTGAGCAATTATCAGAAACAGTCATGAAACGTCCTAAATGGATGGATTTTATCCCCTCTTACCATAAAGAATTTGGATAAGAGATGTTAATTATGTGATATGGTAAGAAGGGGAAGTCTTGTTAGAAGGAAAGTGAAAAACAATACCTTTTAATAAATCAATTTTCTTTTCCTTTCAAATACATGAAGGGCGATATTTTTAATTTAACGAGAATCACGTACATCATAGTCCTTGGTGCTAGCATTAATAACCTCGCCGCTGGATTACTTGAACCTACGGTTGCACCATATTTGGAAATCCTCGGTGCAAGCTCTCAAGAAATAGGAACGATTTTAAGTGCGCGATTCTTGGTCGTTGCGATTGCATCTCTCCCACTCGCCCTTTTTGCGTCTCGATTTGGCCTTAAACGCTTTTTGTATCTTTCAGCTATTGGTATGGTTATTGGGGGTGTAATTCTTTTTTCTATTGGAGGGAAAACTGCCATTTTATGGTTCTATTTGTCTATTGGCTTTACAAGTGCCATCTTTAGCGGACCAGGAGCGGCATTGATCGCTGAAAATACTGGTACAAAACGAATCGCAGCATTTAGCCTGTTTTATGCGACTTGGATGATCCCAACTGCTCTTGGGGCACTAATTTCGACCATTTGGTTTTGGAACATTCTTGAATATACTCCTGAAAATTTAGCAAGTATTTTTCCCCCAACAATTTTTGTAATGATAGCTGGAAGTGTGGTTTTCATTGTTTTAATACTTTTTACCGATCACGAAGAGAGTACGAAAGAATTACTGACTGTTACTGATATCAACCAAGTTCCTATTAAAAGCCAATTCCAAATATTATTTAGTCCAATTATTGCTTTACCTTTGACACTATTAATAATTACAGAATTCTTATCAGGAGCAGGAGCAGGATCCAGTCTTCCGTATTTGACCCCTTATTTAAAAAGTATAGGCGCGACTCCAGGAGAACTTTCCATATTAGTTTTTATAATGAATATTTTTATGGGTGTTGCTACGCAGCTATCTCCCCTTTTAGCTAAGCGCTTTGGAGATTTGCGAGTTTTTTCCGTAACAATGATTTTATCTGTTTCTTGTTTGTTAGGAATTGCTTTTTCGAATGATTTGGTTGTATCAGCTTTATTTTTTATCTTCCGTGGTACTTTCGCCAATATGAACGCACCAATAACCTCATCTCGGATGTTGGAATTCATTGAAACACGAGTTCGGGCAACAGGTGTTGCAACTACTTCTACAGTCCGTTGGATTGGTTGGAGTTTGTTTTCACCTATTTCAGGTGGAATTATTGATAATTACGGATACAACATTGCGTTTACTTTCACATCAATCATTTATATTGTCGCTTTGGTAATATTTGTCCGAGTAATCCAACGATTTAAGAGTTTAGAAGAGATTAAGTCTAAACCAACATTGAGAATACCTAACAATCATTAATTATGAAGAAGCATCACGAGGGTTAAATTTCACTAAATAAATTGAAATCGTGTAGTGATGTGTTGTGATAGAGACTTTCGCTGATTAAATGATCAAATAACTTATCTAAAAATCCTCCCTTAACTGGTTTTGATAATCCATCTTTATAAATACTGATTCTGGAGATGATATTTCTTCATTCTCGTCTGGCGTTAATTGGCAAGGATAACAACCAATTGACTGGGAATATTCTACAAAATCCTTAACTTCTCTTTCAGTTTTCATGATTAATTCTTGATTGTTCCATCCGTATTTAATCCCTCTCCATGTTCCATTAGGCTGCTCAATTATCGGTATTATTCGTTTTCCTGTAATATCTCCTCCCATAATTAGAACACCTGATTTTAAATACTTTCCTGCGTTTAGAAACTTCTTCCATACACTCTCTGCCCCATGGATATCCGTACAGAAAAATATCCTTACCATTCATTTAACCTCTTGAATGTTGTGTGACTTGTATCAGTTCATAACAAATTCTAAAGCGGTCTAATTAATTGTGAATGTGAGTAAAATGGTTTTTAACTTGCTCGAATTAAATCGTTTTTTCGGTAAAAGAAATCGAAAAAATCATATGTCTATTCCATCCACTGGGATAATTGATGCGAATGTCTGACTCATCATTAATAGATGTTATGAGAAAAGCTGAAACAGGCCCAATTTGTCTAGAAAAAGACTTTGATAGGAATATACTAAGAATAAAACTCCAAGAGGTTATAAAAGAGTTTGATATCACATATAATCCAGATTTTTTAATTCCGAATGACAACAACTTAGCGGACGCACTGTTTAATGCTGCATTTGATCTTTATCTAGAAATAGGCACTTTGTGTGTGAGTACGCATCGACAAATCAAGTTTGAAGAAACAGAAATCAAGGAGGCTCTACGAAATGCAGCCAAACGTGTTATATTTGGTGAAGGGTCTGACACAAGAGAAATGGCGCCTCGAAAGGTAGAAGATCAAACCCCGCCTCTTTGTTTAACTTCAGGTGGATGTGAAATCTCTGAAGACATCTATGTTCAAGTAGTTCAGAGTTATGCACAAAATCCCCTGGCTGACACTATAAGCGGAGGATGTCCATTACACACCATTTTTGGCATTATTCCCAAAGCAGGTACTCCTGCGGAGGTTTTAGCATCTATGTACAATGTCATCTATTCAAAAGAAGGAGCAAAGAGAGCAGGTCGCCCTTTGATAGGATTTCATAATCTTCTCGGAACCGCTCTTTCTGCTGCTGGCTATATCTCTGCAAGTCAACCCGAACTCGGTGTAAGACCTGTTGATGGAAACCTCATTGCCTCTCTTGCAGAACTCAAGACGGATTACAGTCAGCTCACCAAAGCGTTATTTTACTCTGAGCGAAAAAATGTCTTGTCAGGAGCTGTGTATGTGCCACTAATGGGAGGATACGGTGGAGGCCCTGAAGGAACTGCAATAGTCACTCTAGCACACCATCTGCAAGGAGTTCTTGTCCACCAGGTTTCCTATGCAGACTTTCCAGTTACTCATCTCAGATATTCTTGTAGTACTGCACGGGAATCCCTGTGGGTTGCGAGTATCGTGGGCCAAGCCCTTAGTCGTAATACTCATCTGTTAACAGCTTCTGAGGCTATCACTGCAGCTGGACCTTGCACAGAGATGTGTTTATATGAGGTTGCAGCAAGTTCAATCGTTGGTACCGCTTCTGGTATCCACATTAATAATGCATCAGCGGCTAAAAGCCAGTATTTAGATCGGGAAACAGGAATGGAAGCAAAAATGGGGTGTGAAGTTGGGCATGCTGCTACTGGGATGAAAAGAACCAATGCTAATGAGTTAGTTAAACAACTTCTTCAGATGTATGATCAGAAGCTTGAAAAACCCCCACTAGGTCGGAAATTTCAAGAGTGTTATGATGTGACCACTGTAAAACCTTCTAAGGAGTATGTAGATGTTTACACACGTGTAAAAAATGAATTGGAAGAGCTGGGACTCAATTTAGAGTAAGATTAAGAATTAAATTCCAGAAAGAAGTACTATAAACTCTTCCTTGTCGAAGGATTCATCTAAATCTAAAGTTAGCAGGGGAGAAAAAACAGGGTCTATTCGAAAAAAATCTAGTATAGCTAATATATTTTCATGATGGGTTGTTATTTTCACACAATCCGAATCATTGAATCAATAGTGATTACCTTCAAATCCCTCAGAATAACTTCTCGAATTTGATTGGTGAATTTGTTTCTTGTTTCAGGAATTCACTGATATTATCGGAAAGCTTTTCAAACTCTTTAGCTGAAAGGACTTTTTTTATAATCAAAAAATCTTTAATTATCGATAAGTTTAGTTCTACTCCAGTTGTTGACCCTAACTTTTTTCTTAATTCTCGCAGGATAGTAATTCTCCCTTTCTCATCGATTGAAACTTTCATCAATACCACTAAGTGAGTTGAGGGGGGAATTCATTAGAATCTTTCGATATGGTCTTAACTACAGAAACTCTGTTAAAATCTTCTTTTGTGATTCTAAAGCTAAAAGTTTCTCTTTTCTCCACAGTCCTCCACCATATCCATGTAATTTTCCATTACTAGCAATCACACGATGACAGGGGACGACTATAGCGACTGGATTATTTCCATTTGCTCTTCCTACTGCTCGGGAGGCGGATGGATTACCTAGTAATTTTGCAATCTCACCATAGGATCTGGTTTCTCCGTAAGGAATCTTTTGTAATTCGTTCCAAACAGAGGTTTCGAAGGGAGTACCTCGTAAATCTAGTGGAATGGAAAAATCACGTAATTTTCCATTAAAATATTCTTTCAGCTCAATCTCAAGCTTATAAAGAGTTGGATGTGATCCTTCAATGCAATCAAGTTGGTACCTTTTTTTGTATCGTGTTTTAATATTGGATAAGTCGTGCCTATCGTTGAATTCAAGAAGACAACAGCCCTTAGAGGTTGTACCAAGGATTAAAGAACCTAAGGGGCTACCTAAATATTGATAAACTAATTTATATTCAGACATTGCGACTTTCTCCTGGAGAATGTCCAAATTCCTTAAAAAAAGCTGCTCTAAATCCACTATTCGATCTATAACCACAATGAGATGGGATCTCGTTGTGATTGGCTCCTTTTTTTATCAATTTCTTTGCGTAAGCAAGACGCAGTTTTCGATGATACGCCAGTGGGGTCACATGATAATGAATTCTAAAGTTCCTTCTTATAGTCGATATATCTACTCCTGCTATACAACTAAGGAATCCTTCGTTAATTCGCTCAGAAACATTTCTTTTCATGTAACGAAGTACCTTATCTAACCATTGTGGGACAACATTGGGAAAAATATCTGGTTTACATCTTTTACAGCTTCGATATTTAGCAGCCTTCGCCTCTTCTCGAGTTGAAAAGAATACTATATTTTTCTCGATAGCTAACTTTGCTTTACATGAAGGAAGACAATATATCTTCATCGTCCGCACCCCAACATAAAAATAACCATCGTATGAAGCATCACGGCTTACTCGTGCCCTCAACATTTCTTCATACGAAAGTTTCTCCATTAAAAAGCCTCTGATTT
>JAHQWW010000019.1 GCA_029856365.1 Candidatus Hodarchaeota archaeon
GAAAAGAATGACATTTTACCAATGTATTATCTCTGCCACCAAATTCTGCTATTCCAAAATTTCCAATGGGATGAACAGTAAAGCTTGGCCGTAAACTTTGCGCGGAATGGCGAGAAAGGTAAACAATCGAGGAAGTAGAAGAACTAATGGTTGCGATTTCATAATCTGAAAAGATAGATATTGCCTCAACAAATGTTATTTTCTGTTGAAGATGGGAATGAATGAACCGTGCGATATTCATCCCTGCATTATCCTCACGACTGGCTAATAATTGAATGTTCATTTTTACAACCGAAAATACTTTGAAACTTACATCTTGCTATTTCTTTTGCACCCACATCACAATTTACACATTTTTATTAACAATTTCTTCTCTGGATAAAGATTTCTAGTCTCCCAATAGCTACGTATAAAAAGCCAGTTAGGTGCGCGATATATGTCGGCACGCGATATAAATAGGTGCGCATATAGGTATTAATATCGTTCCATTCCAATATAAAACGGTTCTTCGTTTTAATTCAGACGAATGACAGCTTAGGGTTTGAAAAATCAATGAGTACAGATAAACAAAGGGATACAACAGAACCAAGGAAGAAATCAATTATAGTTAAACATTGGGAACGTGATATTCGTCGAGGTTTGCTTCAGTTGATGATCCTTATGCTAATTCGTCTCCGTACTCAAGACGCACATGGATATGGGCTCATAAAGTTGATAAGAGAAACTAATATTGGAATTGATTTGAAGGCTGGTACAGTATATCCTTTGTTAAAAAGAATGGAAGATGATGGAATGATAACATCTCATACTGCTGATGATATAGATTCCCCTGGGGTACCCAGAAAAATCTATACAATCACTGAGATTGGTGAGGAAATGATTGAAGAGATGATCGGCACCTATTTTTCCTATCATAATTTTATAAAGAAATGGTATCAAGAGATTGATAACCAAAAGAGAAGGTCTTAAAGAAAATGAAATCTATTGATGTTGATGCTAAACATTTAATTAGAACGTATATTGACGGTATTGAGGAGTATCTCCGCGAACACACCCGTTTACACCCGAATGAGATTGATGCCCTCCTCAATGAAATCAATGACTTTATTTATTTACGAAGTGGCGAGTTAGCAGTTGAAGATCGAGTCCACTATAACGATGTGCTTGGAGCGATTGAAGAATGTGGTTCTCCGAGTGAAATTTGCGAACAATATTTGGAACATGACAGAGAAGAGGAGCCAGGACCATTTACCCCGAAAGTATTCTCTTCAGCAGTCCAGCTAGAAGTTAAAGCAAGTCCAAAATCAGGGTTTAAGCCATCTAAAGATCAAAAAGAAAAAGCTATCTCAATGCAACTTCAGGATGAGATTAGAGGGATCAGGTCTCATTATCGTGGGTTTCCTCGTTTCACTATTTATCGCATTTGTTTCCTATTCTTTATCGTTCTTCTCGATTTTGCTTTATTCAATTATAATTCTATCATGGTAGGATCTAGGTGGTATTGGGGAAGATTGAGTATCAGTCCATCTATTATTCATGAGCATGGTTACTATAGTCTTCGTACAACAACATTTACAGCATTAATTATCGTATTTTGGGAAGGATTTGTGATCCATAGATGGAAAACAAAGCTGGCCCGAGAGAAAGGATACAATCGTCGCATAGATGATTCATTGATTGTTTGGTTTTCACGTCTTACTTTTCTTCTGATATTCTTTAAATCGTCATTACTCTTTTTTTCTGCTTATTTGTTGTACATTCCTATATGGTTAATACTCGCATGTATTATTGAGCGGCAGATGAAATCTCATTTATGGGAAGAGAAACTTGGCCCTTGGTTAATTTCGTTAGGTTCGACTCTAACAGATCGCCAACATGATCAAAACCAAGTTAATATACCCTCATTTTGGATCAAATTGAAAGAACAGTTTTCAAGAGTAGAGCAGTGGTTAGTAATAATATTACTAGGAACGCTTTCAGTAACTTTCGCTTTTCCTTGGATTATGTTCACAACGTGGAGGAATCAATATGGTGACACTCTTTATGATGTTTCTTTATTACCCTTGGGTGCTATCCTCTTTGCATATTCTAGTTTACTTGTTATGGTTATCACACTAGGCGCTTTAAGATATTCCAAGATAAAGAATTCTTCTTATCGAAACCCAGATGCTACAGGTGGGTCTGAACTTATTGCTTGGTTGATGAGATTATTGGCATTAAAAGCGATTCTCATTCTCGACTTCGTCAATGATCCAGTATTTACTTATTTTGGAGCTTTTAGTATTGTTATTGTTCTGATTGCATCTGAAATTGTTCTAAATACCTATGGTGGCAAAACTTTCAAGCTATGGTTTGGTAATGCTTTAGTCATGTTAGGTAGCTCAAGTTCAGTGTCAAGGATCGATGGTAGCAACCAACAAGTCTCTACTAATCACACGATAGAACAATCATCAGTAGCCAAAAGTAATAATTCTGTTTCTCATTCTCAGGAACATGTTGACATGGCCTTATCAAGAAAAAGAGTGATGACTGAATCTGGAGCACAAATTTTTTTCACTAAACCAGTGAAGAGCGATAAAAAGCCTTCTCTTATCTCAAGATTTTTCAAAGGAATTGGAGAAATTATAAAAGCAATCGTATTGAGCATTTTTATGCTTTTTATCTCGTTTTTTGAAATGATTCTTGCTTTTGTGGTAGTAGCTACAAGTTTTAATTACAGTGACTCGTTTAAGGTACCAGTTTTTGAATTTAATGGCTCTTATATCTCCTTATCCTTTTATACAGGAGGATACATAATTACAGTGTGGCATACTCTCCTTCTCTTGGGCATTCAACTCTTTTTTATCGTAACCTTGCAATGGTATGGTCTTGCAACAAAGAAACCTGAAGGAATAGTTTTGAAAGTATGTCGAAATTTAACCAGAATTCTCTTAGGGTTGGTTATTATCGGTATATTGGTACACTACTTCTATGATGATGTCTATTCATCCTTAAAACTGTTAATTGTCTTTGGATTAGTGATTTTTAGCGAGCTAACAGCTTGGAAGGTTCGTTCGGAGAGAAAGAAGTTTGTTCTTCCCACATCTGAACAAGAAGGTTTTAAGCATGAGAATGAAAGAATAAAGTTAGAAAGAGCTGATTTAACAAAGGCTCCTTAAGTAGGGATCAACCTTTCATATTCACCCTTTATTTGAGACTTGGCCCTCCTTCACTTTACTAACACCTGTTAAATTACCAATAATGATACCTTTTTTAACGGGATGGAGAATTTGAAAAAATGGTTGGAAATATCAATGACGAGTCATAATAGGATGTTTTGTGCTATTTCATTGGCACTCATCACTCTCGTCCCTGTGTTCGCATGAATTTTATTGAAGATTTGTCTGAAATCCAACCATCTGCTTTTTCTCGTCATTATTTAGCCAAGTCTTCGAATAACTCCTATTAATATGCGGATCTAGTAGCATATTTCAGTGTCAGAGTTCTTTTTAAATGTTAAGAGGTGATTTAAAAGTTACAGTACAACTAAGACGTGAATTTCATGACCCTAGAAAAAAATGAGAGAATTTATAACAAGCAATTCAGTCGAAATCGATATCAACGGAATGTTAGAATATTCCAAATCACTGGATTTGATATTACGGTCTTAATCGTCCCGGTAATTGTCTTGGTCTGGCTAGAAGCTGGACTGGCTTTTCATGAGATATTATTACTTCAAGGACTTTTTGTTCTACCCATATTGGTTCTGGAAGTTCCCTCTGGCTCAATTGCCGATTATTGGAGTCGTAAAGGTTGTTCTTGTTTGTTTCATATCCTTTTTGGGATTGCGATGTTTTTGTATGCGATTGGGGACAATTTCTTCATATTTGCCTTTGCAGAAATGTTAGGAGGCATTGCGGTTTCGTTCCAAACTGGAAGTGAGACTGCGCTAATTTATGACTCCTTACTTACATTTGATACTAATGTTAATGGTCGTTTTGGTGATATTATTTCCAAGCGAATGACAATCATGTTTCTTGGAGGAGCATTCGGTGCGCTTACTGGTGGTTTCATTGGTGCTATATCCGTGATTCAAATGCCTATCATTATTGCTGCTATCGGTCATTTAACATTTGCTAGCTTAATCTTTTGGGGATACACTGAACCTCCCCGACTAAAAGCTAAGACTCCTGCAGCTGCTGTCATGAAAGCTCTGGGTTCATTAAAACACCACACTGAGCTAAAAGCAATTCTAGTTTTCAACCTTACAGGACTTGTTTTCAGTCGGATTGGTTTTTGGGCCGTACAGCATATTTTGGTTGAAGAATTTCTAATGACCTCTCTCGTTATGGGTTTTGTCCTTGCGGGATTCAATGTTTGTGCTGCAGCAAGTTCATTTCTTATCCGTTCGAGAGTCAACATGTTATCAAACTTATGGGCTTTTCTGGTTATAATGATAATAGAAGGAACCTATCTGTTTGTATTAGTGCAGATACCAGCTCTTTTTAGCATTCTTCTTATATCTTTAATGACACAAATAACTCGAGGGATTCGTACACCAATAATGCAAGCACTCATGCAGCAACGTCTTAGATCTGATGAACGAGCGACATTTGTGTCTCTGATGTCTTTTATTGGTTCTTCATTATATTTTATACTTTCAGTATTCATCGATATCCATGATTTTTCTAGAGAACAGACATTAGTGATAAGTTTGATTGGTCTGTTTGCAATGATATTACTTTTGCTGGGATTTCAAATAAGAAAATATCAGAAGGTACCAGAAATTCCAGTAATAACGACCTAACAACGTTTGTCGAAAACCTCCCTATCCAGCTTTCTTTTATACGATCTGAGAAAAATAAATAGGAAAGGAAAGATCTAGATTCAATTAAAGGCCTAATTCCTTTTTAATCAAAGTTTTAAGGATCTCTTTTTGCACCTTTTCCTTTGTTGGAATGTTTTTATCCCCTATAATCTTTTTTCCCACTTCAAGGGCCTTATCTTTAGCGATTTCTTTCGCTCCAGTTTCCTCTAGAATTTCTTTTACTGCTGTGTTTAATGCTGTAGACATGGCTTCCTTTCCAACGCCTTTTGCTAAGCCACCTATTTTTTTCATGAATAATCAGCTCCTTCTTTCTGAGGATATTGAGGTACAACTCTTCATAAGTTTTACTCTTAAATATATGTGAACTCACTATCAGGATGCCGTAACAAGATAAAATCTGGGTTTAAAATTTCTTCCCTAACAGGAGAATAACGTTCTTGGCGAAATGTATACGGAAAAAATGCCCCTAATCCAAAGATTGCTAATTTTCCGACAGGATGGCGTTTTCCAAAGATTGCTAGGGAGATATTTTTGGTTAATTGACGAGTTTCTCTCTCATCAACTACATTAATTGAGTGAATATATTCATGAAGTAGTAAATGAAAGAGATAAGCTTTGTAAAGTTCCTTTTTCTCTTCAGAATCGGAATTTTCTTCACGCATGACACGGAGGGCTGATTTATTCAGATAGATCTCGTTTGTTCCTAATCTATGAAATCCACCCACAAAATTACCTCGATCATATCCAAGTTCAACGAGACCTAATAAGATTCCGGGACGAGATTTGTCTAGGAATCGGCGAACTATTCTAATTATGGAATTAAATATACCTGAAAAGTCCTCAGGTCCTAGCGAGTTATATTCTTCTTGAAATTCAAGAATTTCACTGTTAGTAACCACGATTTATTCCCAATTATATTAATTCTAAATTCTATAAAATGACTAGCTTATAGGATTAATTAATTAATTAGAGAGAGTAAAATACTATTTTAAGATTTCTTAGGGCGTTTTTATCACCATTATTCTTTACTCTTAATCGAAATAAAATCAATTAGGATGAAACAGTCGTAAAAAGGATTTGAGGGTCATTCTTATAATTTATTGGACTGTTTCAGTTTTTTATCTTTTCAAATATCGCCTCCTTAGCTACTGGGCTAAATTGATGAAAGATAGAACCCCAGTTGGTGATTACTCCCTTCTTTTCGGATTTTAATCTGAGGTACTCAATTGTTTCCAAATGAGCACTATGTAAATAGCTGACTGCTAATACTGAAGCACCGACAACAATTGAACCTAACAGGATGAAAAATAACCCGAGAGTCCACAATAAAAGTAAAACCAAGCCAAAAAGGTCGAGAGTGAATCCTGCAACCTGAATCTGCCCAGTACTCGTTGGCTGCCGTGCTAAACTCTCAGTTACCTCTACAGCTAGGGCACCTAGGGAGAGAATTCCTGAAAATCCGATGAGAATTCCAAGTCCATCCCTCAAAATTTTCCCTAGAGGCTTAACAGCAATGATATCGCCTTGGGAACTGATTTGTAGTCGTTTAAAGCCGCCTTCATTAAAAGCCCATATCATAGGATAATAGAGTAGGATGATAAACAATATAATCGGAGTTAGGAGAGGGCTGAGGGCAAGAGCTTCCATTTTATTATCAATTGACAGTTTAAGAATCGAAAAGATCGGATTAAACGCCTCATGGTTTTGTACAAAAAAGATTGTTACAATAGAAGCCAGTGCGGTAGGGAAAACAAGAATATCATACCATCTTTGTTTATACAATTCAACAAACGTTGATCGAACCTTAGATAAATCAATCACATCCACGAATCGTTCTTCTACATAGAAATCTCCATTAAAATCGAATATGGGTATTATATTCAGGATTCTTCCAAATTTTCCGTTTAAAGCTCTTAATATCAAGTATGTTAGATACTTACCTCCCAAAACTTTTGAAAGACGGGTGATGACGAGAATGAACGCTGTTAATATTCCTATTCCCCCTCCTATTGCTACTGTTAATAAAAGTTTCTGTCCAACTTCAGTAAATCCCCACCAAAAATTATCCCGAACCGCGACAATTATCTGTTGGAACCAAGAGATCCAACCACGGTTTGTAACATCAAAATAGTATCCAATTTGTTTATGAACTTGTTTTCCCTCTTCTGTCAAAGGTTCTTCTTCTGGGAGTATAAATACTCGAGATAATACCTCAAATCTCTCTCTAGCCTGATATTTTAGTGTTATCATTTTACGTCCGATATCGACTCTAAGATCTTCGGGTTTTGCTTCCACCTCAAATACTGTACCGTTCCATAAATCTAAAACTAGAACTCCTGATTCTGGAAGAAAATATATTGAACCATTTTCATGCATTTCTTCGAGCTGCCAAATATGAAAAGGATCGATTAAATTTTGGTTTTCATCATATGCATTGATAATTCCATCTTCTTCTCTTACCCTTACATCAGGGTAACCGATAGCAAGTTCATGGTCAAAATAATTTAGACTCCTCCAAGGTCCCATTTCTTGTCGAATATCGATAATAATGTCGCTTTCACGAATATCATAGGGTGTATTGGGAAGAATAACTGCAGTTGTGATAAAAGATGTGCCAATTAAGGTGAAAATGGCCGAAAAGATCCATATCAGACAAAAGAAAGTCAATTTTGTTTTTCGAGACATAGATGTAAGACGGTACACCATAGTTTTTCATTCCTTATGCTTCAATGAACTTAGGTTTTTGCTAGATAATATTCTCTCTTTAAATTTTTTAACCTTCTTGAATCCCCATATTCATAATATGACTTTGGAAAGCAATGAAGCTCTATTTTATATTCGGGATGTTATTTTCAAGCATTAGAGTTTAAGAATGGTAATAGAGTAAGTTGTCCTTTTCCATTCTTCAATGAGGCAACTCGTACGCCAATTAATCGGACTTTTTTTGATGAGGATCTGAATTCCTTAAGGAGTTTGATGGCAGTATCGAATATAGTTTCTTCATCTGATAAAAAATTGTTGAAACTAAAACTCCGAGTGTACGTCACAAATCCTTGGAAACGAATTTTCATTGATATTGTTCGTATTAATAGATTGTACCTATTGAGTTTTTCTGCCAATCTTGCCACAATTTGTTGAACATTTTTCTCAATGAGTTCCCAATCATTTTGATCTGTACTAAATGTCCTTTCTGAGCTGATGGATTTCCGGTCTTCACGCCTATAACCGACTTCTCGGTAGTTAATTCCTAAAGCTACCTTCCTTAAATACAGACCATGATCACCGAGGAGAAGATACGCTTTCTCTCGAGACAATGATGCAATGTCCCCGATAGTTATTAAACCCCTTTGTTGTAGTTGCTGTTCTGTTTTTTTCCCCACACCAACAATTTTTCGGACTGGTAGATGATATAGCATTTTTTCAAGATCCGAGTTATGAATAACTGTGATTCCATGCGGTTTATTTAAATCAGAGGCAATTTTTGCGATGGATTTTGTTTCAGCAACCCCAATAGACACTGAAAGAGCCAATTTTTGATAAATTTCTGATTGAATATGTTCAGCTATCGATGCAGGGGTTGAACCATACTCATTCCAGTGGTTTGAAACATCTAAATATGCCTCATCTAACCCTGCTTGTTGAAATATCTCTGAATATTTCTGGAGGGCTGTCATTATATTATTTGATTCCTCACGATAATGAGGAAAAGATATTTGACTCCCCGAACAGATGTAAATACCATGAGGACACAATTTGTAAGCTTGGGAGATAGGCATAGCAGAGTGAAGACCAAATGATCTGGCTTCATAAGAACATGTGGAAACTACTCCACGTCCATTGCCATTATGTGGATCTGCTCCAATAATAACTGGATAATTTTGTAGAAATGGATGGTTCTTAGTGTGTACACTAGCATAAAAACTATCTAAGTCACAATGTAAGATTACATGGTTCCATTCCAATTAAGAACCACCATCCTCCTTGGGACTTTAGGGTGTTATAAATATACGAACCACTTTAATAAAATATTAAAGATCGGTTTTAACTTTTATTAGACCTTTTAAGTATTTTTTTATTAAAAAAAAGGAAGTTCTTGAATGAGATTGAATATCTAGTCAGCAATCTAGAGTTACTGGAACTTCACCAAGAATTTTCAGTTCCTTTGCTGAAATTGGGTCATAGAAACATTTTACAGCGCTTACTTGGACTCCTTTCTGAATAGCTGTTTTTGACACTTGAAAAAAAATGGGGGTCTATTACTTTATTTGGTTTAAAAGAGCAAATATCATTCCTTTTAACTACAAAAATTATAAATGATTGATATTCTTTGATCTCGATAGCCCTTATCAACTCGTTCAAATGTTTGGAGCCCCTGATCGTTGGTGCGTCTGGAAAAGCCACTCCATTTTTAACTAATGTCACACTTTTGACTTCAACCAACGCTTTTTGAAGTGTATCAATATTCTTCATCAAAAAATCAAATCTGCTATTTCCAAAAGTATATTCTGACTGAATAATACGATATTGTTGGAGGCTTGGAATAGCAGTATATTCCTTCTGAAACAACCGATTTGTAATAAAAGAATCGATATTTCCCCATATTTTACCTTTCTTAACGCCAATCAAGGAGTAAGTGGTTTTTCGTGTACGATTAAAGCTTTATCATAGGAACACTTGAACATTTGGTATAAAAGTTCTTTTAATCTATCTGGGTCTGGTACATGTGCTTCTACAAGGTTATTTGTTTGGCTTGAAGACTGGATTTCGACTCAGGTTGTAAATCGGTTTGGATGTTCCTTAAATCTAGCTGAATAGTAGGTTCCATTACACTTCATTCTGTTCCTAAAGCATGTTTTGAGGTTCTCGATATCTTGTTTTCTTTTATGAGTTAAATATATGCCATGGGAAGTTTAATTAGTCATGACTAAAGGTAGAATTATATGTGAAGTGTTTTTCCTTTTCAAGAAAGAAATAAAAACGAAGGGATAATAAAAGGTAATAATTACTATATACTCAATTACTATATAGTAAATAGTAATAATATTATCATAGCTCTTGTTTCAAAGGTTATTTCCCCTAATAAAACTATAGTACAAATATAGTGAGGAAAATGGCTAAAGAAGAAGCTTCAACAATTGACCCTAAAGTATTATCAGAATTCCAAGACGCAATTAAGAAAGCTTCTGCTTTGGCTGAAGATGGGAAATATAAAAAGGCAATTAACCTTCTTCAAGGAAGTTTAGAAGAAGCAGTAAAGCTTGATTTTATACAGCCAGAGGTCAATATCCGGAATTCTCTTGGAATTTTGCACTGGAAAAATAACTCCTTTAACGATTTTTTAGAGATAACCGCAGAGTCATTAGCTTTAGCCCGAGTACATAACTATAAGAAAGGAGTGGCAGAGGCATTACTGAATTTAGCTTGGGTACTAGCAATGGAAAAAAAGGATTTTATTAGATCCTTTGATCTTACTGAAGAAGCTCTAATTGTTACAGAAGATTTAGGGTATGAGAAGGGTATAGCGACATCAATGTATATTATATCAACCGCTTACAAACATAAAAAGATGGACGACAAAGCGCAATATTACCTGGAGAGGAGTTTGGCTATATCAATGAGGCTAGCAGAGGTAGATCTATTAATTCCCAGTGAAGCAGGATTGACTGAAGAGGAGAAAGAACAGCTAAAAGATGCACTCGATCTACTGTAATCAATAAACATAGATTTTACACATATCTTAATTGTCGAGCTTTTCTCGAAATTTAAGTAGTCATTGCCACTTTAATAAATTCTAAAATAGTAATTTTAAAATTAATATTAGGTTATAATTATAAAGAAAACCTTAGAAAAATGAATCAATTTTTATTGAAACTTTTATTTTACTCTTAGCGAATCTATGAAAACATGAAATTCATAATAATTAGAGAAGCTCTTTAAGTCATAAGAAATGTCTATTAGAAAAAGACTGATTTATCAAGACTAATCTATCAACCTTTTCTCTTATTTAGGTTCAAAAACAATAGAAAAATGAATTAAAAAATTAAAATCTCAGCATCTGAATAAAAAGAAATGATATGGTGAATATGGCGAGAATCCTTCTTGTCGATGACGAGCGAGATCTTCTAATGATTTATACAAAGCTCCTGATGATGGAAGGTCATGATGTGGTTGACAGCGCTAGTAATGGCAAAGAAGCTATTAAAAAATTCTCTGAATTGCCCATAAAACCAGATATCATTATCATGGATTACAGAATGCCAGTTCTAGATGGATTAGTAGCGATGAAGGAAATTCTCAAGAAAACTCCTGAAGCTAAGGTTCTATTCGTTAGTGCTGAGAAAAGAGTTGAGAAAGAAGCTTTTGAAGCAGGTGCGATCGGTTTTTTCACAAAACCAACGAGTATCCGTACCTTATTAGCGGAAATAGATCGCATACAACAACTCCAGGCTCAGGTTTTGAGACAAAGGAACTCGAAAGAAGAGACATGACAGTTTTAATCGAAAAATTTGTCAAGAACTATCTTAGGGGTTTTTTGCGCTTGTTTTTCTTCTAGGTGTTTCAGATGTTTGATCCATGATCTTGTTATTTTTTCAGGAAAATAACGATGTATTTCTCCCATGAGTGAATCAAAAGTTAATAATGGCTCCTCTCTTAGTCGGTCATAAAAAAACTTCATAATTCTGAAAAATTGACTTGTTCCAAAGACTTTATACTGTGCTTCGATGGTAGGAGAACTCCATTCTTCTATAATCCTATTATGTATTAACTCTACATAATCAGTATTGATTTCATAACCTATCCCTCTTCTTGATGTTATTCGACACATTTTAAGTGTGGTTCCAGAACCTAAAAACGGATCTAGAACGGTTTCACCTATAGTGGTATGCATTCGAATCAGTCTAAAAGGGATATCTTCAGGAAATGGTGCTGAATGTCCGAAACGGTTTTGACCTTTTGAGTCGATTTTAAAAACAGGGACAATATCGTCCCAGAAGCATCTTACGGCCCAATGACGCCATTCACTTTTTGTAAGAACACTCTGAGCCAAGATATCTTTTGAAACCATCCGTGTTTTCCCAGGTTTGACCCAAACAAAAATTTGTTCAAAACCAGTATTAGAAGCGATATTAGTTGGTTTAGGGTAAGACCCCCATGAAACATTTGAAACATATTCTGATTTATCCCAGTAATGCATACCTGAGAGATATAAACTGTTCTCTCGCATGAATTTCTCGACATCCCATATGATATTCTGTATTACTCGCCGATCAAATCCGGATCGACTACTTTCAATGGGTAATGGTTGAATATTTATCGCAATTTTTCCATTGGGTTGCAAAACTCGGATGCATTCAGACCACACTCGGTTCAGAGAAGAGATATAGCTTTGATAACTCTGGCCAAATCCTATCTGCTCTCCCCCATAATCTCGAACATTCCAATAAGGAGGGGAAGTCACAATTAAGGTTACAGATTCTGAAGGGATCTCCGACATACTCTCTGATGATTTGAAAAAGACCGTTTGGCCTTCAATTTCGATTTTATCGATTTTATTTGGTTTCATTTCGGCTTCCTTTCATTTTATTCTCAAATTGAGAGAATAAGTCTCTTCCATTGATTTTGATTTTCTCCAATATATAGGTTGGAATTTTTTCAGATCAATAGCCCATTCGTCAGTTATTGAGAGATCGATCACCACGTCGACCACCTCTCCGATAAACAGGTCATGATCCCCTGTGACGATAATCCTCTGGAGCTCACACTCAAGATTGATTAAGCATTCTTTTATTCGTGGAGCATTAACTTTGTTTGAAGCTTCAACTGTAAAGCCAGCTTGCTTGAGTTTCTGAGGCTCCATTCGACCACTAACACTACCAACATAATGACTTCCCTCAACCTGTGTTATGTTGGGAATGTTTATAACATAATCTTTGTATCGGTTAATTAATTCATGAGAAAAACGCTTTTTTGCTATTGAAATTCCTATTAATGGAGGATCAACGGATAATGGGCAAGACCAAGCTATTGTTAAGGCATTTGGTTCTTTAATTGTTCCTGATGAAACTAAAACAGTGGGCCTTGGGTATAAATAACGATAAGCAGCAGTTAAATCCGAAATTGGTTGTTTCATAGTTAATACTCCTTTATACATATAATGAATGGTTAATTCTGTGAACGTAATTTTCTTAAAAGATCTAGATTTTGTTTATCACCAATTTTGTCGTCTTTAGGGGTTTCTAGAACCATTGGTATTTTCTTATACCGGGGATTTTGCATTAGTTCTTTAAAACAGTCTAAGCCAATGTAACCTTTTCCAATGTGTTCATGATGATCTATTCCAGAACCCAGAGGGCCTTTAGAATCATTGATATGAAATAATTTAAGTTTATACTTACCTACCATTTCTTCGAGTTTATCAATAACTTCATTCAATCCTTCTGTAGTAGAGATGTCATAACCAGAGGAAAATGCATGCGCTGTATCAAAGCAAACACCGATATAATGTTCTTCCTGTACAAACCCTAAAATTTCCTCAAAATGATCAATCTTATTCCCCCATGTCTTTCTTTTAGCAGTTGAATTTTCTAGTAAAATCATCGAAGGTTTCTTAATATACTTTCTAACTTTGTTTAAAGCTTCTGCTACACGTTTAGCAGCGAAATTTTCATCATGATCTTTTGGACTTCCTAAATGTGTTATAACATAAGGAGTGTGTAACAGTGTCATCTTTTCTACTTCTTCAGTTAAGACTTCCACGGATTTTGTGAATAAATTGTCATCTGGAGAAGCGAGGTTTGGTAGATATGGCATATGAATGGCTGTATCGTAATAATTTGCCATTCTTGACTTTTCTATGAATGTCTGTATAGCTTCAGGGGTTAACTTTGTTGCTTCCCAGCGCCTAGGAGGCCGAGTGAAAATTTGTAGACATTCGCAGGTGCTTTGTATTCCACGATCAACTGCAAGATCAATTGATTTAGCAATTGATTTATGAGCGCCAATTCGGGGGCCAATAATGTTTTCCTTAGCCATATATGAAATTCAACACCACTAAACAAAGATAGATTGGAAATTTGATATTTTTTTGTTTGCTACAAATATATAGTTGAGTAGAAGTTAAGACGATTTTGAACTCTATTAGACTTCCGTGATAATATGGGACAATTTCAGCTCAAGACAAAATGTCAGATCAGCTTAATTATTGCTACTTTTGCTGTATCTTGGGCTTCTATTTTCATTACAATTCTATTGGATAATGGTGTTCCTCCTGTTGTCATTGCTTTCTGGAGGTTATGTTTCTCTGTTATTTTCCTTGTTCCTTCTATTTTGCGCCAAGAAATCAGAAATCAGTTTAAACCATATCTTAATTACACCTATCAACGATTTTTTGTTCTATCAGGGTTTTTTCTTTCTCTTCATTTCTTAAGCTGGATTCAAAGTTTAACATCTTTATCTGTCGCTGTATCCGTACTAGTGGTCAATTCCTCGCCAATTTGGGTAGTTGTATTTTCTTTCTTAATATTACATGAGAAAATTACACCTAATCAGCTTATTGGTTTAATTCTTGGATTTTTAGGTTTATTCCTGATATCTTTAGCTCCCACTTCCCAACAGACCAGTACAATCCTTCCTGAAGGCATCTTGCTAGCATTATTTGGAGCTTTTATGGTTGCTTTTTATTTTATGATAGGCAAGCAGATGCGGACTCAACACACAGTTCCTAATATCCCTTATGTGTTCTTTGTAAACGCATTTTGCTCCATATTTTTGTTTCTTTTTTCATTTTTGTTGAGTGATAATATCCTTAGTTTTACTCCAACTGATCTTGTATGGTTTATTGCATTAGCCATAGGACCGAGCTTATTAGGACATGCACTATATATCTATGCTATGAAGCACCTATCAGCTCAAACTGTGTCTTTAGCGGTAATTGGAGAAACTGTGGGAGCATCTTTATTGGCTTGGATCCTTTTTTCTCAAGTTTTACCACCAGTCACTCTAATTGGAGGATTCTTCGTATTATTTGGAATATATTTAGACGTTAAATTTGATATTTCTTCCAGTTTAAAGATAAACAAATCTAATACAATTATTAATAAGTAAAATTTTAGTTTTAGTGGGAAATTATATTTTTTTTTAGATTTTACCTATGAATTTTCGATTATAAAGGAAAATACTGAGTACTCCAATCACCAATATGCCTATAAAGAATAATGGTTCTACCCCACCAGTAGAAGAACTAGTTTCTGAGAGTTTTGTGCTGCGTGTGATAAATGTAGAATTATTTGGCTGATCAAGATAATTAATGGATAAATTGAGAAGATTTGGTAAAATCGTATCAGGTACCATTTCAGGTTGAAAGAGAAAATTAATCAGTTTATACTCCCCAGTGTCGATATAATAACCTTTAGTGCCATATCCAAGAAATTCAGGAAATTTATCTTCAAGAATAGGAACGGTTCCAGATAATAGCTTAACGACTTCTCCATCACTGCTTCGATTTGCCCGTAGTGAGTCAGTAGAACCTAATGTAAATGGGGGAAGTTTTTCTAAAAAGTCTAGGCCAGTTAATTCCGTTATAGATGCTCGAAAGTTTGTCGGACTTCGTGCTCGAAAAATCTCATCAATTTCATCATGGACTTTACTACCCTGATTGCTGAAGTCGAAAATATTGTAATTAGACATAAGAATGATACGTGAAGGATCCATCGGAGTAGAGGATTCCAAGTATTGTTTAATTTCTTTAAATTCATTGTAATTAATATGTGAGTTAGATATAGGAGTAATTGCTGGATTTCCTATCCAAATAACATATTCGTAATCTCTCATCTCTTCTGCAGTGATCTCTGCATCAGTCAAAGAACTAGTTTGTAGAATTTCATATTGTCCAAGATAATCTAATTCATCTAATGCAGAGAGAACAGAATTTTCTGACGCATGTCCTAGATCATCATCTACTACTAATATTATACCATCTATATTATCTACTTCAACGTTTATGAAAGAGGAGTAGCCTATGTAAGGAATATTCGCATTATCTGAAACCCGAGCCCGAACTAGATGAGTTCCTTCTCTTACTCCTATTGTGTTCCACCTAAAATTATATGTTCCTTCCAGTGCAGCAGGATTACAAGTCTGCCAGGGTCCATTGTCAATAGAAATCTCCGTTTGAGATATATTTGAAGTTAATGGCCCAGTGGTTGTGACCACTAAATCATAATACCCTTTTATAGAATTATTCGGTGGTTCTATTTCTACTTGAGGGATCTTGCTTTCATTTGTAACACGTAAACAGTAAGAAAAATTTTCATATTTCTCTATCACTTGAATAGCCCACCCTTTGTTAGAACAATATGTTCCAATATCTCCATCAACCAAGGAAAATGCAGCGTCTTCTTTATTCCCACTTGTTTCTGGATGAGCATCAATCACATTCCAGGGAGGCCATTCATCTGATCCTACTTGAATTTGATTTGATGCGCGGGGACCAACCTGAATTTCAGCGATAACAATTCCATGTTTTGGTAGATATCTATCAAAATCGATATTTTCCCGAACTGTAATTGTCCATCCTCGGCCATGTTCTGGATTGATGAATCCTGTCGAATCCCACCCCAGTTCAAGCCACATGAAACCACTAGGTTCAGTTAAGGCTAGAGGATTAATAGTTGCAATGGTATCCATCGTGAAATTAGATATTTGTAAACGATGGGTATTCGAAAGAAACTGAACAGAATTTGATTGTGAAATTTGACTATAATATTTATTCCAAATCGAGAAATGGCCTTCTCCATAAGCCATAATATCATAAGGTCCAGCAAAGATGTTTTGATAGCTCTTGTAGTCATAAAGATCTGGAAAGTTAAGTTTGTGTCCTAATTCATGAGAAGGGGTTACATAATTTACATATTCATGATTCATAGAATATTCAATAGGATAACTTCCTTTGTGAGACCAGATGTCATTTGAATTTCCTGAATACTCTTGTCCATCACCAGAATGAATTACGATCAAAAGATCATATTTTTGTGGATCTTTTTTAGCATTAATCGCAAGGGTTCTTGCCTCATCAGCAAGACCGTAATAAACAGAATCTACCGTTGGTATGCTACCCAACCTCTCACCAGCTCCATAATGACTTAAGTTATGTTTAGCTTGAAACCAACCCAATATTTCTCCTTCCAAAATAACCTCCCCATAAGAAGTATTCAGAAAATATTGACTCACACTGTTGGTTTCAGAAGAAAAGAATAGATTCTCATAATATTGAATCGTATGAGTAGGATGGCGTGGATCATCAGGTAATTCCATAAGGACGACAAGTAATTTAAGAGTTGTACTTGCTATTTTATTATTGATTTGTCGTGATCTGAGTATAATTTCATCGTTTTTGTTGATACTTGAACAAATAGAACAAGAAATAACCACACTTGAAATAATAAGAAATATTAGAGAAAAAACCTGAAGGCTATTCACACAATTCACCATTTGAATGACTAATAATAAGATTGTCAATGAGAATTTAAGAGATTCTTTTTCTCTTGTATTATAATTGAGGAGCTTTTTGATGAAACCTGCGACTGTTAACCGAATTATTGAGACTCTTTTAACAAAAATCGAGGCTAAAGATCAGGAGCAGGGGAGATTTCTAGTTCATGACGATTTTGAGCAATTAAATTCAAGAATTAATCTTTGGGCTATTCGTGAGAGTGTCCATGATCTTAAAGAAACCACGGTTACCGATTTGGTTGACATTCCTGATGATGTAGAAATTAAAGTGACGTTTGCTCCACCATCATTCTTCATAGACGTTTTGGGAGGAAAAAAAAATGTTCCTTACTGGCAAGTGGCTACAGTAACACGTATTTTAAGGTCTAGTGATATTATTTTTGATCCTAGGGGAAAATTACAACAGTGGGTAGATCAAGCTCCCCACATTGAATGGGATCCAGAGCTAATCGAGCTAAAACGTCAAACATCTTTGTTGTTATTGGATCGAATGAATAATCGTGTTAGAGAGGATATGTTAGCTGACGCTTTCATGTGGTTGATAAAAGCTGCAGAGGAAGCTATCTGTGTTCCTTTGATGGAAGCAAATGCGTTTAAAATCGGAACAGCAACACTATTATTGGATGTATTAAGAGATTTTGATATTGATCTTTACACTTTCTTTGTGAATTTATTGCGTATTCCATCTTTCACTCCTGAAAAGCTCGAAAATGCTAGAAAGGAGTTAGAAACATTAGCAGATCGCTTATATCAGTTAAACATCAAAACAGATCGTGAAATGTGGATATTAGCAGCTTTTGTTTCTATTAATGAATCAGAACGACGCTTAAACCAGAGTCAAAAAGCTGAAGCTGAATTCCCCACACGTCTTTTTGAAACAGCAGTTGGGGAATTATGGCAGGGATATTGGTTGGTCGCTCAAGATCCGAGAAAAGAAGTCAAACTGGACCCTTGGGTAATTGCTTCGTTTTGGAATCATTTTAGTTTTGCTGAGCTAGATGAGGAATGGTTGTTAGAGCAGGAGAAAAAGATTAAAGAATTGCTGCCTCATTAACAAAATACTTGAGATTTATTGATCTGATAAAAACCAATCCCAAGTTTTATTCATTCCAGTAGTTAGGTCGGTAGTAGATTTCCACCCTAACTTTTCATAAGCTTTTTTTGAATCTAATGCGATGTGATTGACATCTCCAGGCCGGGGGTTGCAAAATTTCTTGTATACGTCGAGTTTTGTAACATGTTCGATGATATTAACCAATTCTAATAGATTAGTCTGTTTTCCAGTTCCAGCATTAAATATACCAACGTGAGAGGAATTCATTGCCCTAACACAAATTTCTGTAATATCTTTTACATAAACATAATCTCGCGTATCTTTCCCATCCCCAAAAATTTCAATAGGTTCGTTGTTTTTAATCCTTCCTAAAAAGATTGAAATAACTCCAGCTTCACCAAGAGGATCTTGTCTTGGACCATAAATATTCGCAGGCCTAATGATCGTATATAAGAGCCCATAAATATTGTGAAACCATTGTAGGTATTTTTCACCGACTAATTTGCTAATACCGTATGGTGAAATTGGCAATTCTTTGGTATTTTCTGAAGCAGGGATAACTGTAGGTTCACCGTAAATAGCTCCACCCGTAGATACATATATAAAACGTTTAACCGAGCAGTTAGCTATAGCTTCTAGTAGGTTTATTGTCCCTTCAATGTTCACAGATGCGTCAAATCGTGGCTCTCGTACAGAACGATTAACCGAGATTTGGGCAGCTAAATGAAAAATATAATCAATATTTCTGACCGTTTCTTTAATAATATTTGGATCCCTTATATCTCCTTCCACAATTTTGATTTGATTTTTGACATTATCGAGATTTCTCTTCGTCCCAGTACTGAAATCGTCTAAACAAACCACTGAATGATTGTCCTGTAATAATCGCTCGATTAAATGGCTCCCTAGAAATCCTGCGCCACCTGTGACTAAGCATTCCATAGATAATCCTCAAAACCGTTATGATATTCAAACCTTTTCCGTAGTTATGGTTTTCAAGAACAAGTCATAAGGTTTAATTTTAATCGCAAATTGCAATTACAACTATAAGAAAAGGAAAATTACGTCTTTTTTCGATGATTTTATTAACTTATGATATAATTGATAGTTTTAAAGGTGTCTAATAACCTAAAAACCTTGATGGAGAAACGTAATATGAAAATTGGCATGAATAAAGGTGCAATTGTAATTTGGGAAAATAATATCATTAAAAGGTACCCCAGTTTAAGAAATGTTGGCCCTATTATTCAAGATAGCATGTGTATTAAGCAGTTGGAGTATGAAGAGCTTAAGAATATTCCATCTCTCGAATTACCTATCCAATCATCTAAGATAATTTGTTTAGCAAAAAACTATTCTGCTCATGCAAAGGAAATGGGAGTCGAACCTGAGAATCTCCCTCCCCATCCTGACCTCTTTCTAAAGCCTAAATCTGCATTAATTGGACCAGGAGATGATATTATCTTTCCTCCTCAAACCCAGCAAGTTGATCATGAAATAGAATTGGCCCTTATTATTGGTAAGAAAGGAAAGAATGTCCATTTAGAGGAGAGTATAGATTTTATCTTTGGATATACTATTTTGCTTGATATGACCGCTCGAGATATTCAAGCCTTAGCAAAGAAAAAAGGCCGACCGTGGTTTGCATCTAAAGGTTTTGATACATTTTCCCCCATAGGGCCAGTTATTGTAACATCTGACGAAATCAAAGATCCTCAAAATCTTGATTTGGAACTAAAGGTAAATGGTCAAATAAAGCAAAAAGGAAATACAAGAGACATGATATTCAACATTAAGCAGATTATCAGTTATTGTAGTACAATCACCACATTGGAGCCAGGTGATTTAATAGCTACTGGTACACCTGCAGGAGTAGGTCCTGTGAATAAGGGAGATAGAATTAGTGCCACTATTGAGTCCATTGGAACACTTAATGTAGGTGTAATCTAAGTGACAAGTCTTAACAAGATAATGTCCATCTTAAAGTCTAAATGTACCCCTATGACAGCACTTCAAATTACACCTCAAAATATTCTATTAGTGGTAACTTCCAAGGATTTCTGGAAATGTTTACAGGAATTATGCAAAAATAATGTCTCATTACGATTTATTGAGGAGAGAAAAACTGGACTCGATGTCCACCTTTCTCTTTCCATCAAAGAAATTCCCGAGATTTCTTTCCAAGTTACTTTTAGAATTGTAGACTATACTATAAATTTAGTTCAGGGATTATCAAGTTTTTTCCCTAACGCTGCTGCCTTCATTCAGGAAATCGAAGGATTTCCCGAGATTAACAATAACAATTAAGACACTTTTATTATGTTAGATTCTTAACCCTCTCAAGATGTGTTTTTATCAAATTAAGTAAGTCATCTGCACTGAAGGGTTTATTAATATAAGCATCAGCCCCAGCTTCTTTCCCTGCAATTCTGTCTTTTTTCCCCACTTTCGCAGTAAAAATTAATACAGGAATATTCTTTAATTTAGGGTTATTCTTAATCCATTTACATACTTCCAAGCCGTTAACTTTTGGCATCAGAACATCCAAAAGGATTAAATTTGGTTTTTCAGAATTTGTGTTAAGAAATTGAATTGCTTCCTCACCGTCACTTGCAGAAAAAACACGGTATCCTTCGTATTCTAGTACCATCCTAGCAAGTTCTACGGTATCTTCCTCATCATCGACAACTAGAATTGAATCATCTTCCATTATTTTAGCACCAGATGAATTATCGGATTATATTATTTACCATCAACTCATATCAGAGTATATTCAAAAATTTAACTAGGGAGGTTTGAATATCATATAAAACTACTTCTCTATCAAATTATTTTACCTAGTTCTTTATATTATTGTGTTTTTGCCATAATACAGTAATTAAGAAAAAAGACTCTGGATCAGAGCGACAATATAATCCCGCCCGATAGCAATTGAAATTAAAGCAATAATCATCATAAATCCAAAAATCTGCTGAAGACGTTTCGTATTGATCTTTTTTGCCATTCGTGGTCCAATTTGAGCTCCCACAATAATTCCTATTATTAAGAAGAATGCTAAATCAGGATATATTTGACCCATAGTAATTTTAACTGCAGCTCCAGCAATGCTTGTAGCAATCATGACAAACATAGAAGTGGCAACTGCCTTATGCATACTTAATTTACCCATATGAACCAGGATTGGGACCATCACGACCCCACCTCCAATCCCTAACAGACCAGAAGCAAATCCTGCGACCAATCCAAATAAAGTACTCCAGAGTTCTCGGCGTTCAAACCCAAATAATACGATGTCATCATGTTCAATCTCCTCACTAACCTCCTCACCAGTTTCTAGTACTTTCTTCTTCTGTTTAGGAAAGACTATCATTTTTATTGCAATTGGAAATAAACATATCGCAAAAACGATTCGAAATATTTGAGGAGCTTCAGTGGCTAAATATGAGCTGGTCAAACTACCTAAAAGTGCGCCCACGACTGTTGTGATTGCAATCAAAAGACCTGTACGGTATTCGATCGTATTTGGTTGTCGTGCATAAGCGATTGTAGCTGAAAGTGCTGTAAAAATAATCATAAATAAGACAGTTCCAATTGCAAAACTTTCATCAACTCCAAGTAGAATTAATGAAGGTGTTGTAATAAAACCTCCTCCAACACCTAGTGTTGAGGATATAATTCCAATAAAAAAAGCAAATATGGAGAATAAAATACCATCAAAAATGTTTGTTAGGTATGGACCACCGATTATTTGATAAAAAATCATTTTCCAGATCTCAATCTTCATTTCATGGGAATTTTAACAATTATTCCTTATATTAGTCCTGCAATACTCTCGTAGACCTCTTTATACTCCTCCTTTATGTGTTTTAAGCTTGATTTTCTGCTTTTGTATTTTTCAAACAATACAGTATATACCTCTCTCATTCGATTATACAAAAAAAATCGGTATAACCCTGATTCTTAAAAAGAAAAAATCGAGGTGTTAATTACAAATGAAATAGAAACTGCATATGAATTGGAGCAACACATACAATGGGGATTGCTGAAATATTTGGATCCAAAGGAAATAAGCTGAGGAATAAACGTATTTTACTAGGAGTTACTGGATCCATAGCAGCTATTGAAGTTCCCCATGTTGTTAGAGAAATTTTACGGTATGAAGGTGATCCTATCGTTGTGCTTTCGGAGGAAGCCACCCGTTTGATAGCTACAGATGCCTTAACGTGGTGTATGGACAAAGAACCAATGACTCAAATCTCAGGAATGTCTGAACACGTAAAATGGGTTTCACATCCAGATTATAAGATAGATCTGTGCATGATTTGTCCTGCAACTGCAAATACTATTTCTAAACTTGCTAACGGAATTGCAGACGGGCCAGTTCCCCTAGTTGCATTAGCAGCATTTGGAGCCAAAATTCCATTACTCATTATTCCTGCAGCCCATACCGTTTTATTAAATAATCCTATTCTCGAAAGAAATATCTCCTATTTGAAAAAACAAAATGTGAACTTTTTAGACATAGCTGAGATTGAAAATAAATATAAATTCCCCCCCTTAAACCAATTGATGGAAAGTATCTTCAAGCTGGTCAATCCATCCAAGAAATTGAATAAGAAACGATTTCTAATTACAGGAGGAGCCACTCGCGAATATTTAGATGATGTACGCTTTCTTTCTAATCCATCCACTGGATTGTCAGCGTTTCAAGTTGCACAAGCTCTGATAAATCATGGGGCGGAAATATTACTTATTCTAGGTGAAGGACACACTCTTGATGTAGATAGAATATCATTTCCAGTAAAAATCGTTCGGTCAACGAAAGATATGTATGATGAAATACAGAAAGAACTATCCAATTCTGATTATCATGGTTTAATCGCAGTAGCGGCTGTTTCAGATTATAGACCCCATTATCAAATGGGTAAAATACCTTCAAAGCAGACAGATTTGAAACTCGAATTAGTACCTACTGTTAAAATTCTCGAAAAGATTAGAGAAAGCTTTCCAAATCTGTATTTGGTTGCTTATAAAGCAGAGGTTGGCATAACAGAAGATGAATTACTAAAAAGAGGAAGAGAGTTTCAAGAGAAACATAGATTAGACATGGTTTGTGCTAATTGGGTAGGTGAGCCAAAAAAAGGATTTGCATCAGAAACTAATGATATATTTGTTATTCGATCCAGAATCCCTCTCATTCATCTCAAGGGTTCAAAAAAGATGATTGGAGAACGTATTGCTGAAATTATTGCGAAAGAATTCAATAATCGGAGTTTTGATCAATGAATATAACTGTATTTGGTGCGGGGAGCATTGGCTCTCTTTTTGCAGGTAGAATAGCCTACTCTGGATTTGATGTATCTGTAGTCGGTCGAAATCCTCATGTGACTGAAATTAATAAAAGAGGACTCCGCATTATAGAGGAGCAGGAGGAACTTCTATCCCATTTTCCTGCAAGGACAAGTTTTCATTCCGAGGTTACAACTCCAGAAACTATCTTTGTAACCACAAAAGCTTATGATAATGGGGTTGTGGCAAATAGCATGGTAGGAAGGATCTTCAATGAAACCCCAATTTTCGTCTTACAAAATGGTATGGGAAATGAGGAAGTTTTTTGTAGGCATTTTCCCCAAAATCCAATTTTTCGTGCGATAACCACAGAAGCAGCCGAGTTAATTCATCCTGGTATAGTTAAACATGTAGCATTTGGTAAAACATCATTTGGTATTATTAAAGGACAAGAAAATGGTTTTGGGCCTAGGGTTCAGGATATTATGAGGAATTCAGGATTTCAAACGAAAAAAACAACAGAAATTCAGCTAAAAATGTGGCAAAAATTACTAACAAATGCTACTATTTGCCCATTAGGCGCACTCTTACATGTACCAAATGGAAAAATCCTACAAAAGCCATCAATTAACAGAATTTTTGATGCAATTTTAAAGGAAGGTATTGCAGTAGCAACTAGCAACTTACCCGATGAAGACTTTTCTCTTACTCGTGAGTTTATTATCAGAGTTATGGAAAAAACTAAGGAAAATAGATGTAGTATGCTCCAGGATATCGAACGAGGACGTAAAACAGAGATAGATTATATGAATGGCTTCATTGTACAAGAAAGTAGACGCTTGGGTTTGAAAGCTCCAGTTAATGCAGCGATTGCTGATTTGATTCGACATTTAGAAAGATATCCACAATAACGAAGGAATTTTTGTGACAGATGACGTCTCTTATTGGGTAGCTTCACATTTGACTGGTATTTTTGAAATAAAGGACAAATCAAAGAATCTTTTACATCAAGGGTCACGGGGGGCAGGTTTATCCATTAATAGAGGTGTAATAACTACTGTAAGACGAACGAAAAATTTTAACGTCGAAATATTTTTCGATAGGATGAGAAAAACCCCAATAGAAGCAGCTGTGACCATTAGAGTACTTGAAATCCTACTTCCCCAAAAGCAGAGATCTAATTTGGAAATTGTTCACAACTTTGAAGTACCCCTTTCTTCCGGATATGGCGCCTCTGCTGCAAGCGCAGTCGGAACAGCATTCGCTCTACATGATCTTTTAGAGTTAAATTTGTCAGAATTGGAATTGTTCCAAGTAGCGCATAAAGCTGAAATTTTAACGAAGACAGGACTTGGAGATATAATTGGTCTTTACCAAGGAGGATTGGAGATCCGTTTAAAAGAGGGCGCTCCTGGTATTGGTAAAACAATGCCATTAAAAAATTCTAATGAATGGAAAGTAGCTACTGTTCATTTAGGTACTCTCTCAACATCTGAAGTTCTGTCCAATCCTCAAAAGAGGAAAGCTGTTAATGATGCTGGAAGAGAATTGATTTCTGAGCTGATTTCTAATCCTCATTTTTCTAACTTCATCAAATTATCCTCAATTTTTTCAGAGAGAGTCAATTTATGGTCACCTCAATTGAAAGAATATGTTAAAAATTTACCAAAAGAGATGATTGGATCTCAAATAATGCTTGGTGAAGCATTTTTTATTTTCTATCGTGATAGAACTACTTTAACGCGGATTGAAATTCCTAATTGTCAAATAATTGAGGAAACAATTTGTGAGAATACTGTTATAAAACGTGAAAAGTAATGGTAATAGAAATTCCAAAGGATCATCCCCGATATGAATCCTTGGTCATCCGAGAGAAAATAATTGAAGGAATGCATCAAAAAATTGTAGCTGAAGCAGGATTAATTGCTCACGGACGTGGGGAGGCATTTGACTATATATTAGGGGAGGTTACCCCGCCTTTTGCTTTAAATCAAGAGAAATTGGCTGTTATTACGCTATTAAGGGCAAAAAATCCTGTTATTTCAGTCAATGGAAATGTGGCAGCCTTATGTTCAAAGGAAATCGTTCAATTAAGTCAAATATTGAATGCTCCATTAGAGATTAATCTTTTCTACAGAAAACCAGAGCGTGAAATAGCTATTAAAGACGTTTTAACCAAAGCTGGGGCTTTACAGATTTACGGGATTGACCCAAGAAACCAAAAATCTATTCCTGAGATTTCTCATCAACGAAGGATTGTCGATTCACGTGGTATTGCACGTTCAGATTGTGTCTTTGTTCCATTGGAGGATGGAGATCGTGCAATGGCACTAAGGAACTTGGGGAAAGATGTGGTTGCTGTTGATTTAAATCCCCTTTCGCGAACCTCCCTAGCAGCAACAGTTTCTATTACAAATAATATCACAAGAGCAACAACAGAATTGGTTAATTTCGCCAAAAATTTTAGTAAAATGAATATTCAAGAATTAGAAGAAGAAAAAAAGCTGTTAAATAACGAAACGCTTTTGCAAGAAGCCCTAAAATTTATGTCATCCCGACTTGAGGAGCTCGCTAGTGATCAAAAGTATTTATGAGGTGTAACTATGAAGAAAAAAACAATTTTAGATATATTAGACATGAAAAATACGGGAGATAAGATTACGATGCTTACTGCTTACGACTTCGTAATGGCATCGATTTTGGATGAAGCTGGAACAGATTTATTGCTTGTTGGGGATACTATGGGTATGGTGGTTCATGGAAACCCAACTACATTGACTGTTACCTTGGAAGATTCCATTCGTCATACTCAAGCTGTTGCACGAGGTGTAAAGCAAGCCATGGTAATTGGTGACCTACCTTTCGGAACATTTCAGGTTTCTGCTGAAGAAGCAGTTCGGAATGCAATCAAATTAGTTAAAATAGGAAATGCAGAAGCTATAAAGCTAGAAGGGGGAAGTGAACGGTGTACAGCAGTCCAGGGGATACTGGACGCAGGAATCCCTGTTATGGGTCATTTAGGGCTTACTCCGCAATCAATTCATAAATTTGGAGGTTTTAAAGTACAAGGCCGTACAGAAGAGACAGCAAAGGTTCTTATTGAAGAATCAAAAAAACTCGAAAAAGCAGGTATTTTTTCTCTTGTATTAGAAGCTATCCCTTGGAAGGTCGCAAAAAAAATAACTGAATCCATTTCTATTCCTACTATTGGAATCGGAGCGGGACCTTATTGTGATGGGCAGGTGTTGGTGACCTATGATATGCTTGGTTATTTCGATTTCAAAGCAAAATTTGTTAAGAGATATTTAAACCTTAAAGAACAGATTTTGAAAGCAGTTAAAGAATATAATCAAGAGGTACGAGAAGACAAGTTCCCTGATATTAGCTATAGCTATGACTGACGATCTTCATCATTTTCGTCATTTTCGGTGATCTCCCTCTCCTATTTTGCTTATAAAGGCCATAGAAGCTTTTATAAAGAGTTCACGGCCAGTTAATGAAATGAATGTGTATGGGTTTCGACTCATTTACCCTTTATTCGAAAAAAATATCAAACGATCCCTCAACGAGAAGTATATTACTAGAAGAACTACGAAAAGTTAAAGAAAAGTTAATCACCACACCTCATCCGTATTGTGAGATTGACTGCCCTTGGTTGTCTCTTTGTAGAAGTTTTTCCTCTCTTCTTGTATTTTAAATGATTTAATTGATCCTAGTTCATGGCAATAGATCAATGGTTATTTTTCTGAAGAATATATTTCAAGTCAGAAGTAAAAATAACCGAAAATGAGAGAAAATCTATCATTGAGAATTTTTTTCAGATAAGAGCAGGAGTTCTTGATTCTTCAGAAGGTATTTAGGTCCGAATCCCTCGAGATTTTTAAAAGTCCCCTCAACTCCTTTAGGATTCCCTGTTTTTGTATAAAGCACATTTGAATCAAGAATTGCTTTTAAAACTTCTATTGGTGATTCAAATTTGTCAATTAAAATATTGGCTTTTTTAAGGCCTGTATTATGGAGTCCTTGTAGAAAAAATAGCTGGTTGTCTCGTAAAGAACGTGCTTTTGGAGATTTTCGTGCTATGATTGGATCGTCATGATCCTCTTGAACCCATGAAGCAATCCTGTTTAGAGCGATAGCAGTCTCACTCATTTGAGATGTTGGGATCACAGGTACTTGTCTACGTAAAAATATGTATGTTAGTGCCCCATAAACGTGTTTTTTTCTTTTTTTCCACTCTGTTCTTTCAAAAGCAGAGGATAAATCTTCTAAAAGCAAAAATGGCTGTTCATAGGTTTCTATTAAGCGATCTATTTGTTCAAAAAGCCGATTGTCCATTAATGATGTGATAAAGTCTGTTCCTGTCTTTCGTTCACAAGCCACCTTGTCTGACACTATATAATCAGCAATGTCTAATTGTTGCTCTTCAACCTTCATACCGAGCTTAACTAGTCTTTTTTTGAGTTTCTCTGGTTCTCGATGATCTACTACAATATGTAAAGGCTGAGTCATATTTATCATATCCTGAATGGATTCAGAATCTATAAATGATAACCTTGTTTGGTTAAAGTTCCTTGTAATAAATTATTCTGAATTAGAGAGTCTAGGATGGCTCTCAGATCAATGTTAGAAATGTTTGTTTCATGGTGGATCTCTTCCCAAGGGATTATTTCCCTTGTTTGTTGAGCTGGCTGTTTTATATAATCAATGACTTTACTAAGAGCCCTCTTTTGGGTCATCACAACCTTGTTATCATGTGAAATCAATAGATTGTTATCATCAGATATTAAATCTCTAACTATCAATTCATTTTTCTTGTCTTTAACAATTTCAAGAATTTCCAAGAGTTCTTGTAGGGTGAATTCTTCTCGATATTCTAAAATTCCTTGAATTTCTTGATTAATTCCTTTTTCAGTTACAAATTCTCCTATCGTATTAGTGAATCCCCTAACAAATAGGATTTGCGTCACTATTAACGTAAGAATATTTTTTGCCAAATCCATTTTGAACGCTAGAACATTGAAATTAATTCGTGTTTTAGCTTCAATTTCATTATTAACATTAGCAATCAGGTCTTCAGTGAAGAAATAATTGCTATTAGGGGTAGTACTTCCAGTGAATTCTTGAGTAATATAGTCTAAAATGGCAGGCTTAATTAGATTAGCTAATTTATCCAATTTTACTTCTTTTATAAATTCAGGAATTGAAAGATAACCCTTTCCAATGATCTGCTGCTGGAGTTGAGGGTGAAGATTCTCAAGAGTTATCACGTGTCCATCTCTTGTTTGATATGTTTTAATATCTAAAATCTTCTGTAAAGAATGGAGAAACTTTGAAAAATCCATAGAAATTCGTTGGAGAAGATGACCGACTCGTGATTCATCAATACCTGCTGAATCATCCTTAAGTTTTTGGAATTCCTTTATTTCCAAAAAGACATTAATATCTTCTAGCCATCTACCTTGAAACTGATCTTTAATAATTTTTTTCAATATCGAAAACTCGATTTTCGGATTTCCAATTTGAGTCATGAAACTGTCAAGTGAAATAATAGAATCTCGATTTATTTGCTGTTCTATTCGAGATTGCAGGAATTTTTTAGTTATATACTCATTCTTGGAGTTATACCATCCTACACTTGAAGGATTTAGAACAGGTATCAATTCTTTCCTGACTAATTCGTTTGATTGATTTATCTCATCGGTAATAGTATCAAGATTGAGAATACCAGTATTTTGAAATTCCGAAGAAATCTTGGTAAAAACCTCTTTGGTCAAAAAAAATTTCTCACTAATTTTATGGACATTTGAGATTGTGGAAATTACTTCTTCTAATGTTTCAGGAGTAAGTTGGTTAAACGGATCCTTATGTCTAAGTGTTGGGATATAGATAGATCGTTTTTCTTCCAGTTCTGCTGTTAATAATCTCTTTAAACCCGTTTCAGTAAGGTAAATATTCTTTGAGAGATGAATAAGCCTTAAACCTAATATTTTTTCGATTAAAACCTTAATTGCGACCATATTCGATTGTAATTCAACTGCTAGTTCTGATAAATCCAATTCATCTTTTGCTAGTAATCGGGTTTGAAGATCCTTAATTCCAAAAGCCATTTGAGTTGTAAGAGTGGTAATTAAAGAATCGAAATTTTGTTTTGTAGTATCCGTAGCATATTGTAAAAAAGCTATTAAGTCAACTTTACCACTTGACATAACCATAGGAACGATTTCTTGTTCATTTTTATTTAAAAAAGCCGCTGCAGACTCTCTAACATAGTCATTAGGGTCAATGAGATTTTCTATAAAAGGACCGATAAGTTCTCGGCCTCCCATATGTTCCAAAGCTGATCCTGCTTGATTTCTGGTCCAATCATCATACTCAGGATTCCGCATAATCTTAATGAGAGTTCCAATTGCTCTAGGTGTTTTTAATTTTCCAAGAGCATATATTATTGATCTACGGAGGCCACCTGATTCTGATTCCAATAATCTTAACAACTGTGTCTCTATTCCCTCTATTTTATGTGTTACAACAATATCCATGGCGGTTTTTCGAACTATTTCCGCCGGATCACTCAAAGCTTTAATGACTTGTGTTTTGAGTTGAGGATGATTCTTGTTACTGAGCCATTCGAGAGCTAATGACCGAATTCCAGGACTGGGGTCTGAAAGAGCAGAGCTAACCAAGGATCCAACACTTTTAATATCTTTAATAGCTTCTAATAATGTTCCTAATGCATTTTCTCGAACATTATCCTCTGGAGCCTTGGTGAAGGGTAAAAGCGATTTAACAATCATTCGGTAACGAAAATCAGTGGGATTTGGGTTTGCTTGTAAATATTTTCTCAGATTATTAATTGAACTCCATTTAAGATCGTTATCCTTTGATTTAAGGCCTTTAAGATCATTTAGCACTGCATCTTCAGACATACTACTCACGATATCACGATTAAGTGAATCTAGTCTTGATACTGAACATAGACATATAAGGGTATTTATTGGTAGTAATTTACTATTTTCGTTTAAGAAAGAAAGGGTCTATGGATTAAAATATACCTTTGCTGGATTACGAATAAATGCTGATACAAGAGTAATCGTGTGATGAATATCCTCTAATGACAATAGAGATACTGGTGAGTGAATATACCGACAAGGAACTGACACAACTGAAGAAGGTACCCCTCCTCTTGATTGATGGATCCTTCCAGCATTTGTACCACCAAATATTGGTTTTTTTATGTGGTATGGTATGTTTTCACGTTTAGCGTTGTCTATTAAACGTTTGTTTACAAAAGGATGGGCTATCATACTTCTGTCCGCCACAGAAATTGCGGGCCCTTTACCAACGTATGCAGGACATTCAGAGTCCTTTATTCCTGGAACATCTGCTGCAGTGGTATTTTCAATGGCTAAAGCTATTGTAGGTTTTAAAGTGAATGCTGCTGCTCCAGCACCCCGACCACCAACTTCCTCTTGGGTAGAAAAACTGAATAGGAGCGTATCTGAGGGAGTATTTGCTGAAAATTCTTTAATTATATGAATTAAAACATTAACTGCTGTTCTATCATCAAAAGCTTTACCTCTGACTATGTTATTTGGAAATTCCACAAAAGGATCATAAAGAGTACCTACAGATCCTATATGGATCCCACAAGACTCTACTTCATCTTTTGTGGACATACCTGTATCAATATACATATCACTTATTTTAACAGCATCTTTCCTTTCACTTTCAGTTGTTAGGTGAGGGGGCTTCGAACCAATTATTCCGTGAAATTCTTTATTATCATTTGCAAGAATTTTAACTGATTGACTTAAGAGAGTTCTCGAATCCCATCCTCCTATTGGAACAAACCGAAGAAAACCTTTAGGATCGATATAACTGACCATGAATCCAATTTCATCTACATGACCATCAATCATAATCCGATCTTTACCTCCTTCCCCTTCTATAATGGCTAAAAGCGATCCAAGAGGATCAATCCACATTTTATTGACTAAATTCTCGATTTGCCCTTGAATAAAGTCAACAACAGGTTTCTCATACCCACTGACTCCTATTATTTCAGATAATTGTCTTTGTAGATTTTTAATGCCTTCAAAATTCCTTCCTATCATTTCAATTCATCTTGATTCGGTCATAGCGCTGTAACAGGGATTTAATAGTTTTGGTTTAAGAGAGTTCACTTGAAAATAACAAATTCCCTGATTATTTTCAAGATTATTCCTTTGTTATAACATTAAGAATCTAAAAACAAATTAAAGCTCTTTAGAAAGAATTAGAATATTCTCCCCTCGGATCCGTTTTTCTCCAATTTCTATAAATCCAAACCTTTTATAGAATCGAAGAAGACTTGGGATTTTTGAATAGATTTCTAGTTCGATTCTAATTGCTGTTGGTATGTTTTGTTGAATTAATTTTAAGACTTCTTTAATGACCCCAGTCCCCAAGCCTTGCTTTTGAAATTGGGGTTTAATCGCAAAGTGGAACAACTTTACTGTTTTCCTATCTGTAAGAGTTAGGGAAAAAGTTCCAATTATGTCTTGCTTTTCATTATATATTACATATAGTCTATCTTTTTCGAGAGTGTGACTCAATTTTTGCTCTGTGTTATCCAGTGCCCCAGGTAGTCGGGACAAAGTGTCGGTTATGGGCTTGTAAGCCTCATTGATGATCGATTTAATATAGGGGAGATCTTCTTTTTGTGCAAGCAAAAACTTAATCAAAGTTTTTGAACCTCATTTTTGTTTTCCCGAATAAAACGAGCGGGTGTCCCAGCCCATATAGAATTTGGCGGAATTTTTTGATTTTTTAATACAACAGAGTTGACCCCTACAATTGCATTATCACCAATCTCTGATCCAGGTGCAATGATTGTATTTCCTCCAATAGTCACATTATTTCCAATTTTAACTGGAGTAATTGTCAAAAAACGATTTTCGGTGACATGAGCAGATATAATCGCACGTAACCCAATAAAACAATTGTTTCCAAGGCTTACTAGGTGAGAATCGATCATTGTGCCTGCTGAGAGATAAACGTTCTTACCTACTTTGAGACCGTATAAGGAGAGAAATTTTCCCAAAAACATTGAATATATATGTGGGATAAAACTAAATGCCTTCAACATACTTTTAAATATTCCAGGAGACACAATAGCAACTCCATAAAGGAGAGCTTGGTCAGAGTTATGAGGATAGGTTCCTGGTTTGATTTCTGGTAAAAAAATTCTACAGATTATCTGAGAGTGAACAAGTCCAAATATAATTGTTGAAATGAGATAAAGAATCGGGATTAACATCGCTATTGAAAACCATAGCAAGTAATTTTGAACAGTGAGCATTAAGAAATAGACACATACAAACTCAGGGAGAAAAACTGCCATGAAAACAACTGCAGTAAAGAAGAAATAACCAAATAAACGAATCTTAGTCATCCATCTCAAAGTAATTCACAAATTTGATTTATCAGCCTAAATGCTTAGTGAGGAATAATTTCTTTCACTTTTCTGACTGTTTCAGAAACTTTAACAACAAGGTTTTCTAAACCAGAGGTGGGGTCTCCGTCAACGTACAGTAATAACCCTTCACTAATTTTGTAAGCAACAAGATTAGTTGCTTCTGAAGAAACGACCAAATAACGTAAATTCCTCATATATGTTGAGACATTCAACAAGCGAATAGCTCCAGCCATTCGTGTTTGATCCATTCTATATTCGAGTAGAATATCACCGGTGAAAGAAACAATCATAGCTCCTCGGGCGCCAATGTCATTTTGTTGAACTAATTTCTTAAGATAAAATAAAGCGGCATTCTTCGAACTGCTCAGCATTTCACGAGTTTCACCTAAAAAAACTTCATCGACATGACTTTTGAATGCTTCAAATACCTCTGTGTCAACAAGTTGCATTTCTTTCACTTGAAGCCCATATTCCGCTAAGAATAGACTCGTGATGGTAGTTAATTTGAACTGTAAGTCCAATGGACTCACAAGTGGTGAAGCTAAGATAGCAAACACTAAATCATCTCTTTCGATGAACGAAAAGCGGAGATCAGTCATATCTACAACTCGAAGCTCACTTAGTGATGACGATTTAGCGAAAGAGAACATCGCTGTTAAAAAGGCTACTACAAGATGGGCATCAGGAGTTGTTGTATCTTGTGTTTCGTAAGATCGTGTAAATAGTGTATTTCCCGTCTCTTTTTCGAAGATAAAAAAAGCCTTAATTGTTTTGAACTTCTCTAGTGACATGATAAACTCCTCATAAGAATTTCTTTGGAGTGAGGTTCAGTATTCTTGTTGTCATTGTCTGAAAAGCTTCATTAACGTTTTCACCAGTTTTAGCAGAGGTTTCGATGTAGTCAATAGCATGCATTGCTTCTTGGACTTTTTTTGATTGAGATGCTGATAGAACCCGATCTTTAGTCAAATCAGCCTTATTTCCAATGAGAATGGACATACACTGTGGTGAGACTTTCAATACTTGTGATTGCCACCTTTCCTGCATGTGAAGTAGTGTTTCACGACGTGTTAGGTCAAAAACATAGAAAGCACCTAAAGCTCCTTTTAGGTAGAGATGAGAATATGAAACATGTCTTGCTTGTCCAGCTATGTCCCAAACTTGTAATGAAGCAGTCCGTTGAATGTTCTTAATATCAATAAACTTCACAGTTTTTGTTAGGAAATTAACACCTAAGCTCATTTGATAATCTTCGGAAAATCTATTCTCAATAAACCTTAGGATCAATGATGTTTTTCCTACTGCTCCGTCTCCAAGGAGTAGAAGTTTCAAAATGTGTTTGATTTCCTTGCCTTTCGACAAACTGTTATCTCCAAATTATAAAGATGTCATGTAATGATTGATAAAATTATACCAATTAAAGGTTTATATTACAACACTATTTCTAAAGCTTTTCTTTGCAACGTTGAAAAGATTTCAATAAAAACAAAAAAAACGCTTGAATGTGGGTAGAAGGCGTGTATTTTTTTAAATGCTATTCAGATATTAGACTTACTACTCATTTTCTCTGACATTCATATGGAAAAAAGCAAAGTTACTAAGTCAAAAAAATTCTTTTTATAGTGATCAAAAGAAATTGTCAAAATACTAGCTCAGGTGAAACAAGGTTTGGAATCAGAAAGAGACCTGTCTGGTACAGAAAAATGGATCGAAATAGTATTGAAAGACCTAGGGGAGGCAACCACACTTGAAATTATTGAACAGGTGAGTGTATTCAATCAAGATTGTGCAGATCGTATTCCTATGGTTCTAACTCAAATGCGAATAGACGGTAAAATCTCATATGAAGTTGTTCCAGCTGAAGGTGGAGAAAGAAGAAATATTGTTTGGCGATTGGTTGAAATTCAATCGATAAATAAAGATAAATAGATTTTTTTGGCCACTCCATTATTGTGAAATTATATCCATATTTCTTGGCCCTCTAAAGGAATAAAAATATTTTCTTTTCCATTTAATAAGAAAGATCCATTTAATACTTCTGGGCCTAAATGAATGAGAGCCATTCTATCAGTAAAGGAATGAAGTTTTTTCAGTTGACGGTAGTTTAAATGAATTTCATGTTCACTGTCTAAAAAATTGCATTCCATAATTGCTAGCTGTGTATTCTTGACAAGAGGGATCAATTCATCCGTCCAACCGGTATCACCGGAATATGCTATAGAGATCTCTCTTGTTTCTACTCTATACCCTTGAGCTTCAGGTGTATGAAGCATTTTAAAAGCTTGGATTGTAATACCATTCACCTTCAATGAAGAACTGGATGGTATTAGACTCAGAAATTCGCATAGAAAAGGCAGTTCTTTTTCAGCAATATTTTCATATAGAGCAGAATAGAGATTTTTAATCTTTGTATCTATGCCTGGAGGGCCAATAATAGTTAGAAGCTTATTCCTTTGTTGTTGGATACTGGCTTCTAATAGAAAGAAAGGAACTCCACCTAGGTGGTCCCCATGGAAGTGTGAAATAATGATTATATCGATGTCATTGGTATTTCTACCAGATTCTTTTAATGCCTGTAAAGAATGGGGTCCACAATCTAATAAAATCCCCTTTTTTCCTATCTTAACAAAAACTGAGGCACTTTTACCTCCACCTGATCCAAAGGCGTCACCAGTTCCCAAAAATACAACATTTATTGTGGGTTTTTTCTTTGGAATTATTTGTGTACCAGCACTCTTGCCGTATAAAGCTTGGACGAATTCGTTGAGACCAACAACCCAGCATTTCACCTGAGTATTCGCTAATTCAATGATATTACGAAGCTTACCTCCCATCGCATCGGTAACATCAAACTCTCCTCTGGTTTCTCCTCCTTGGAATGATAAGATCTCATTTTTGAGACTAAAAGCCGTTACATTGTTAGCATCAACTTCGATACAAGCAATAAATTCAGCATCATTGAGACTAGGATCTTTAGTATATATTCCAGTACGCTTTCCTTCAATATTGGTCAAAAAGATGACTGAATCGAGAAAAACAATACTAAGACGTCTTATTAGAGCAGCAGGAATTATATCGCCAGAGAAGACCTTCCATCCGATAGGAGTGCAACCCACATCCCCATAAAAAATTGGGATAGCGTTGGTTTCAGTAATAATCTGCTCAAAGACTTTTAAATCTGAAGCATCAGCTTTCTTTGTAGAAATATCTTGGGTAGGAAAGCCTGTAAGAATAGGATGAGAAGGAAAGGAAATAGCGTTAATTCCATATTTTATGGCCTCGGATACAATTATTTGATTTTGAATTGCAACTGCAAGTTTAATTATTGGATAATCGCTTTCTAAATCTGGATACTTCTTCAATAAGTGTAGAACTAACGAGTGACCAATTGAACCCGCTCCATGAATTAAGGCAATTTTCTTTTGTGGATTTTGAGCTATAAAGGAAGAGAGAATATTAAAAATCTCATTTAGGAATTGATAGTTTATCAAATCTGAAATTTTTTTTATTAACTCCCCTAAAGATCCTGTACCTGATAAGAAACCATCAATTTGATTCAAATATTGCTCAATACGACGAATATCTTTTTTATAAGTTATTAAACTTCCACCAAGCTTGATTAGAGTGATTGGAGTTCTTCTCATTCATTTCACCTATTCTACATTTGGATGTGATTTAACTTTCATACATACTAAAATAAGAAATATGCATCCTTTTTTCTAAAGTCTCATAGTATTTTAATTATTGTAGCGAGGGTTGCTTGGCATATCTTCTTCATGAATGGAAAATCTATCGTATTTATCGTATCTCCACCTGTATGATAATATGGATTACGAAAACTAGCTGTATCAGTTACCATTATTGCAGGAATGCGATATCTCCAGAAAGGAGCGTGATCGCTTCTTAATAAGTCGGGCATAGTATGCTTAATTCCTTCATAATCTAAGGGAACATTCAGGCTGGCACAAGGAAGATTAATCGATTCATGTTGCGATGATTCAAAAAAAGCATTTATGAGATTTTGAGAGTTTTCATCTCCAATAATAGTAACATAATTGCCAATCATCTGGTCACGATCCGTACTATGAGTTTTAAACATGTCCAAACTTATTCCTCGTGGTAAACGTTGAGAGTTAGGTTCAATGGATACAAAACCCACTGATTCCAGATTGATAACTCCCCTTACAGTTATTTTATTTTCAATAAGATATTTTGAATAAGCATCACTACCCAAACAAAAACTTCTTCCGAAGGGATCGTCTTGGGCTGATTCACGAAATATTTTATTCTGTTCCTTGAAGAATTTAAGGTCAGTGTCTTTCAATTCTTGGTTTGCAATTTCTTCAAATTTCCTCCACTCTTCCTCATCAAGAAAAGGTTTTGCTGGTCCTGATGCAATTATCAACTTCTTAAATTGATCAGCATATTTCTTTAATGGCCATGAAATATAACGAAATTCGTCATCAAAAATCCTATAGTGGGTACCAAGCTCTCTTATCAGCCTTTGCAAAGTAGGGGAAAATTCTTCTAAATTAAAGCTTACAAAAGCAACATTCTTTGGATAATCTATTTCACTAAGGACACGAGCTACTTCAAGCATGACTGCTACTCCACTTGCATTATCATCAGCACCGGGAGTAGAATAAACTGTGTCGTAATGGCTGGTTATCAATAATACAGGTTGGATTAAATCCATGCTTCCTCTTAATAGTCCTTCGACATTGAAAAATTCTTCCTTAAATCCTTCCACGGGGAAGAAGTGTCTATTTGTTTCAATGTTACAATGTTGTAGTGTCTTTTCAATATAATTACTAGCTTGAATTAATACATCATAAGAGTCAAGTGCATGCCTAACACCTTCGAGAGAGAGTATGTGTTTGTATAATCTGCTAGTATCAACCATTTCAATGGCTTTCTCAGCACTTATCAAGGATATCTTATCCAAAATGTCTTCAGCATAGTGATTTATTGAGTTCTAAAAATAGCTTTTTGATTGTTTCTTTTTTGAAGCTATCTTTTGAACCTGTTTTTCTTAACTTACAAATCTACATATTGATGTATGTTATTTTATAAGAGTTAAAATCCTCATTTCCTTCAAATCAGAGTTTCTCTAAAGTATTTTGTATTTTTATGAGAAGCATTTTTTAATTAGAATTTTGGTGTAATGAAAAGAATTGCGGTAGAGTATCCATGAAAATCACCAAGATTTTCTTTATTATATTACCTATTACCATCGTATGGCTAGTTACAGCTCCATTTCTCCTAGTTTATGCCTTCGATTTACTAGAAATAGATGTAGAGCAGAGCTTGTCTAATCCAGGGGTGATAATTCTATTTATAACAACATGTTTTGCCACTGTTTCGCTATATAGCTCAGGACATGTAATAGATAAGAATCCACAAATACTAAAACCTCTAATTACAGGATCTCTATTAATGAGTGGCATTTGTCTCCTTTTGATAATTCTAGGTGTTGATTTCATTGTTTTTCTTCTAATAGGATTACCAGGTCTTGGTATATTCCTCGGAATATTAGCAACTGGGGCTGGTGCACTCTTTACGGCTTATACAGATGTTCATCATCGAGGTCGCGTTTACGCTGGAGCCCTATTCATTAGTGCAATATTATCTTTGATTATTATTCTTTATGTTGAGCTTTTTCAACTAGATATTCGAATTCCGTTAATTTTCATCGGTTTGATAGCAATTATCTCAGCACCAATCTTCTATTACATTTCTCGATCAATAATCCCTTGGGTGAATGATAGATTTCCCACACCGATCAGACAGATAATAAATCGTCGGGCAATTAAAGCCTATTTAATTGCTCACTTCTTTATTTACCTCATGCTTGGTGTTGCGTTCGCTACAATCTCCCAAATAGGTCATTTACGTTACCCTGATTTAATTATTAATCTTCCATCCTTTGGAGAGTTCCAACTAGATCAAACAAAATTATTTTGGATTATTGTGTTCTTTGGTGATTTAATCTGTGTTGTTCCAATGGGATGGTTTTCTGATCGATTTGGCCGAAAAAATCTAATTGTAATGGGTTTTTATGTAGTTCTTATCGCAGCATTAATTGTAGGTCTTAGTGAAGACCCATTGATGTTTTATTTAGCTGCATATTTATTAGGGGTGAGTTTTTCAACTATCCATCCCTCTCTTGATAGTGCTGTTTGGTGTGACTTGAGCCCACTTGACTCTGTAGGGCGTTATAATGCTTTAGGTTTTATTTTCTTGCTACAAGGAGTTGGATTTGGGTTAATATTTGGACTTTTCATGCTTCCCTCACCTCCAAGTACAATCAGTTATGTTCTTTTTGGATTTGCTATTCTTGGATTATTCCCATTATTCTTTGTAGCTGATTCTTTTGAACCTCTCGATATTTACCTTTTACTTGTCGTATCAAGTGGGATATGCATGTTTAATTACGATTTTGACCGACCCCAGCAAAGTAAGATAACACAGAAAGACTTAACTCTCGTGGCAGGAGCATTATCGGCTATTAGCACATTTTTCGAGGGATTAAGCGAACAACCAGCCGTTCTAGATCTTGTCCAGCATGGAAAAGTGTTTACTGTGCAAGCTAAAGCTGGAACAGAGGAAAAAGAGATTATTGCTACAGTTTTCGCTAATAAAATAGATCCTGAATTAAAAAATAGTCTCGATATCTTCTTGGCTAGATTTTGTTTATCATATCATGATGAAATCAATGAATGGATAGGACAAACAAGTGTTTTTAAACAGGCAGTTAGTATAGCTGAGGATGTCTTCGGTCCTCTTCTTCCATCCAAGACAATTCTAGGAAGCTCATCAGAGTCTTAATAATGAAAAATCTGACTAATCTAATGTCATCCTAAACAGAAATACATGTTCAAGTAAGTTAATTAAGTTTAGTAGATTGGAAGAATGTAGTTAGGTGAATGTAAAGTGAAAGTCAAAACTATCCTGACAGTAATTATTCCAAGCATTTTCTCTTGGTTATTAGCTTCTCTTGTATTATTGATTTACCCTTTTGATATTCTGGATAAGGTGGAAACATCGGAAACAAATCCTTTCGCTGGCTTTGGAATAGTCATTTTGGGATTTATTTTATGTTTGGTCATCTTCATGCTTTATTTCACTGGTACATTACTTGATAAATATCCTGAATACCTCAGGATCTCGATAATAATTGGAATGGTGGGGAGCTCTATTTCAATTATTGTGTTAATTATTTTCTTTGAATTAAGTCTCTTAATGATGATTAGTTTGACAAGTCTGGCTTTCTTTTTTGGAGTATTACTAACAAGCAGTGGAACCTTGTTTGCAGGCTTAACAGATATGTGGTACCGTGGAAGAACATATTCTTATGGTATCTTTTTCTTTATTGTTATTGCTCTTATTAGCATTTTATTTGGAGGAGCATTTTCTCATCAATATCAAAGTGGGTTGTTGAGCTATAGCTTCATTAGTGTTCTAATGGCTATTGGTGTGTTAGGACTTATTCTGTCGTTATTTTTCTTTCTCTTAACCTTTGATATGGGCATTCCTTGGCAAAATGATAAATGGCCAACAAAATTCGGAAAAATTATAGGAAGAAGGTCAGTTCGAGCCTACTTGCTTTCACATATTTTATTATACGCGATGCTTGGAATATCTATAGCTAGTTTTTCACAAATAGGGGATTTAATGGCTTTTTCCTGGCCCCCCATTGATATCCCAGGTATAGGTAGTTTTGATCTACCCGTGGATAAAACTTTCTGGTTTTTTGTTTTACTGGGAGACCTTTTGATGATATTACCTGCTGGTCAAATAGCAGATCGTTTTGGTCGCAAATATTTGATTGTAACTACAATTTATGGAATAGTGTTTGCATCATTAATTTTTGGATTGGAAAAGAACCCCAATAGTTTCCTTATGGCTGCTTTAATCATTGGTTTTTCTTTTGCTCTACTTCATCCAAGCTTAGACTCTTCCTTATGGGCAGATCTGTCGCCTCGCGATGGCCTTGGCCGTTATTTTGCGGTAGGATTCATATCGCTCGCGTTAGGTTTAGGGATTGGTTCTGGATTTGGTCACTGGATTTTAAAACCTATTGTCACTGAAATGGCTAGCATTGAATTTATCACGTATCTCATAACAATCCTTGCGGTTCTTGCAGCTCTACCATTGTTCTGGGTGTCAGATAGCTATAAACCCCTTGATTTCACATTACTTCTCGTTATTGAAGAGGGAGGGCTTCCTATATTCGATTATACTTTTACAAAAGAGCTCGACACGTCAATAGAACTGACTTTGCTTTCTGGAGCACTTAAAGCCGTGTCTTCATTTATGTCTGAAACAATGAAAGATAAAGGAAACTTGAATCTGGTAAGACATGGAAATCATTTTATTTTAACAGAAATCAAGAGTGGTATTTCAGCTGCTATATTTAGTAACAAACAGGATCCAGAATTACATTCTGCACTAAGGGAATTCTTGGATCAATTCTGTTTTAAATATGAAAAAACGATTGAAACGTGGGGTGGATCACGATCCTTGTTTGACCCAGCGGTTGACATTGCTGAGGAAGTGTTTGGCTATCTTGCACCATCGACTAATCTTGAAGATTGATTTCCTAGTAAAAGGATTTCTTCTCTACTCTCTAAATAGGTAATATGGTGAACTTTGTGGTTGCTTGGGTAATATTTCAAATTCTTTTGTTAGCTGCTGTTCTTTTTGTGGGAGTCCAGTATTATTACTATTTTGAGACTGTTTTTGCTAATAATTCTCAACAATTGTTCCTTTCACTATTTCTGTCTATTTGTTTCACATTATTTAGTTTTTTACTCCTTTTTGTGACAATAAATAGGATTGCAAGGTTATTGATGAGGAATGAAGAAGGAATTCTACAGGGTTGGGATTGGGTTTTATGGGGGATTGCAATGGCTAGCCAAGATTGTGCATATTTTTTGGTGAATAAACTCTTTATAAATCAGATATTTCCTGCAGTATTTTACAAGTTATTTGGGTGTAAGCTAGGAAAACGTGTCGGTATTTACTCTAGATTATGGGATGTCGAATTAATAGAAATAGGAGATGATACATATATTGGTACTGGTTGCATCATAGGTTCCCATGCTATTTCTCAAGGAGAGCTTTACAGAAAGCGAATCAGAATAGGAAAAAATTGCACAATTGGTGCAGGGACAATAATGCTTCCTGGAGTAACAATTGAAGACAAAGTGATTGTAGCTAGTAATTCAGTTATTCCATCCAACCGTGTATTAAGAACAAACTCAATATATGCAGGGAGTCCAGTGAAACGAATCAAAGATTGGCATGGTGAAATTGTATGGGAAAAATCAGCGAAAAATTCAGCAAACACCGAAAAAGCTGAAGAATTTAAGAATTGATAAATGATTTATCGATTCCCAAATGGAAAAAACTACTCTGGAGAACAAATTGAAGATTTTAAAGATAAGATCATTCTATCTTAAAACTAACTAGAATGAATCAGATTGTGAGAATAATGCAAAATAATGTTCTTTATCGCCTTAGATTTCCTAATATCGTTGGGTCTTCGCTTTTTGCTCTGACAGGTTTGATATTAAATTTACGTAATCCAATTCATTATGATGTGTACAATGCAATTCTTATTATTCTTTCGATGATATTTTTCAATATTTTCATCTGGATTTCAAATGATTACTACGATGCTCCTTATGATGCTGCAGATGAATATAAAAAGTCAAGGAACGTTTTCTGTGGTAATCCAAACAATCGTGATTATAAAATTGGAAAAATCTTCATATGGCTTTCATTAATAAGCGGATTAATTAGTGGTTTGCTAGCTGGTTTTATCTACTTCATGTTTGCTGCGGCAGGACTGCTTCTTGCCTACCTATATAATAGCCCGATTTTTCGCGCTAAGAGTAGGCTTGGTTTTGATTGGATTTTCCATGTGATATGGTTTCAAATTACGTTCCTTCCTCTCTACTTGTATATTTTCGGTTTTAATGTAATTTGGAGTCTTGATATCCAATTTTATAGTGTTTTTCTTTTCATTTCTTTAGCATCTTTACTAGCTCAGATAAATCATCAAATCCCAGATTATTCTCTGGACTTACAAACGAATCAAAGAACTACTGTTGTCATCTTAGGAATAGATGCAACCATTAAACTTCGATACGCTTTTTATTTTTTTATTGCAATGGCAACTATTGTTCTCTGTCTTTTAAAGGGTACCGTTATCGCTTTACTTATGATGGTTGTTTATACTGCCTATCTACTGAAAACTGACACAAAGAAAGCTGCTGATGTTCCTTTAGCATGGTTATATTTCTTTATTGTAGATTTTTTAATTATTTCTCCATTCCTAACATTCGTTTTCTCAATATTCTAAAGAAAGAAACTATCCACTATCTTAACTAAAACTAGAATTATCAGGGCGTAAATTTAAGCCCCACCAGATCCCGAAGACTGAGATATGTCTTTTTTAATATATAGTTTCATTATCTTGAAATTAATGATTTTATTGTCTCCAAACACGTCTGAATTTCTTCCTCTGTATTATAACAATGTGGAGAAAGCCTTAATCCTCCTTCTCGGTATGAAATAGCAATGGGAAACGGTAACTTACGAAGTTGCTCTACTATTTTTTTACTGTTAGGACATGTAAAGTTCACAATGCCACTTCGTTGTTGTTGGGTTTCAATTGGTGTTTGCAATCCAAAGTTATTGTTTTCTTGAACGAATTCAATAATTAAATCTGTTAATCTCATAATATGAGAATAAATATTCATAATTCCTAGATTATTTAGAAATTCTACAGCTTTTGCTATTAGAAATGTGTGGGGACCTAACGATGCTTGAAACCTTTTAGCTCCACGACCAGGAGAATAAGAATGGTGAGACAAATTAAGCGGGTTGGTGTCTGACATTGATCCAATGAAACTTGGGTTAAGAGATTCAGCCAGTTCTCTCTTAATATAAATGAGACCAGTTCCAAGAGGTCCAAGTAACCATTTATAACCTCCAGAGGCTAGATAATCAATATTCTGATCCTGAACGTCTAGTGGTACTGCACCAAGAGATTGAATGGCATCTACTAGAATCTGAGCTTCATTCTCATGACAAATCTTTGTAAGCTCCTTTAAATCGATGCGAAATCCATTACTAAATTGAACATGTGAAATGGCCACCAATCGAGTTGACTGATCAATTAATTGACTGAATGATTCCATTGGAAGTACTCCATTGATGTTGGGAATGACAATTAGCTCCAAGCCAAATTTCCCTGTAAGGGCTTGATACGTGTAGGAATTAGACGTGTATTCCAGATCATTGATTACGATTTTATCTTTTTTTTTCCAGCTGATGCCTTCAGCGATAGCAGCAAGTCCATAACTAGTATTATAGGTGAAAGCGATCTCTTCTTCTGGAAATTTGGCGTTGATGAAATTCCCTACTGTTCTCCGATCCTCTTCTATACCTTCTAAAATCATGTTAAGATTAGGGAAGTACATGTCACCATATGTTTTATGATAAACATGCCATTTTTGGCATAATTCAATGATTGGAGTAGGACTGGGCGAAATAGCAGCATGATTAAGGAAAATTGCCTTTTCAGTGACAGGGAATAGGTTACGAAGATTTTCAATGTCCATTGGGGTTCAAATCCTGAATTGAGGTTATTCTCTTACTTGCTTTCATTTGATGGAAATAAGTTTTTATAACGTGGTAAAACTGGAAATCATGTCATTCATCTGCGATGATTGAATAGTAATCAAAAAATAATAGAATTTCATGATAACTTTACTGTATTGCAAAAATCAAGGTTTATTTTCTTTATCAGTCTGTGTACCCAACAGTTTCGTGAGTTCAGTAAGGTATACAATAGCTTCTCGAATGGAGCTTCTTTTTAATTCATAATTGTTAGTTGTAGCAGTGACTTTTTGTAATTGATCATGGGTTTGTAATATATGAAGTGTTTCTTGCTGTTTCTGTACTTTTTCTCTTAGTAGAGTATAATTGTGGTCTTGTGCATGTTTCTGAACTTGTTTAAATTTACGGGCTGCATTTACATAGTTACGTGTATGCATTTCAATGAGACCTAATATTAATTCGACTTCACCTTGAATAAGAGCAGAGGATTTAGCAGCAGATCTGAGGTCTGTTAAGAATAACCTAGCTTTTTCTAAATATTCATAATTATCAGTTGAAACCAAGAATAGTTCAAGATTCGCCTTAGTTATCCCTAAAAGGGTTTGAGCTTCAACTTCAAAGGAATCCGAGTATTCTAAGGCTAACGAGAACTCTTTTAATGCTTGGTCTAACTGTTTATGGTTAAGTGCAATATTACCTAATGTATTGTAATACCTCCCAATATCTAGTCGCTTTTGTTGTGTCCAAATCTGGTTCCTTGCCCTAATGATTAACTCATTAATTTTATTAGAATAATTTTTTTCCATCTGCGATAATAATTCTGCATAAGCTAACAAGATTATTGCAGGTACAGTTTGATTTTTCTCTTCAAATGTTGAAATACTAGATTTATACCATTTCTCTGCTTGATTAAAGTTTCCCTGGTTTGTTTCAAGCCATCCAAGCGCCCCATAAGTAAAGCCTAGCCCATAATAGTCATTATTTTCCTTACTCAGTGCCATACTTGACTTATAGTGTTCAGTTGCTTTGTAATTTTTGCCAATGAGTGTATAAATCATACCTAGGGTATTATGTGTATAAGCCTCTTGCCAAAAATCCTGAATAACTTCTTGATTCATTGAAAGAGATTCAGTTAGATGCTGAACAGCGAGATTATACTCCCCTGTAAATCGCAAATTGCTTCCTAAGGTATTTAAAATGCGAATTCTCTGACGTGAGGCTCTTGGTATTTGTCGTAAGCATTCTAATAAAATAATTTTAGCTCGTTGGTATTCTCCAAACAATTGAAGCATCCAAACAAAGTTAAATTTTAATGAGAGAAGATTACTTGAACTTAAGGCTGCACAATTTCTCAAACTTCTTTGCATGTATATTAAAAATTCTTTTCGGTTCAACTGATTTCTAGCTAATCGTGCACGAGTATATTCTAAGAAACCTTGACCTATTTTATTAGTCGGTTGAACTTCTAAATCTAGAGCCTTGTTCACCAGTTCTAACCATGGATTCTGTCTAGCATACAATGTTATATCCCAAACAAAGTCTAGGTTAGAGTTCCAATACTCCTGAAGTTTGGGACTTTGTAAAATATCATTTAATCCTTCTATCAAGGTTATTGAGAAATTGTATTCATCTTTTAACTTGATATAACAACTAAGTAACATTTTACGATAATAGTTCTGTCGTCCTAAATCATTTGAAAGAAAAGATAATGATTTCTGAAATAATTGAACTGCTATTGAATAATTTTTCAGTTTATATTGAATTGAAGCCATCCTCCCGTGAAGGCTACTCATCTGGACATAAGTTAATTCAATTTCTTTTGATAACTGGAATGCTTCATCAATATCCTTCTTTGCTGATTGATAATCTCTTTTATATCGATTTATTTCACCTGAGAGTAAGTTAAACCAGTATTTTTTTTCATTAGAGAACCTTTCTGCTGAACTTGCTAGTTTTGTATGAATCTTTTCAGCTTCCTCGATTTTATTTTCTCTAAGAAGCATTCGGACTTCGTTGTAGTAATTCTCAATCACTTATCTTAGCACTCCAGAAGAAAAGGAAAAAGGACTTAGTAACAAATACACACATTATTAGCTATATTTCGACTTAAATAGTCTATTCTAGGAGTTCAAAGAAATTTTTTCTTTTTTTACTGAATACTCATTCTTAAACGTCATTTTTGTAAGATTCTTGACACACAATTGGTGAGAATCTATTTACTCTCTTATAGAGATGTGATTTAATTTTTATCTAGGGATTTTAACGCTTGATTTCGAAAATTTTAGAAGTCATTTGCATCTGAAGATGATTGACTCATCATTAGCAGTCAAGTTTAAGTAAATAAGATATACTTCGTTTTTTTCTCGAATTGAAAGTTGCACTTGGCTATAAATTTACGGAAAAATGATGGTAAGATGTATCGTTAGTTATTGAAATGAATACACATATATTGGAACGTGTAATGTTATTTAACTGAAGTAAAAGGAAAATAAATAGATACAGGCCATATATAACTATAATAAGGTGTAAGCTAGCTAATTGCAAAATTCTTTTGATTTTTTCTCAAATGAGGTGAATAAATCAGAGATGGGAGAGAAAATTCAATGTGAAAAGGACAACAAAGAAGTCGCTAAATAAAAGCTTGTCAGCTTTAATTATAGAAATA
>JAHQWW010000130.1 GCA_029856365.1 Candidatus Hodarchaeota archaeon
TAGATGAAGATGAGTAACACACGGAAAAAAGTAAAGTAAAAGAAGGACACTAAAATGTGGATGAATGTTAAGAAGTAATTGAAATAATCAAAGTTCAACATTTGTAACCACGACTCCGTTTATCAGTCTCCGAAATAATAACAAATTTCTTATCGCGAAATACGATCTAGAGAATCCTGTAATCACCAACACGAGTCCGATAAGTATCTGGACTCCCCTTTATCTTAACATAATCTACCTCAAAAGATTCACTTAATAGGTGCAATTTCGCAAAAATTCGAGCTTCAGTCTTCTCTACAAGACCAGATAAAACTACTTATATCAGGAAACTGGCCTTATTTATATTTCCATTATGCAATCTGAAAAAAATTGGTTTAAAAAGACCAAATTGAAATGGTATTTTAATAGATTCAATCCCTCACACCCTAGTGTTACAATGCTCACTTTATCAAACGATGAGTTAGAGAAGAGAACAAGGACATACGTAAATAATTTCGTAGTTATACTACACCAGATTTTAAGTATTAGGCAGTAACGTACATCTTGCATGTAATCCTTATACTCTTAAAGGCCACGTACAAGTATTTTCTCTTCTAAGACCACACTGATCATCAATACATATATATTAAATCACATAAGTGAATTTGGTTAGCGATTTTATTCTAACAGACGTTTTTCACCTATAAGACCTTTGATTTCGGTGATCACTTGGCTAGATTCCATACATCCAAGATATTCTTCTTTAAGATTTCTCAGTGCGTAATATTCGATTAAAACTTTTTCAATTTTACCATTGATTTTTAAGTCAATCCAGAAACGGGCTTTATCGCGTAAATTATCCTTCATTTCTTGAATAATTTGTTCTACTTTATTTAAGCTTTTATTGGGGTGACACTTTCTGACATCACGACCTAAAACTTTTTCAGACCTCTTAAATAAACGTGTTTCATGTTTATTCCAAGCTAAAACTTTATCATTTTTATCTAGAATAGAAAATTCGATTGGAATTGTTTCTAACATTGCTTCTAAAACATCTGAAGGTATTTTGCCTTTCATAAGATAACAACCTCATTATAATCAATTATTGATTTTGGTTTTCTGAATTCTTAAATTCTGGTTTAGGATTTAAGAATTTCTTATTCAATTGAAATATAATAACCAACGATATCGAAGTGAAATAACCAACATTTACACCATAAATACCTTTACTCTTGAATCATGCATTGAGGCCTTTTAGATGAGAAGGAGATGCTGAATGAATTATTGTGAGAATTCCAATCGATTTGTTATCATCGATAATCCATCTGAAGAAGAGATAAAGATAGTTCAGAAGGGGCTAGAGGATAATAACAAAAGCTATCCGAATGGTGAATTGGATATTCCTACTCCTGATATCAGTTTGGTATTGAAAGATGATAATGGAAACATCGTTGGGGGAGTGATCACAAGTATGTTAACTGGAGTCATGCATCTTGAGGTTCTTTGGATAGATGAGAAGTATCGGGGTCGAGGTTATGGTAGAGATCTTGTATTGCAAGCTGAAAGGATTGGTAAAGAAAAAGGCTACCCAGCATCACAAACATGGACTTTTTCATTTCAAGCGCCAGGATTTTATCAAAGGATTGGTTACAAGGTTTTAGGAATTTTTGAAGGATATACCGAAGGTATCACTGAATATATTCTCTTAAAGAAATTTGAATCAAATGAACAGATACCTAAAGAGGCTAACGGACCAAACCACGATAATTTTACTATTTCTGAAGATGCATCTAAAGACTCAATGAAGATTCTTCACGAAGGATTACACAAATACGTCACAAAACAAATTGGTATACTGAGGAAAAAGAATCCTGAAATTAATATTAAATTAGTCATAAAGAAAGAAGATGGCCAAGTTATTGGAGGAATACAAGCTTATACAACTCTTAAGGCTGTGCATATCGTGCGTCTCTGGGTTGATGAGAATTACCGAAATCAGGGGCATGGTAGAGAGCTCCTGACAGGTGCAGAAAGAATTGCCCAAGAGAATGGCTGCATTTCGGGATTAGTGAATGTTTTATCATTTCAATCCCCAGAATTCTTTCAGAAATATGGATATAAGATCTTCGGGGTTTCTAATGGATATCCTAATTCTATTAAAGAATACTTTCTAATTAAAAGATTCTAGGCCTATCATTAGTTGTTGCATTTATAAAAAAACGTTTTCTGTGTTGTCGGTATTACTTAAGATTCTTATATGCAAATAATCATTCTCTTTCAATATCAAGAAGCGAAATCAGAATATCAGTTGGAGGTAGCGTGAGTTTCATTGGAGGTTTCTTGCTTTGTTGAGCTAATCCAGATGGAAAAAGATGGAAACATGGCATAAAACATTGGATCGAGATAGTATTAACATACTGAGTGATTTCTTGCAATCATGAACAGTAGGATCCTTTTGCTCATTCCAGAGTGAGAGAACCATTAAGATGTTATCGAGCTCCAATGTCAGACCCTCAGACATCTCGGAATATTCATAATAAAGCGCTTTAATAAGATATGATAATATTCTTGCCTCACTCACTCAAGATGAATTATTTCAAGTCCTTGGTTATTTGAAACTAGGTACGAAATCTTACTTCTCCTGACCTTTCAACAGCCCATTTTATCGCAAGAGGGCCAAAAATTTGAAACACAATAGTTGTTGCTGTGATTGTGTTAATAATTAACAGTCCCATCTCGGGAACTCCAAATGATGCTAGCTTATCGGAAATGAGGACAGCTAATCCAAGTGCTACACCTGCTTGTGAGTAAAGACACGGCCCTAAGTATTTCCTAACGGTTGGTTCAGCTTTAACCACACTGGAACCAATAAAAGCCCCGATTGATTTTGCCAGAGTTCGGCCGATGAGATAGAATATGCCAAGAAGACCAATCTGAGTTATAGAAGAAAGTTCAAGGTTTAAGCCAATCAAAACGAAAAATAAGGCAACGATTGGAGAAGCAAGTCGGTACACTTCATGAAAAATCTGATGAGGTTCATCTTCTCTGACTTCAAGAAGCTCCTCATCAATAAAGTCTAAAATCCCTTCAGTTGAGGATTCAAAAATTTCAGAGATCAATACTTTCTTCTGTGGATCAATTTCAGGCCTCTTACAAAAGCTTGCTATGGTAATTCCGAATACCATTGTAGGGAGAATATATGATATTCCCAAGAAACCAGAGATTCCAATACACACAAGTATCGCTCCAAGAATGAGATTAACGTATTCACCATGTTCCTCTTCGCGATTCAACATAAATGAGAATAATATCCCCGCTATCAATCCAAGAACAACTGAATATCCCATATCAATGATCATAGGAATGAATAAATTGAATACATCAAATTTACCCCCTTCTAGATGTATCGCTGCATAATCAATGGCAAAATCCGTGAGAATAATTGCAAAAATATCATCTAGAGCAAGAATTATCATCGTAGTAACAGTTAATGGCCCTTTACAATCATACTCCCAAAATACTGTTGCGGTTCCTGCAGGAGCTGTCGCAGAAGACAAAGCCCCAAATAAAAAAGCCAGGTACATTTCCTGAGTAATCACTAGGACAAGAAATGCAACAAAAAAGAAGGTAATAAAAGATTCGAAAACAAGAATAATCAAGACCTTGTAGGACATAGATTTAATCGTTTTCCAATCAATTTCCGATCCTAGATTAAAACCAATAAAGCCTAAAGCAACAGCAACAACAATATTCGTAATAGTTGCGTAATGATCTTGAAATAATCCGAATGGTCGGAAAACAAGCCCAGCAATAATACCCACAAGAATAAATCCTAATATTTCAGGAAATTTTAATTTTTTTAATCCATCGGATCCCAATACCCCGCAAGTGAGAATTAGACCAATTTCTAGAATCAGGGTTATCTCTGGCTCCATTTCGAATCACTAAGAAAGGCTTTTTTCTATAATCTTCAAGATTCAAAGGATTACGAATTCGCTTTACTTGTTTATTGTCAAGTCTACTTACAATTGTTGAGGTTTCATAATGGATCTTCCTGTGCATTCTATCGTTCCTGAGAATTGTTTAATGCAAATTGTAAAATTTCTTTATTGCAAATATGAATTAAGTTGATTAATGTCAAAAAGAAGTTTTTTGCATTAATATAGTGAGAGTCTTTAATTATGGAATACGAATATATAGACTTGAATAATACGACGAGAAAATCACTTCCAGGAGAATTTATACAATTATCAAATGGATATGTACATTATGAACTAGATGGACCAATAGAGGGCGATGTTGTAGTATTAGTACATGGATTCTCAACCCCATTATTCGTATGGGATCCAACTTTTGAAGTACTGGTTACAGAAGGTTTTAGAGTTTTAAGGTACGATTTATATGGTCGTGGCTATTCCGATCGTCCCAAAACTACCTATAATATGGATTTCTTCATCAATCAGCTCTTTGAAGTCATCGATCAGCTTGAACTAACACGTAATACAATCAATCTTGTCGGACTCTCCATGGGAGGCGGGATTTGTGTAGTTTTTGCTGACAGATATCCAAACATAATTAAAAAAGTATCTTTAATTGACCCCATAGGTTTTTCAGGAGGAAAAAATGTCTTATTATCAATTTTAAAGGTTCCAATCCTGAATAGTATAATTCTAAAGTTATATCTTAACCATAACCGAATTATAGAGACTCAAAAGGAAGATTTTTACCAATACGTACATATCGATGACTATTTGAGTAAATATGCAGATCAAATGAAATATAAGGGTTTTCTCCATGCAGTTCGCTCTACAGCTTTAAATACACCATTTACAAATTTAAAGGGAACTTATGAAAGACTAGGGAAGCGTAATTTACCGATGCAGCTTTTCTGGGGAGAACACGACCAAACTATCCCTTATCCAACAAGTCAAAAAGTATGTGCCGCTGTTCCATCAATTGAATTCCATACAATTGAAGAAGCTGGACATATGCCTCATTATACACGGCCAGATAAAGTAAATTCTCCTTTAGTAGAATTTTTACGAAAATAAAATTCTTAGTATTTGAAAACTATGTACAATCTACTTACCCGCCTTTCTTTTAACAACATCAACGTGTTAAGCAATTCTCATCATTTTAAAATTGACCATGCCGTCCTTCACCAGCCATAAATCTCTTAATTCCTTCTTTTGCTTCCTTAAATGAGATGAGACCATGATCAAATTCATTCATCAAGGCATTCTCCAAACCAAGATCAAATTGTTCATAAGTAGAAAGTCGGTCTTCTCTAAGACATGTTTGAGGAAATTTTGAAATTTCATGTGCTAATTTCTCAGCTTCAACTCTCGATTTTCCGTCCTCAACAATACGATTTGCTAATCCAATGGTCAAGGCTTCATCGGCGTACACTGGCCGTCCTGTAAGTATCATATCAAGAGCTCTGCTTAATCCAATGAGTCTAGGTAATCGTACTGTCCCACCGTCTATCAGAGGCACACCCCATCTGCGATTAAAAACACCAAATACAGCATTTGTTTCAATCACTCGTAAATCGCACCAGAGCGCAAGTTCAAACCCACCAGCAACAGCATAACCAGATACGGCAGCAATAATAGGTTTCTTTAACAACATCCTAGTTGGTCCCATAGGCCCATCTCCTGTTTTTTCAATGCGATTTCCAAGTCCCTCTTGAATCGCTTTCAGATTTGCACCAGAGCAAAAGCAACCATGATCCCCCCAGAGTACTGCTACATGTGCTTTTGAAATTTTAAATTCCTTAAAAGCTTTTGATAAGGCTGCTGCGGTAGAACCATCGACCGCGTTTTTAACATCCGGGTTATCTATGACAATGGTCCATACTAAGTCTTTCTGTTCAACTCTAATACCCATTATCTACATCTCCTAACAGTTAGCTTGTCGTGCAATGTCTCTCATATTCGATAAGAAAACGTCATTTTCTTTTTTAGTTCCGATTGCTACTCTGATATATCCTGAGAGCCATCTGTCAGTAAGATCAAGAACCAAGATTCCTCTTTCAGCAAGTTTCGCTCCTATACTAGGAAAATCTGTCTTGATCAGTAAGAAATTTGTTTTACTTAGATAAACTTGAAACCCCATCCCTCTTAACTCTTTTCTTACCCTTTCTCTCTCATTAATAGTCAGTAAGACATTTTTCTTAATATAATTTGGATTCTTTATCGCCTCAATCGCTGCAAACAAACTGACTTGCGGTAACATTATAGACACTGAGGAAAAGATATCCATAAACATCTCCCCTCCAATGATATATCCAATTCGTGCGCCAGCTAAACCACAAGCTTTGGAAATCGTTCGAGCAATGGCAAGGTTTGGATACTCTTCCACCATGTCAGCGAAAGTGAAATTAGTGAATTCATAGTATGCTTCATCTATCACAAGTAAAGCATTTGTATTTTCAAGAATGGCTTCAACAATATTTTTATCTAGTAATATCTTTCCTGTTGGGTTATTCGGGTTATCTATGATGACCAAAGAGGGCTCATTCAGTTCTTTGTAAAGTTGATCAGTATTCAAGGAAAATCTTGGTGGTTCAAGAAGAATTTTTGTCAACTTCCTAGAAAACTGTTTTGCTGCAAAAAATGTTGGAAAAAAGGTTGGATAAACGATAATAACCTTCCTATCCTTTGAAAATATATGAATAATTTCTCTTAATATAAGATCTGAGCCTGGATATGCGATGATATGTTTTTTTGGGACTCCTGAGTATTTGGCAAGAGTTTTCGTTATTAGTTCACGATCTTGTGGTGAGGCATAACGATTCAAAAGCAATAGTCCCTTTTTAGCAGCTTGAATGACATTTGGTGGTGGGGGATAAGGTATCTCATTCATATTCAATTTTATTTTCAATTTTCTTACCACTCTAGGTAGGTTTATGTCTTAAGATTCTCCCAGGAAGTATTTTTGTTTGTTGTTCATTCTCTACAATGATCTCACCGTTATTTATGACATGTTTTATCCCAGCTGGAAACTGGTGGGGATTTTCATACGTTGCACGATCAATTACTCTTTTATGATCAAATATCACTATATCTGCCATCATGTTTTCACGTATAATACCCCTATCATGGAGGCCAAGTTTTTGTGCTGGAAAACTTGTCATTTTTCGTATTGCGTCCTCAAGTTTTAACAATCCCTCTTCACGGACATATTTTCCTAGTATTCGTGGATAAGTTCCGTAAAATCGTGGATGTGGTTTTCCAAAGCCGAGAATTCCTGTAGGAGCGACCCCCCAACCATCTGTTCCAATCATTGTGTATTTATTGGTCATGATTCGGCGAATGTCTTCTTCATTCATTCCTTCAACTAGAATTGAGACTTCTCCCTTTTCCTCCAATAAGAGATCAAATAATGTTGTGAATACATCTTTTTTTCTTTTGAATTTAGTGATTTCAGCTAGGTTTTTTCCTTCTATGTTTTTCCATGCTTGAGTTTTAACTGAAGAAATGTAGATTCGATCTGAACCTAAGTCTTTTATCCAATTTTCCCATCCTTCAATACCTTCAGTAATATCGTGTTTAATACGTTTTTTAGCTTCAGGATCTTGTAACCTTTCCAGAATCTTTTCAATCCCTCCAATATGAACCCATGGAGGAAGCACTGTAATAAGAGAAGTCATCCCCCGATTATAAGGATACTGATCACATGTTATGTTTAATCCCCTTCTATTTGCTTCTTCCATGAGATGTAAGGTTTCCTTACTTTTACCCCAGTTTAAGCGTCCCGAAACTTTGTGATGCGCTACTTGTCCACCAATACAACCTGATTTTTCAACAATCTCTATTAATTCCTTTACTGCTTGAACTACAGTTACTCCTTCTCCCCTTATATGGGAAAAATAAAGCCCGCCGTATTTTGATACTACTTTAGCTAATTCAATAATTTCTTCGGTTTTTGCATATATCTGGGGTGTGTAAATAAGTCCTGTACTCATACCAAAGGCACCTGATTGCATAGCTTCATCTACAAGCAGTTTCATCCGCTCTAGCTCTTCAGGACTTGGGGGACGATTTTCAAAACCTGGCCCACCAGCGATTCGTACAGTTCCAAATCCAACAATAGGAACAATATTCGTGGAACATCCTTCCTTTTCTATAACTGAAAGGTACTCGTCAAAAGTTTCCCATGTAATTTTCATTGTCTCCCCTGGGGGAGAAAAAATATTAGCCATTTTTTCAAATAATTCTAATTTCTCTTTATTAATTGGTGCAAGTGAATCCCCACAATTCCCAATCACTGCTGTTGTAATTCCTTGCCGGATTGTGGACTCAAGGTGAGGATCAAACGGAATAGCAAAGTCTGAGTGGCTATGAGGGTCAATAAACCCTGGTACGACAATAAAACCGTCAGCATTGATCTCTTTGTCAGAAATAATATTGCTTAATCGTCCAATCTTAGTAATTCTCCCATTTTTAATGCCTATATCAGCGTGGTACGAAGGATTTCCCGTTCCATCGATGATTGTGCCGCTTTTAATGGTTAAATCGTAATTCATAAGGCTCTACCTTTATATTTTTATGGTTCTCATACATAATCCACAGGTCTTAAAAGTTATACATAAAACTAAACATGAAGTTCCCTTACAATAAGAATAATTTCTCCTTTCATCATCTTAAAGTTGAATAAAAACTGTATTAAATTATCAATATTGTGAGGTATTAAAGGAGTTCTAGTTATGGATAGAATCCTTCAATAAATCACTAAAAGGATTATTGAAGAAGCTGATCCTGATAAAATAGTTCTCTTTGGATCTCGAGCAAGAAACCACTATAAAGATTCGAGTGACTATGATATCTGCGTTATAAAATATGGTTTTTATCATAAACGTAAGCTAAGAAGAAGACTCTATTCTAAACTCTCTGGAGTAGGTGCAGCAGTGGATATAATTCTGGAAACACCAGAGATGTTTGATGAATTTAAAACCAAGTCATTTCTAATATATACTGACATAGAAAAGCACGGAGAGGTAATCTATGAAAAACAAAAGACACGTGCTTGAATGGTTAAAAAGATCAAAAAGCAACTGATTTTCTCTCTTATTCTATAGGATATCTTGAATTTTCATAAGATATCTTCATAACATTTTTCATCATAAAAGTTGTTTTCATCTTTATCGTGGTTAGGATACCATACTTGAGCAAAAAAAGGATTTCTTTTTGCAATTTCATCATATTTCCAAGGAGGTGCTAAACATTCAGGACACCAATGACCAGCTTTAATAATGGTATAGGATTTTGCGTCGAATTCATGATTAAAGGCGCATTTCCATTTTAATGTGATATACATATCACCATCCCTTTCTGAAGAGAGACACTCTCCCCCTCTGAATTTTGCTGCCTTTCGTAAATCAGACAACTTAATATTTTCTTTAGATTCATTATAACCATGATCAAGACGATGCAATTGAATCTTTTCGGAATCCATTTCAGGCATATCTATACCCCAATCAGGAATTGATTTGTACGTTTCGTAATCTTTGTAGAATGCTGAAATTCTCTTGTTATTTCTATTTTTGTACCAATAAACGGTACCGTTCTTTGATAGAGTAGCTAACTTTTCTAATCGCTTATAGGTTGCTTTTTCAACGATATTTCTTATGAAGGTAACTCTTTTACACAGAACAGCAATAATTTTCAGGAAAAATGGCCTACTCTTGGAAAACCTATCATAAAAGTCTTCTAATGAGTGCCTCCAATTGTGGATGTATTCGTTGAGAATGTGGCTATCCTCAAAATATTGCATGTGAAAGTTGCGAAGAGCAAACCAATTTCTTTCTACAACCTTTTCTATCCTTAAACCATTTATTGCAAACATTTGCTTCATAAGTTCATAATAGGTTGTACGACATGTTGGTCCACCACCCATGTTGTAGACTCTACGCCAAAAACCAGAGTCTTCAGATATTTCTAAACAATTTATTAATCCTCTACCTGCATCTTCTTTTGTGTTATTCTCCATGAAAGAGTCAATCGGTTGATGAAACATGATTGGATCCTCCATATTATCTGTCGTCATAATAAAAGTCTGTCTTAAAGAAACCCAGTGTCTAATATTTGATTCTAATACTACTCTCTCCCCTCGAACCTTAGTAACGGCGTAGAAGTCAAAAATTGATGGTTTTAATGGATCTCCCACTCTGCCTCTATGGATGGTTTGCAGTCTATCACCCGTTTCAGCTACAGTGCCAATATAAACAAATTTAATATATTCAGCGCCATCTTGTTGTGATTCGATGGCTTTAAC
>JAHQWW010000131.1 GCA_029856365.1 Candidatus Hodarchaeota archaeon
GCTCACGTGAATACTACATTCTTAATCGAAGAAGGTGCAGCATCGAATTTAAGTCGAATGTCTTATCCATGGTTGTTCTTTGATATGGATTGGATGAAAGAAACTGATAAAACAAAAATTGATGAATTAAAGATTGATGAAGCCTTAATTTGGCTTTCTTTGACTACAAAAAAACCATTGATCCAACTTGATTTACAAGATTTTCACAATAATTTTCTCTCGGATCTTCTACAGCTTTTTAATTACAATATTCCTAGTTTAACCGACGAGGTGTTAGAGAGAATTACTAGTAAAATTCTCTTTAAAGAAAAGCTTCCGAGACATAAAAGAATACTAGTCATCTCTTGTCGTCCTGGTGACGATGGTGTTATTGCTGATATTATTAGAGCTTTAGTTAGTAATCATAACAAACCAAAAATAGTAAATATGGTAAGTGGTAACATTAATGTAAAAAATACAGATGTTATCGATTACTGTGAACAGAATCTTTTTGAAAAATCAATCAAAGAACATATCTTGAATAATACTCTTAATATGATTGAATTATTGAAATTAAAGACCCTTGTTAGGAAATCTGAAGCAATAGATATGCATGCATATATGGGCATCTCATCTGAAAATCAAATTTTCTTAAATCTGCCTTTTTATGAAACTCGAACAATCGAAAAAATCATAGACATTTCTGATGATGATATTATTCCATTGATAACGATTCTGGACAAAGAACAACCTGATATGATTTTCATTCTTGGAGGAATTACCGATCCATATGGCCTCAAAGCGAGAATTGTTGAAATCTTTGAATTGGCATTAAATAGGTCAACGATTCAAAAGGTTGAATTATGGTATTATAAAACAACGATGGAGGAGTTTTCCATTGCGAAAGGAGATATAATCTTTCCTTTTTCTGAAAAAGAAATGGATCTAAAAGCGATAGCAATTCAACGATTAAGAAGTCAACAAGTTGTTGATTTTCTTACTATTCCTGGATTTGACCCACGACCACTTTGGGAACGTATAAAAGAGCGAAATCAGAGTGTTGGACACATCCTTAAGACTACTGGTTTAGTTCCTGATGAATATAATTATGCATCAATTTATCAAGTTTCTCAGTATATCAAGGATGTTTCTGCAAAATAAGAAACCTGATATTCTCGGAGTAAGAACCCTATGAGTAACAAAATACCCTTAAACAAAGAATGGAAAATGCAATCTTCGGAAAAGCTGTCGAAGTTTGGTGAAGTGATTTCCACTACAGATTTCATCCCAGAAGATTGGTATACTGTAGATGTACCAACAACCGTCATAAATGGTCTTATTATTAATGATGAATATGATTTCAAAGACCCTTACTTTGGATTAAATCTGAAATCCTTACCAGGATACAAAGCAGATGTTAAACGACAGAATTATGAGAGTCGATATAAACCTGAAGATAGTCCATTTAGAAGGTCATGGTGGTTTAGAAAAGAGTTTTCATTGGAGGAGGATCAAGTAAAGAAGGAAACTTGGATAGCTTTTGATGGGATTAATTATTCAGCAAATATTTGGTTAAATGGCAAACGGATCGCTGGTTCTGATTATGTTATAGGAACATATCGGCGATATGATTTCCATGTCTCACATTTTGTGACTCCAGGTAAAAATATTCTAGCCTTAGAGGTTTTCTCCCCAAATCCTGATGACCTTGGAATAAGTTTTGTTGACTGGAACCCTTTGCCTCCTGATGATAACATGGGCATTTGGCAACTAGTATACTTGTACACAACAGGACCTGTTGCATTGAAGTTTCCATTTGTAAGGAGTAAATTGAATATTGAATCGCTAGAAGAAGCGGAATTAATAATTACTGCAGAATTTCATAATACACAGAAAGAACGTGTGATTGGTGTTGTGAAAGGTGAAATAGAAAAGATTTTTTTTCAGAAAGAGGTTATTCTTGATTCCAATGTGAAAAAAACAATTGTTTTTTCACCCAAGGAGTTTCCGCAATTAAGGATAAAAAATCCTCGGGTATGGTGGCCCCATCAACTTGGTTCTCCAGAATTATATAAGCTGGATCTTAAAATTATCGTTGACGAAAAAGTCTCGGACTGGGATGAAATTACTTTCGGGATAAGAGATATTAAATCTTACATCAACGAGTATTCTTCAAGTAAGCTTACCATTAAGAGCCATGAAATCTTAAAGTCAGACCAGAAAGTTGGCTCCCGTGTGTTCACCATCAATGGGCACGATATTCTACTTCGAGGTGCTGGATGGACCCCTGATATGATGCTGAATCAGTCTGATGAACAAGACTATATTGATGTAAGTTTTCTCAAAAATCTTAACATGAACACAGTACGTTTCGAGGGAAAACTTGCAACAGATAATTTTTGGGATATATGCGATAGGGAAGGCATACTTGTTCATGCAGGATGGGTATGTTGTAGCCATTGGGAAAAATGGGATAACTGGAAGACAGGTGATATTAAAATCGCAGAAGAATCGTTACGCTCTCAAATTCTTCGTTTACGTAACCATCCAAGTTTTACAGCATGGTTTTATGGGAGTGACTTCCCACCACCCGAACACATTGAGAGAGTTTACCTCAAAGTGCTAGAAGAAACATATAATGAACTTCCAAGAGTTTCTAGTGCTACAGCTTATCCTACAAAGCTAGCAGGCGAAACTGGTGTCAAAATGACGGGTCCTTATACTTATGTTCCCCCTTCATACTGGTATACAGAAGGAAGAATAGGAGCTGCGGAAAATTTTAACACTGAAACAGGTCCAGATGTATGTATTCCTCCATATGAGAGTTTAAAAAGAATGCTGCCCGAATTCCAACTTTATATTGGAAGTGAGGGCTGGAATTATCATGCAGGACTTGGGGCATTTACTAGTACAAAATTAATTGAGGAGACCATTACAAAAAGATATGGAGAACCGAAAAATTTTGAAGATTTTATAAAAACTACTCAGATTCTGGGATATGAATGCTGGAGAGCTATGTATGAAGCACATGCAAGAAACTACCCTAAGGCAACAGGTGTAATAGGGTGGATGCTAAATAGTGCATGGCCAAGCTTGATCTGGCAATTATATGATTATTATAATAATCCTAATGGTGCCTTCTTCGGATCAAAAAAGGCTTGTGAACCCGTTCATGTCCAATATTCCTATGATGATGATTCGATATGGATCATTAACAGTACACTCGATCCGAAGGAAAATATTACTGCAAATGTTAAAATTTTTAACATAAACCTTGAAGAACGATTTTCTCAGTCCAAGAAGATAGAAGTGAAAGCTAATGACAAATCTAAGGTTTTAATCATACCTGAGTTAAATGGACTCTCTTCTGTATATTTTCTATCCCTCATTATTGAGGAAAACTCAACCATTGTAAGTAGGAATTTATACTGGCTTTCAACAACAAAAGATATTCTAGAAGAGAAAGATAAATGGCCTTATACACCATTAAAGTCTCATGCGGACTTGAGTGCAATTAGATCTCTTCCTAACGTTGAGATAAATAGCACTTATAATATTATTGAATCGGGTCAGAACTATGAAATAACAGTGGTACTCATTAATTCTTCCAAGCATTTGGCTTTTTTTCTCAGACTTATACTTTTTGATGAAAAAACACAACAATTTGTTGCTCCTGTGTACTGGGATGATAATTGTATTAGTCTTCTTCCATCAGAAAAGGTTGAGATTAAAGGCGTATTTCCAAAGAAAGCCATAAGTAGTAAAGCGATTCTTAAAGTGGACGGTTGGAATTGTTAGTAAGCCGAGGATTAAGAATTAATAAAATAAAAATTCAAAAGAGGTAGTGATGCAAAATTTTGTAATAAGGATGGAAAAAATATGGGAAAATATGGATATTTTTCTGAAGATGATTTGGAATTCATTATTACACGGCCAGATACCCCACAACCGTGGATAAATTATGCAATAAATGGTAAATATCATGCACTTATTTCTAATACTGGTGGGGGGTATAGTTACTATATCAATCCGAGAAATTCACGGATTACTAGGAGAAAATACAATTCCCTCCCATATGATCGTCCAGGGAGGTATGTGTATATTCGTGATGATAAAACTGGTGAATACTACTCACCAACTTGGCAACCAGTATTAAAAGAGCTTGATTCATATGAATGCCGACATGGTCTGGGATATACCAAAATCTCTTCCTCATATAAGGGAATTAAAAGCAGTATTCTCTACTTTGTCCCTATCGATGAGGATATGGAAATTTGGAAAATTTCTATTGAAAATACAACGAATGAGGATAAAAAGCTGAATCTTTTCTCTTATGTAGAGTTTGTCCCTGGTGATGCGTATTCTGATGTTATTGATCATCCTAACCACTCCCACTTCTTATATGCTGATTTTGATCCAGAAGAAAAGGCAATCTATGCAACTAACAAGATTGGGGTATCCTTCCTACCTGAAGAAGAACAGTATAAAGATGATGGCTGCTGGGGTAAGTTTGTATTCTTTAAATCAACATTAGATATTGCTGCACATGACTGTAATCGTGATCATTTCATCGGTAGTCCCTATCGTTCTGAAACAAATCCATTAACAGTTGAAAAAGGACAACTAACTAATTCGATGCTGAATTCGGGCCATGCCTGTGGTGCATTGCAAAACAACGTTACTATCAAAACTGGGGAAAAACTTGAATTCTGTATAATGATGGGTGTTGTCGACAGACTGGATTACAAAACCCAAACCCGTAAGATACTTAATGAATGGACTCCTGAGAGGGTTGAGAAAAGTCTTGGCGATTTGAAGAACTATTATCAGAACCTTTTTGGTACTATACAAGTTAAAACTCCAAATGATAAGGTAAATAGAAACATAAACGTTTGGAACAAGCTTCAGGCAAAGGTTAATTTCACTGTCTCCCGAGATGCTTCTAGATATCACTGGGGTCTCTCCTATGGTATGGGTTTTCGAGATACCTCCCAGGATCTTCTGGCTATGATCATGTTTGATGCTCCAGCTGCTAAGGAAGTCATAAAAGAACTTGCTAGACAGATGTTCAGTGATGGAACTACATATCATAACTTCTTCCGTGTGTCACATGATGGTATTAAAACAGGCCACTCGGATGATCCACTGTGGTTGCCTCTTGCAGTTCAGTACTACTTGAATGAAACAGGTGATTTTACGTTCCTTGATGAAATTGAAATGTATGCCGATGGTAAAAGCGGTACCATTCTTGAACACTGTTATCGTGGCGTCGACCAGGTCTGGAGTCAGAGAAGCAAAAGAAATATACCACTTATTCTTAATGGTGACTGGAACGACGACCTAAATGAGTGTGGTAGGCATAAAAAGGGAGAAAGTATGATGGTAGCAGAGCAGCTCTGCGTTGATCTTCAGTTCATGATTGAGATGCTTACTTACACCAAAAGGGATCCTGAAAAGGTTGAAGAGTATAAGAAGATAAATGAAATAATTATTGAAGAAATGAACAAATCTTGCTGGGATGGAAAATGGTATCATCGATTCACCAAAGATGATGGTTCTGTACAGGGTACTCATAAGAATGAACAAGGGCAGATTTATCTCAATGCACAGTCGTGGGCAGTTATCAGTGGAATAGCGAAAGATGAAAGTGCGGTACAGTGTCTTGATTCTGTTCTTGAGCATCTCGATTCGAGAGTTGGGCCTCGTATCTGTGCTCCAGCATATACGAAGTCGGATGCTACCATTGGTGCAGCAACAAGAGAAGCTCCAGGCAAAAAGGAAAATGCTTCTGTTTTTAACCACCCTGTTACTTGGTTTATTCAAGCCAATACTATTCTTAAGAGAGGTAATATTGCTTTTGAGCAATATCATAAAACATTACCAGAAGTCCTATCTAAGGATCAAGATCTGTTTGCAGTCGAACCTTATGTGTACTGTGAATATACAACTGGTCCAGATCATAAGGAATACGGTAAAGGTGGTCATTCATGGTTAACAGGGACAGCTTCATGGATGTACTTTTGTGGTGTGAATTTCATTTTAGGTATTAAACCCACATATGATGGCCTCATAATTGATCCATGTATACCAAGTGAATGGGATGGATATACTGCAATTAGGAGATTCAGGAATTCTACATATAATATTTCAGTAAAAAATCCTAATCACAAAGAATCGGGAATATCTGAAGTCATATTGGATGGAAAATCCTTTGAAGGTAATAAATTCCCTATTTTTGATGATGGCAAGGAACATTCTATAGAAATCATAATGTAACATTTTTCAAATATCTGGGATCAAGATAGAGTTGATGATAACGTATTACCGAGGATAATATTGTTATACCTTTCACATTTATGTTTTAATAGCTTAGTTATCATTACTAACAATTATTAATTGATACAAATAATCGGTAGAATGAGTATAGGTATGAAAAGAGTTGGATGTAGAACAATTTGAAAAACTAATAACAAAAAATGAAGAAATCTTATTCATATTGTATAAAAGAAAGATTTTCTTAATTTCTGACCTTCTGAGTAGTGGTCTATTACACAATAAAGAATTCCTTGAGCAAAATGCAGCAGTTTTCCCTGATGATAGTCATAAAATTATAACTCAGTTATTAAACTCTGAATATATTGTAAATTATCCTTATCCAGTATTAATTGATTTTGCAAAGACAATAGAATTTTATAAGAGCAATATCTCTCTACCTGAAAAAGAACGAATTGAATCTTCCTTTTTAATGTCAAGAATAAATTTCATGGGAACAGACGGTATTCGTGGTAAAATTAGTCTGGAAACTGAGGACTACTTAAAAGATCTTACAACTAAAAACATCCTAACTCCTGAACTTATCAGAAATTGTGTATATTCATTTGCAAATTTATTGCTTAGCAAGAAGATTATAGAAGAAAATGATACCGTCTGTATTGGAGATGATGGAAGGGATAGAATAACTAATGGGAAATTTAAGAAAGCATTAATTGATGGTTTTCTCGGAGCAAATATTCATGTTTATGATCTAGGAATTGTACCTACAGGTATTGTGCCCTATCAGCTACTAAAAAGGAATTTTAAAGCTGGAGCTGTATTAACAGCTAGTCACAATCCATCAAATCAAAATGGGATTAAATTCTTTCTTAATGGTAAAAAACTGTTACCCGAAGGAGAATTGGGTGATTTTACACTTTCTGCTCTGATGTATTTCTTTTATATGCAGAAAATTCTACCAGAAAGAAGAGCTTCTATTTCTGTTTCAGAAAATATATTGATTGAGAGCACCGATTTCATTCTTTCAGTTTTACCACAAAATATCACTAGTCTTCTAAAGGATATCGTAATTATATTTGATTCTGCAAATGGTGCGTTTACAGAAATTGGGATAAATGTTCTAGATGCCTTACAATTAGATTATAAGAGTGTTAATGACTCTCCCGATGGACACAATATAAACAAGAATTGTGGTATTGCTGAATTAGAAGGCCATGATATTTTTCATGTTGAATCCTTAGATGCTTATCCTCGATTAATAAAGGAAACATTCTCCATTGGGAGGAAGAATGATCCAGGCAAAGTATTTGGTATATCTTTAGATGGTGATGGTGATAGAGGATATGTAGTTCATTATAATAAAGAAGAGGATTGTGTTTATGTTATCAATGGTGATAAATGTGGTTATATATTAGCTGAATATTTCATTAAATCAAGAAAAATTGAAGCTAAAGAAGCCTATTTTGTATTAACAATCGAATCCGATTTAATGGCTGCTTCTAGTGTTGAGAAAAATCTTGGTCTTAAAACAAAAATCGTCAGTGTGGGGGATAAATGGATAGGGAATTTTGATGAGGGAGAACTATTGATTGGTGTTGAAGTTTCTGGACATGTTATTTTTCCAATTGAGTTTTTAAACGATTTTAATCAAAAAGTGAACCTTTTAACTGGAAATGGTCTTCTGACTAGTTTAATGCTATTGACTGCCATAAAAGAGTTGGATCTCCCAATAGAGAAAATCTTTCTTCCTTTCAAGCCAGGAATTTCTGAAATCTTTTATGTATTCTTCATTGATAAGTCTAGATTCTGTAAGGGTAGTACTGTTTGGACAAAAGATATTGAATTGATAAATAGCGAAATTTCACGGCTAATTGAAAATAGAAGGTTAAGTTTGGATACTAAACTCGTGATAGAGGAAAAAGAAGACCCAAATGTTTTGTATATGAATATTGTTGATGCAAATGAGGTACTAGGGTGTATTTTTGTGCGTAATTCGGGCACTGAGGATAAAATTGCTACTTATACTCTAGGAAAACTAGAAATGAAAGAAATTCTTTACAAAATTGGTGAAAAATTATGGGAGAATCACTTTTTATTAATGAAAGACAAGGATAAACTTGAGTTTAAATATGAAAGCCTGATCAAATCTATTCTGCAAAAACAAACTGAGATTTATGTACAAGAGTTAAAGGGTGTAATGGAACAAACTCTGGAACAACCAATAAATAAAAATAACCTTTATAATGTATTATATGGGCTTAAGAAAGAAGGAAGAATTAAATCAGAAAATCAGATCATACGATTGCAATAGAAGTTATGTGTTACCTATAATCTTCTCTTGTCTAGAAGTAGATAGTTATAAGCTTCTTAATCCTTTCTATATCTCGGTATCTTGATACCCATCAGATTCATATGCTCTCAGCCTATTAAATAACAAAGTTGTTATTTGCTGGAGTAAAGTACTGTTCCTTTGCATATTGTCGTGAGAATATTGAGCTTCGAGTCAAGAATCACGATATCCGCAACAAAATCTGGAGCTAAACGCCCATAATTCGATAATTTCATTACTTCTGCAGGATTCAATGTAGCCATTCTAATTGCATCTTTAAGGTCTAAACCTATTTGCGTAACCATATTCTTGACAGCGACATCCATAGTTAAAGTGCTGCCAGCTAGTCTTCCTGTAGCTTTTATTCTACTGATGCCATCCTTGAGTACAGTTTCTAAACCACCTAATTCATATTCTCCATCTGGAAGACCTGTTTCAGAAATAGCATCAGTTATTAAGATTAATCTCTCAATACCTTTTAATTTGACTACTGCAGTTATGGTTCCTGGATGAAGATGAACCATATCTGTAATCAATTCCGCATATACATCCTCCCTTGTTAAATATGCTCCGATTATTCCTGGTTCTCTATGATGAAAGGGTCTCATACCATTGAAAAGATGACTACAGATAGTAATACCAGCATCAAATCCTAATATCGCTTCTTTGTATGTTGCATTCGTGTGTCCAACAGAAACAACTATTCCCATTTCCTTTGCATACTTGATATATTCTACTGCTCCTGGAAGTTCAGGTGCAAGAGTAATCCTTTTAATATTATGGTCAGATTTTCGGGTTAATTCTTCTAATTCTTTTATGTTTGGATTTCGTGCAAAGTTAACATTTTGAGCTCCTGCTTCTTTCCCCGTGTTTATATGGGGGCCTTCTAGGTGAAGTCCCAGTATTTCTGCTCCCTTAACTTCCTTTTTAACTACATTTTTTACAGCATCACACACTTGTAACAAAATCTCTTGAGACTGGGTCACAGTTGAAGGTAAAAAAGACGTTACACCATGTTTCAAAAGAGATTTTGATATTTCAACAAGACCTGCCACGTTATTTATTGTTACATCGTAACCACCATATCCATGTGTGTGAATATCAAGAAATCCAGGAGCAGCTATAGAGTTAGGATAATATAGAACATCCTTGTCTTGCGAGATCTCATTCCAACGTACTAACTTCTTTATTTTATCTTTTTCAATAACAATGCCTATTTCCCTAAGTTCTTCTGTTGGTGTTATTGCCCTATCTACTTTCAAAACCAATTGTTCCATCCTGAAGCTTCCTTAGAGTAGTGGTAAACTTATAGCTACTATGGCTTGACCAACGTGGCGATCTACCACCCGAACTATTCCTATAAGTTTTTATGTTTTATGTAAAAACCAATTAATGTTTCTTTGTAATATTATTAGAAACCACAATTATGGAGGTAAATTATGCCTGCTGATCAATACTTTGAAGCAATCAGTAGAGTTCTTAAAAAAATTCGTGAAACTCAATCTGAAAAGATTAAAAAGGCCGCTCAAGTAATGGCGGAATCCGTTGAACACGGAGGGGTTGTTCACATGTTTGGTAGTGGACATTCAGTTATCCCAGTCCTTGACATCTTCCCCCGTTATGGTAGC
>JAHQWW010000020.1 GCA_029856365.1 Candidatus Hodarchaeota archaeon
TTCCATCGAAGTTCGCTCCCAGAAATAATGCGCCTTCCTTATATGGGGGGCCAAAATTTGTTTTTGGAAAATTAGCAACAGATGCTACGACTATTGGATATTCCATTGGCTTTAATGGAGAAGGGAGAAGTTTTTCGATAACTTCATCTTTTGTGAACAACAATACAAGTAACACTTCTGCCTCATAATAAGCATATTCTTTTTTCAAAAGTTATTGAACTTCTTCAGGTGTTTTAACAAAATTCATATATTTCTCCTCCTTAACCATTTAAAATCAGATTTATGGTTTATAAATTCTTGGTTGATGAGTAACTTCGACAAGCTTACCTTTTTAAACCTAACGTATTCATTCGTCACATTTTTCTCACCTGACCTTTAAAAAAGTTTTTCTCCAATCAAATAGCAATCTGGCCAGGGTTCCAGATCAGAATAACGTAAATCCTCTAGTAACAAAGTTAAATGATCTTGCCAGCGAGGGAATCCTAGCAATAACAAATAATAGACCAGAACAATCTGTAATAAAGTCACCAAGAGACAATGGGTCACGAAGCTCATCCAGGTTGTTCCCAAAGGCTGTTTAATTGTCGTCTGTTGTTTCATCCATTGAAACAGGGTTTCGATCCCCCAGCGTTCCGTTTGGAGCTGAAGAATTGTTAAGGGGTCTAAATCGAGGTTTCCAGTAAATACATCCCAAATTTTCCCAGTTATAGGATCAGGGATGCCAATAATGCGACGCCACGGCTGATTATTACTCGAAGACCAGACCAGTAGTTCTAACGGTTCATTTTCGGATTTTGGAAAATCAAGGATTTCTAGTTGGATTCCAATTAGGGTGCGATTCTTCCAAGGGATAGTCCAACCCCACCCTTGGCGATCCAACTCGTGAAAGCGTTCTTTTTTCCAGTACCCCCGATCAAAGACCAAGAAAGGACGAGGATGATCAGTAAAAGAATTGAATGACAGCCAACTCGCTATTTCTTCTGTTTCATTCAATAAAACGTCAGCTACGGGAGATTCATGTTCATGACCTTGCGAAGGACCATAGTTGACAATGACTCCCTGAATTCCGTCTTGGACTGTGTGTAATCGAGCACTTGGAAGAGCTTTCTTTTCAGAAGCAACGTATCCCCAAGTAACATAAGGATAACGATCAGGAGAGAGCTTTAAACTAGTACAGTCTACCCGAAAAGGATAGTAACCATGTTGTAGGAGGGTAAGCTGAGCATATGATGGCATAAAAGGGATTTTCTTCCGTGAAAGTGGAATTAACTGTTGATAGGTCTGGAATGTTCTCACTAACACTTCCTGAATCCGTTGGTCGGGAATTTTCCGTGAGTACTGTCCTTGAGTCGGCACGTTTCCGTTTAGACTACAAATGGCTTGCCAAAGGTGGTTTTGTTCGAATTGACGGACAAACTGTCTCACCTTATGGAATTTATGGATTTGCATGAGGAAAAAGCTTTTTATCCACTGTTCCGTGGTGAATTCTTTCCGATACTGGTCTGCGTCGGTCTCCTGAATGTGTTTCGTGAGAATACGGGTCAGATGAGTAGTTTTAAAAACTTGGACTGTCCGTGAGGGATAGTGACGGAGTCCGTTTTTTAACGCATGTATTTCTTGTTTAAGAGACATAGAAAGACATTTGACTCAGAAGTTAAATGCTTATGGGTCAGCTCCGTCATTACTCCCCGTATGTGACTTACTCATCATTCGAGTTATAAATTATTCTTTCTATTTATATAAATGAATTAGAATTGGAGACAAATTTTGATTCGAGGACCTTCTTTTCAAAAGTATTTCTTTGCAACAAAGTACCTTCATTGAATGTAAGTTACCAAATTACTAGCAAGAATTCTCGCTACTAATTATTAATTTTCAATAAAAATTAAGAATAGTTCTGAAGATACATTGGTTATATGTCGTTATTACGGCAAAAATCAAATATAACTAGCATTTTACGACATTTCTCTGTGTATATCATATTCCATAACTGCGACAATCTGTTTCTCTCCTCATTTGTGATGAATTTATCTTTCCATGCTTCGTTATATTCATCTATGAAATCGTCAACCAGTTTTTTAGTTGTTGTGATAATAATGTTTTCCTTTTCTGCAATATAACCATCAAGAAGGGCTATATCAATTAAATCTTTAATGAATAATTCAGTTTTGGCTTTTTTATCAAGCTAATTACTTGATTTATCCGATTAAAGAAAAATTCGTTATCAATTTATAAGATGAGGTATCATTTAACATCCTTACTAAGTTCATTATCCTTAGAAATAGTTAATTTTTCATCAAAGAATTCTAATCTCTTATTCTCCCTTTTTTAATGATCAGATGAAAATAAACAGCTTCTATTAATTTTTTTAACCACTTCTTACATTAACTCTTTGTTAGAGTCTTAATAACACTTTTCTGCAACAAAAATATTTTATGTAAATGTTACCTTTAGAAGAATTGACATTTTTTCTTTGAGATGGTTATTTATGAAAATAAACGTTGGAGTATTCTCATTAATATTTTTGGTATCCATTCTATCAACAAACTTCAATAATAATGCAATTTTACCTCACTGTTCTGATTTAACAGAAGATCCATTATTTGAAAACAGATCTAGCATACAATCGATATCTGATTATGAAATTAGAATAAATGGGAATGAAAATTTCACAGCCAAAGCTTTATCTGAAGGTTGGCCTGGAAATGGATCACAATCCAATCCTTATCTGCTCTCAGGATTAAGTATAACTTACATACTAAGAATCTCTCATGTTAATTGCTATTTTATAGTGAGTGATTCTTCAATGAATGCTCTCAGGTTTGATGATGTAAGGAATGGTCAAATAATACACAATGACTGTAATGAAATGTACTTATATAGTTCTTCTAAGAACCGTATCATTAATAATACTATTGATTATCTTAGTTTCCACCAGTCTTTTGAAAATCATATCGTTAATAACACTCTTAGTGGCTTAATTGAATTCGACCAATCAACTGATAATACAATAAAGGGAAATCAATTCACTGAAAAGGAAGGTGGATTACATTTCTACGGCCACGATCTTGATTCCTATATGCAAAGAGAAGTAATAAATAATTCTATCAAAGGCAAATCAATTCTTTATTGGAAAAATAAGGTTAACGAATCAATTTCTTCTATAGACGTAGGACGACTTATCCTTGTCAATTGTAGTCGAATAAAGGTTACTAACATCAATCTAACAGGCTTATTTTGCCATTTTTGCGATCATATTGAAATCTTCAATATTATTCTAGAGGATCGCCTTTATTTAGTGTATTCATCCAGTTGTAACATTAGTAATATTAGCGGGGATATTGATTTAATACATTCAAACAATAATAGTGTGAGAAATAATTTTCTGGAGGAGTATTCAATAGTAAGTTTATCCACTGATAATAGTTTCATTAATAACACTATCAATTGGTACTGGACCTATGAAAATTATGGTTCTTATAATCGTCATTATTATTATGGTTTCCCGTGGGGTTGGGAATATTTGGGCAGTGCAATTGAGGTTCATTCTTCTCATAATAATATCTTCGTTAATAATACCTTCCCCGGAAGGCATTATAGGGGAGCCATTTGGCTAAGCTTGTCTCATAACAACCTTATAACCCGTAATATTCTTCCGAAGGGTGGTGATTTTAAGTTAAGCTCTTCATTTAATAACACTCTTTCTCATAATATTTTGCTGGATATAATTAATGATCGTGGAAAGTTTATTTTTTTACGGAATTCTACAAAGAATAAGATTATCAGTAATAATCTCAGTAGTATTGAATTTTACGATTCTTCCCTTAATATTATTAAAGACAATCTCCTAAGGAGTGAAGTAGTCATTGGAGGAGCAACCATTGAATCGTATATACAAGCAGAAGTAATAAATAATTCTGTCAACGGCAAACCCCTTCTTTATTGCTATAGTAAAGTCAATGAAACTATTCCGGTAGGAGCAGGACAAATTCTCTTGATTAATTGCAGCATGATTTCCATCTCCAACCAGGTTGATTGTGGGATCTTTATTCATCATAGTCAACAACTTAAAATTCATAACAATTTTTTTAATTCCACCAACAGTAGAATATTCTTGGAAAGTTCCCTTAACTGTATCATTACCAATAACACTATCAATGAAGGCGAGTTTCATGGAATTAGTTTGTCAGCCTCCACAAACTGTAGTATTAGCAATAATAGCCTCATAACAAGAGGCCTCATATATTCATACTATCGTTATGGAATTATACTATATGAATCGTCCAATAATAATAATATTAACAACAATGAGATCAAGAATTTTAGTATTGGAATTTATCTCTGGGATGATTCGTCTAATAATCGTATCTTCGATAATACTCTCAGTAATAATGCGGGAGGAATCACTTTAGACGGGAATTCTAATAATGTAGTCTCCGATAATACTCTCAATAATAATGGGAACGGAATCGAGTTAAGTGGAGGTTCTAATAATATTATCAAAAGAAATCTCATCCTGGAGAGTCGACGTTATGGCCTTGATATATCTGGATCAGTGAATAATATCATCTTTCTGAATAGTTTTATTAATAGTACGAGCTACCAGGCTGTCGAATGGGGAGGAGAAAACTATGAAGATAATACAATGGATAATTGGTTCTTTTACAATTACTGGTCTGATTGGACTGGTCCAGATGATAATCATGATAATATTGTAGATGTACCATACATCATTGGCATTGGAGGTTATCCAACAGGTGATAAACCTCAATATAGTCAAGATTCTTATCCTTTATCTATCTCCCCACATTCACAATTTCGTGTACTCATACCACCCAATCTTATGGTCCCAAATGGTCGAGAAATTATCAAGGAATCTGTTTCTATCAGCTGGTATCCTGCATACGACACCTTTGGTCATCCTGCTAGTTACACACTTTATTTCTCTAATGATTCTGGTAACAACTGGATTTTTTTAACTCAAGACCTTATTACAACAGAATTCTTATGGGACGTGTCTAAACTCCCTTCAGGGTCATTTTACATGATAAAAGTGGTTGCTAACTTTAAAGATGGAGCTTCTGTAAGTGATATCTCAGATGAACCCTTTATTATTCTGAATACCTTTACAACTACAAGTACGACAACAAGTGTAGCAGCTTCCCCATTTTTTAATTTTTCACTGGTTTTATTGGTTGGATTAATATTAGGAATGAGTCGAAAACTATTTAGGAGAAAAAAATGATTAATTATAATTATTTAAACTCCAGAGAGGTATAAAGAGTATGGAAATACAGCTGAATAAGCATTTCCTATTTATAATTCTCTTTTGTACATCATTTCTTTGGTACCCCATCGATTTTCAGTGTTGTGGGCTAAATCATAATAATTCTACTATTATCAACACTGAATTGAATATTAATCGTGCTGTTCTATCTTATGATATCGGGCCATTTGGAGAATATTACTGTTCCTTTAATCTTGAAGCTCTTGGAAATAACTTCACTGAAAATGGAAATTTAAGTGGAGAATTTAGACTTTATGGAAATACATTGAGCGATTTCGTATTGAGTGGTCCTGATTTCCTTATGGATCTAAGCCAAACTCATGTCGATAGTTATTCACTCATCTCTTTCTCTTCTGAAAATTTTACGATTCCCGAAGGAACTCCTTTCAATATTTCGGGTAGTTATTATGGTAAATTCACTTCTAATACCTCAAATCTATATTCTTTTGATTTAGGAGTTGATTGGGGATGTATGATTGGTTTTCAACGTGCTAGTATTAGATTCAGGGATCAATATACTCTCATTACGCAAGGATTGAAACCTTCTTCAACCATTTCGATTAATTTAGGTGTTATTAAATTAATATGGAGTGAAACTAGTGTACAAGATTTTAACACTAAGCTCTTTTTAAGAAAGGAATCAAATGATTATTTAGAACTCTATGATTTATGGAATGCGACTTATGGGACCTATCGGGAAGTAATCATTCAAAATGAGGAACTTTTCACGATTGAAGGGAATATAATCTGTCCAACATGGATTACCACAAATATTTCCTATTTTAAATTGGCATCAGCCCAAAAGATTTGCATTCGTTGCGCAATTAACTCATTGGCCACTCCTGAGATGACTGGACATATTGAAATCATTATTAATCTCGAATCTACTATTGGTATTCAGAAGAGTATTAAGAAAATTCTTATTCCTGTCATTGTTATCCAGAACAAATCAACTAGACTATTTTCTCCATTTCTTGAAATCCTTACAATTATGACTGTAATTGCTCTTCTTGGAGTCATTATCTATAAAAAAGATAATCTTACGAATTTAAAAACAAAATCTAAGCAATACATAAACTATTTTCAAACTCGGAAATCCATTTCATCATATAACAATGAATCCGCTATTATCCTTAATCCTGAGGAGAAAGATTTCCACTGGCAATCGATTCAAACTAAATGGGAAACTATTCTATCTGAAAACGAATTAAAAGTTATTGAAGTTTTGTATAGTGAAGGAATCATGAATCAAAAATCCTTAGCAGAGGAATTAGATCTTACTCCTATGTCCATCTCCCGAGTTGTCTCTCGACTTGAAACAAAACGTCTCGTTACGAGGAAACAGTTAGGTATTTCAAAAATGATTAAATTAAAGAGGGATCATTTATGATTTTTCACTATTTTTTATTAGTATAGAAAATGTGTTTATTATTGTATGTAGTGATGTAGAAGGTCTTCAAACAATGATTTGACGACATTACTACAAATAATAATTAAAATAACAAAGTGGATTGATTATAATCTAGTTTCAAAAGCGACCTCGGTGTCTTGCTATCACTTTTAGAATCTGTTTTTTTCCCGCATCTGTCAGAACTAATGAATTGTCTTGCTTCTGGATTAATTTATTCTCAAAAAGAGAGTTAATTTGTTGATGTAGACTCTCTTGGTCATGAGAATAATTAATAGTGAAACTATCCCCCTGACTGTGGTACAATGTAATAGGGCTGAATTTATGATCAAAAGCTGACTCTAACATGTTCAACTGATTTGTACCATTTAAGATTTGGTAAAGAACCCAATTTCCTAGCATATGATCTTGGAAACTGCTGTATGATTTCCATACACCCAATTTATACTTTTCATAATCAATTGTTTCTCCCTGACTCACACTACGTAAATCTTGATATATCTCATATGCGCCCTTCAGTATTATAAATCCAATAAAACATCCAACCAATCCGTCAAATATGTAAATTTGGTAATAGTCAGCCCCTATGGCAATAAGCACCAACAGTGCGTTTAAAACATGATTTTTACTATCTTCAGATTGCGCTAAAATGGCAAGGTTTTGATTAATATAGCCACTATATCGTTGATAAAGATAAAGGCAAATACAGAGAATAATAGAAAGAATGGCTATTGTAATTGCGAGCATTTCTTCTGCTAGGGCCACAGGATGTAGAATTCGATTAATACTTGAGAATACGACACCAATTCCTGTAAAAACCATAAGCCCGACTAAAATATAGGTTGCTTGGGTTTCCTTTTTGATCTTCATAGATAACCCTACGATGATTGAGGATACCCCATCAATTGCTGAATCTAATCCATCTCCCAGAAGACTAATGCTTCCAGTGATTACGAAGCCTATTAGTTTAAGAAACCCTAAAATTAAGTGTAATATGAGAGAAAATATCGGGGATATCGCTGGCTTTGTTAATGAGAAGATAAATTGTAAAAACTGGATCATTTTCTTTACTGCATCATCAGCAGGCTGTTTTCCTTTCTCTGTTAATGAATAGATTCCTTCTTCTTTCTTAATAATTCCTTTCTTTTCCAGATGCGTTAATCCAATTTCATTCCACCATGTATGAGTAGGATTTCTAGCTTCTTCAAGAAACATTGGTGCCCCAAAAAACATCGCAATTCTACCATCTATATCTAAAATTTCATGGTAGCTATAAGCTCTCTCATTAAGAAACATGAGAACATGTCTGGTGTAGCGTCCTAGATTTATCCTGATTGCCTCTCCCATTATTATTATACCATATGACAGGGCAATTAACCCTTCAAAAAAAAATAAACCAAATAATTCAGCGACAATAGGGAATAATGCTAATGCAGGAAGAAAAATATCACCCTTAACTTTTTTTGTATAAACCAATAGATTAAGACTGTTATTTACTGAGGAAGCAAACCGTAAATACAGAAATAATGATAACCCAATGAGTATTGCAACAGCAACATAGAGAAAAGAAAGTTCTAGATTTATACCTCCACCTGGATTTAGAATCAGAAGAATTCCAGCTATGAAGAACGATGCTCCTGTGAGTATGTAGAAAACCTGAATGATTCGGATCAGGATGGTTTCATGCTTTACTTTAATAGCAAAATTTACTACAGCTATTGTTAATATTCCAAAAATTGAGCTAAAACTATCAGAGAAGAATATTAAATTGCCTGTGTGTATGTATCCTATTATTTTAACTAGCCATAAAACCAGAGATCCTGTTAATAAAATAAAAAAGGAAAGTCTACAATTTGCTAGGCCTCTTGTCCATGATTTGTAACGTTGGGTTCTTTTATGGGAAAGATCAACTTTAGATTTACCTTTTTCGGTTAAATAATACATATAGTCTTTATTTGTCACTAATTCGTCTTCTTTGAGATATAACAGAGCTTTTTCGACTCTCAAGTCTACATTATGGAAATATCTTTGCTTATTTAACAGAAAAAAATCCCTTATACTATCAAAATCATGTGATTTTTGACCTAAAAATTCCAGAATTAACTTTCTTTCAGAATGATAAGTGAATTTAGAAGCTTTCAACCAAATATTATATAAAAAATTTCCCACGGTGTTCATTCCCAAGAATAAGTTCTGTTCATTTTCCCGAAATGGATTGTATAAAAGTTATCATTTAGGCAGAAAATAGTAGCAAAGAAAACAGATTTTAAATCACTAATAACTGTACATTGTCGAACCTATGTAATAATCGAAAGGAAAAGCCAATCGATCATTTTTAGATGATATCAGTGAAAAAACGAATAAATCAGAAAAAAGTGGAATTTGGTGATTTTCAAACCCCCATCGAATTAGCAGCAAAGATTGTCAATCATTTGAAAGAAATGAAGATCACCCCTGCTTCTATCATCGAACCAACATGTGGAACTGGCTCATTTATTATTGCGTCACTAAAATCATTTTCAGACGCAAAGATTCTCGGATTTGATGTTAATTCTAAATACATAAATTCTCTATCGGAACAATTAACGCAAGATAATACCTCAAAAAGAGTAGAACTTCACCAGGCAGACTTTTTCAAAACAGATTGGCAAGAAAAGATAAGAGAGCTTACTGAACCAGTGTTAATATTAGGAAATCCTCCATGGGTAACATCTTCAGGAATTAGTGTCTTAGGTGGAACTAATATTCCTGAAAAGTGTAATATTTATAGTTATCAAGGATTAGATACTAAAACTGGGAAAAGTAATTTTGATATCTCTGAATGGATGATAATAGAGCTCTTAAAAGCTTTAAATGGACATTTAGGTACTCTTGCTATGCTTTGTAAAGTTACTGTTGCACGAAAAATATTGATGTATGCTAAAAAAGAAAAATTAATGGTTTTTTCTTCGAAAATACATCTTATTGATGCTAAAGAGTATTTTGACGCCTCTGTTGATGCGTGTTTATTCATCTGTAACTTAAGACCTGAATCACATAATTATTATTCTCAAGTTTATGAGAAATTTGATTCAACCAACCCAATTCAAGAAATTGGATATATTGATGAAAGAATGGTAGCAAATATATCATTATATAAAAAGTGGAAACACTTACTTGGGGAAGGTACTTACGTTTGGCGTTCAGGGATCAAACATGATTGTGCAAGAGTGATGGAACTAAAAAGAAAAGAGAATAGATTTCTTAACGGATTTGGAACAAATGTTACTATTGAAGATGATTATATTTACCCAATGCTTAAAAGTTCTGATTTAGCTAATGACCGAACCAAGAATATTGAGCGATGGATGATTGTTACACAGAAGTCTATCGGAGAAGATACATCTACTATCCAACAGAAGGCTCCTTTAACATGGGAATATTTGGAGAAGAATGCACATCTTTTTGAGAATCGAGCAAGCAGCATATATTGGAATCGTCCTCAATATTCTATATTTGGTGTCGGAAGTTACACGTTCTCTCCTTGGAAGGTTGCGATTTCTGGTTTTTATAAAGATCTGAAATTCAGATTAATAGGCCCGTTTGAAAAAAAACCTGTTGTATTTGATGATACTTGTTACTTCATTCCAGCCAAATCGTTGGAGGAAGCATCAATGCTTCATTCTATATTGAATCATCCAATTGCACACGAATTCTATCATTCTTTCATCTATTGGGACGCAAAAAGACCAATCACAAAACAAATTCTACAACAACTAGATTTGAAAAAATTATGCCCTGAAATTGGTTATCCTAGACTTCTGGATTTCAAGTGAAATTTGAACTCACAATTTCAGGGAATTCCACAGTGCCCTATTTGCATAGAGGTAGGGTGTTGATCATTGTGGATTGATCGCGCCTTTTCCAGAGAGTTGTCTTAGTATAGCAAGGTTCCTTTGTACATCTGAATGATGGATTTAATGCATGAATCACTGCCCTATAAGCGTTGTTTCTTGGAAGAGACTAGCATAATAGTTCCTGAAATTGATGTCGCGTTGAGTATCCCCATTAATAACAATAAGATCTCAAGTCTTACACCGGAACTACCCTCAAGAAAAAGACTTTGGAATAAAGCTAAAGAGAATAATAAAGCAAAAAAAAAGGAAATACCTGCTATCATCCATAAAATTGTCCCAAATGTTATAAAACCGTTATTACTATTACGTAGACTGAGTTGATCCATTATTTTAACCTCAAAATAGATTCTATTAATAATTTACCTTTTTTACGACTTAAGAATTATAGTCACGTTCCATTGAAAAAGATACGCTACCTGTTTGTTCTCCAGCATTACCCCCTATTATCTTTTTCCTTTGCTGGAATTATCTAAACTGTTGACCATGAAATATAGCTTTTTGTCACAAGAGTTTGATGAAAAATCTTGTTTAAGGGAACTATAGAATTAAAGTGAAATGACCAAGAATAGTTCATAAAATTCTTATAATGATCGAGGCGTTTTTTCTTTTATGTCAGAAAAAGGCATAGAATTAATGATGAAATTGATAAAAACCTTATTTCTTTCAGCTCTTCTTCCACTAATTATCATTCTATCTGGGTGTGTAGTGTTGAATGAATGTCCTCCAACATATGGTGTTGACATAGAAAAACTCGAAACAACTGATTCTATTTACATTAATGTAACGCGAAGTGAGTTGATCTCAGCTTCCACAATTGTTTCGCTATTAGATGAGTTGATCTCGAACGAGTCGTTAGACTCAATAATGATAGAACTGGATCGTCATGAATGGAATCAAACAGTAGAGTTATTTGAACAATTATTTGATGAAGAGTTCAAGTATGATCCATGGGTAATTAGATATTATGAAAGGTTTTATCGGATTGAGTTTTGGATCATGGTTTGTTAGGAGAGACTATGTGTAATAGTAGGTTTTTCCTGATAGATTTATTTTATATTTTCATGTCTTGTACTTCAGATATCCTTAGAAATTAGTTATTAATAGAGGAAATTATGATTTCTAATAATCGTGTTGAAACAACTCTTTTTTTACTTCAGTCTGTAGATGGGAAAATATCCACAGGGGATATAGATGAACGTGATCAGGAGGTAGATTTCCCTAAAATTAAAGGTATTAAAGAAGGTCTCTATCAATATTATGAGTTTTTATTAAAGACCGATAGACATGCTTTGATAACAGGAACTGTTTTGGCGAAGATTGGGGTCAATATTCGGAATGAGTTAGAGGATCATAAGGATGTTAACATGATTGTTATTGATAGAAAGCCTCATTTGACTAAGAAAGGAGTTAATAATTTACTTAAATCTTTTAATAAATTATTTCTGGTAACTAATAACAAAAATCATCCTGTTTTTGACTTAGAGAGTGAGAAAGAACTTGAAATAATTTATTATCCAACTAATATTGATTTAAAAGATCTTTTAATAAAATTAAAACAGAATTATAACATCAATAGAGTTTCAATTCAATCGGGGGGGACATTAAATGCTTTATTTTTGAAACAAAAGCTGATAGATCACATTTCCCTAATTATTGCTCCTTGTTTAGTAGGGGGAAAAACTACTTCTACCTCAATTGACGGGAAAGCTCCTCGTACAATTGACGATTTATTAAATATTAAAGCTTTAACCCTTAAGAAATGTAAAACTCTAAAATACTCTTATTTACATCTTTATTATGATGTTATTAACGATACAAGGCTTGATTAATCATTTATGCATTGATTTTCTAGCGTGTCTATTATCCCATTCCCAGATGTGTGATCCAAGCATTAAGAATAACTGTGTTTTGTATGGAATAATAGAAAGAGAAAAATAATTAGATCATAAAATTCTTATAATTAATGATGTACTTTTTCTTTTATGTCAAAAAAAGCCATAGAATTAATGATACAATTTTCAGATGACACTGGATTAACATCAAATAAACCCCAAAGGAGATATCTTTGGACCGATGGGTTCGCAGTCTGTAATTTATTGGGATTATACCAAATGACGAGGGAAAATAAGTTCAAAAACTTGGCTTTACGGTTAATTAACCAAGTTCACAAGACATTAGGCAAACATAGAGATGATGATGAAAGATCAGGGTGGTTGGGAAGCAAGGATCATCCAACAGAGAAGGGATTGAGAATAGGAAAACCTTTACCAGAGAGGAAGCCACATGAACCTTTTGATCCAAACCTCGAATGGGATCGCGATGGCCAGTATTTCCATTATCTAACTAAGTGGATGCACGCTCTAAATAGGGGTTATCAAGTCGTTAAAGAAGAAAAATATCTCAGTTGGGCAGTAGATCTTGCAGAGGCTTCAACATTCTTCATTAGTAATAATAGGATGTTCTGGAAAATGAGTATTGACCTTTCTTATCCTCTCGTTCCCTCGATGGGGCAACATGATCCCGTTGATGGTTATGTCACCTTCCTAGAATTACAAACATTCACTGATGTAGATTTAGGAGGAACGCTAAAAAAATTAGAAAAATTGATACAACAAGTTAATCTCATAACAACTGATCCTCTCGGTATTGGAGGGCTATTGTTTGATGCATATCGACTTAAACAGATGGATATAGATCCTGAAAAGAGACAGATAATCATTAATGCCGCACAAAAAGGACTCGAATATTGTCGATTATCACATGATTTAGCATTTAGAGAACTTGGCTTAGCAATTGGAATACAAGCTGCAAAAAAAATGCTAGTTTTAAAGGAGTATTGGTCATTAATAGATGAAATTAATAATTATTGGCTTCAGAATAGTGATTGGACTGAACACAAGGATATTAATAGGGTAATGTTAGCAACAAGCTTAGCACCAGATGGGTTTCTATCAATTTCAGAATAATAATATGGGAAATGGGTGCATTCTACCCACTCATGGGAACTAGATAGGTTAATAATAATTAATGATGGGGTCAAGGCAGATAAAATAATTCCTACAGAGAACCAGAGCGTTATTCCCCACCTCTGGAGTTAATCGGAGAGAAAATATGAGATTGTAATTTCCATTCTTAAGTAATTTTATTCTTAATTGTCAGAAGTGTTTGATGTTCCATTAAGATATAATTGGGAGCCCACTCGAGCATCTCCAAAATAATCCGGATAATTAAATAGTATAAAATCCCTTATATCGTCACCACTGCAGTGTATCGGGTATATCTTTTGTAGCCCAAGTTTGAGAAGACTCTCAACTGTATTGCTAATGGTCCTTTCAGAAGCGGTTGCTAAGTGAAAGCCTCCAATCACCAAGTAAGGATCATAAGCATCTAACTCTTTTACTGCCTTAGTTACAATGTTTTCAACCCCAGGATGGCTACATCCAACAACAACTACCAAACCAAAATTTTTAACGTTAACTGCTAATGCTTGTTCGTATGGTGGTCCATTGAGCTGCCCAATTATTGCTATTCCTGGAAAAATGACTGTTGTGGCCTGATATTTCTTCACATCAAATCCTAGATTCGTTATCCTTTCTTCGCTTGATTGGGTCATATTCTCTGGAATACACACAGTTAAGTTTGGATTAGTCGTAGCTATGTAGGAAAAACCATCAATGTGATCCCCATGTTCATGGGATACCACTGCTAAATCACAGGTAACGCTCAAATTTATACCCAAAGTTATTGAATTTTCCTTTAATGCTATTGGACTTGGCCCAGCATCAAATAAGATACTCACATTTTTTGTCTCAATAAACACACTTAAACCCCAAGGAGAGTGAAGTGAGACATTAGAATTGTTGTCAACTAAAACAGTAAGCTTAATATAATCAACATGACCCATCTCTAACGGTTTAGGTGAATTTATACTGACTAATTGCTGAAATAAGACAACTGATACAAATATAACCGAAATTAAAATAAGAGAACCGATAATCTTTGAATTCCTCATTATAAACTTCTCCAGTTCAAATATGTTAAATGGCCTGATCATACTTTCTCAATATATCAGTCCTTGCTATCTATCACTATTCATGGATTCACAAGTTTTATGTCTTCATTACCAACAAAAGCTACTAAAAATTATTCCAAAGAGGGACAGAACCAAAGATTTAGGGGATATCTTTTAGATTTAGATCGATGCAAAATATCCTCTTTTTATCCATTTATTTTACGAAGCCATTCATATTTTGATTTCAAAGCATAATTTTCTGCTATTTGACAGATAATAAGTAATTAATACCTTCATTAACTTTAACCGAACCGATGTGAAATTATCTTTCCAAATTATCAGATTAATTAGAATAACCATAATTTAATTAGTAAATCATCAACAACTTACTTTTTTCAATTAGTTAGATCTTAGAACAAAAAATAAAAAAATCTCAGGAAATAAGAAATGAAAGGGATTTTGGGATTATGAGTTCTTTAATAACTCCATTAATAGAATCTAACCGTTCTAATGCTGCATTAGCTTTTTGGGTCTTTACATCTATTACTTTTTTATTGAGTTTCAAAAAAGTTCCTGATTTTTCTTCAATAACAACACGGTAATCGATAGAGGTAACAAAGGAATTGTGGTTGTCACTTATAATGGGGGCACTAGTCTGTCAGATATAAAAATATACATTAATTGTTTTGAAAGTTCTAATGATTTGTCGAGTGGGTCTTATTCAGGTATGTCTGATACCAATGCTAATCTTTACGTTGGAAGAAGAGGTGACACAAGTAACTATCAATTTGATTGAAAAATTGACAATGTGCGGTTCTTCAATGAGGAATTGTCCGCTTCCGAAGTTCTTCTCTTGTATGATATCGATACTTTGACCTAATCAATGGTAACTTCATGGTCTATTGCTTGACAGGCTGTTCCAAAGACGAGGTGTTCCAGATCAAACAAGGTTGCCTCTGTATTACCCGCGACTTCACCCTGCAAGGTGTGGGCGCGTGTCATCCTCCCTAACCACCCTTTCTTCCCCTTCTCTAACTCTCCTATCAATACTCAAAAAGTCATCGAAAATATACTCTGGCAAACTGTTTCCAGCTGAATCCTATTTAAAATCTCAGAATCAACAGATAATGTTTCTTTCTGATCGAGCTCCACCTCAGAATGATGATTACCGATACTACCAAGAAAAAGAGGAAATTAGTTGCACAATGGATGATCGAGAAGAATTATACCGAACGACGCTAGCAAATAGTGAGTACTTGAAAATGGTGCAACTAGCCAATTTGAAAGAAATAAGTACCCGTCAAAAATTATTTATAATTGAAAATAGTGATCATTAGTAACCTGAAAGAAGTACAGTTATCCAAGTGACCAAATAACCAGACTATTAGAAAAATTAGGTCTTTAGGTATCTGGAATGAAGACTTTAATCATTAAAAATAGCCTATCTTGGGATGAGATCAATGCAGAAAAGCACTGAATCAAGAAATAAGACACCAACAGAAGGTAGAACAGAAATCCCTCCAATAAATGTTCGTTCACTCGTTTTAGCGATTATGTTGTCGCTCATCTTTTCGCTAGGGGGATTATTTTTGATGGTGATAGTCCCTCAGGAATTAAATCGCTTTTTAGAAAATTACATCTCTGATCCATGGTATACTGATTCATCTGAGGAAGAACTCCAAGTACGGGCACAATATGAGTCAGTGGTAGCTTTTCTTAGGCCCATAGGGTACCTTTCGTTCTGGTTAATGATTTCAATAATAATCCTTGGAGTAATCATTGAGCGGTACAAGCTGAGCTTTTTAGGATCATTAACCTTCTACCTTCCAATTTTTGGTCAATTTGCTGTAATGATGGGCCCTCAATATTTCTTTGCAGGCATTGGCGTGTCACGAACCCTTTGGCTACCTGTTCTGGAGCAAGCCCCCGAACTCTTGAATCTAGGCGTGATATTTTACGTTCCACTATTGGTGATATTTTTACTGATTGTTCCTCCTCTTTTTTTCTTAATGAGTATTCTAGCTAAATCACTCTTGATACCTCCCCCGATAGGGAATGTATTGATTTATATGTTCCTTCTTTTTATTAGTGGAATAGGTTTTTTCATTTTTACATTTGCGGTGGTGACGTGGTTATATGGACGTTTTCAAGGCCGGAAGGTCATAGATTTTTGGATTTATCGTTATTCAAGACATCCACAATATTTAGGCCTTATTATCTGGAACTATGGCCTGTTAATGTTATCATCATTTTCATTAATTTCCCATAGTGGCCTCTTCCCCCCCACCTTCCCTTTCCTCGTATTGTCTTTGGTAATCATTGGGATGGCTCTGAATGAAGAGAATACAATGATTCGACAACATACTGAGGAATATATTCCTTGGCGCGAGCGAACATCTTTCCTAGTTCCTTTACCTCGAAGAATCAAATCATTTATTACATATCCTATGAGAAAGTTGATAAAAAAGGAGTGGCCTGAGAATAATAAAGACATTGTCGTGGTTCTACTAATTTATGGGGGTATTGTGGTCTTGTTGTCGGTTCCCCTTGTGAATTATTTCATCTGGTAGTAGTGAAAACTTGGAGAGTTTGAGTGATACTTCGAATGCCAATGCTCGTTTACGAATCCCAACGATTCCGCAGCAAACGCCCCCGAGTCCATAAATATTGGCTGACATTGTAAAATTTGTTTTAACAAAAAATCATCCCTCCGGATTAACCCTGACTCGAAGAATGAGAGTACCGATAAAAACACGGACTCCTTGAACCTCCACAAGGCGAATGGGGCCTCTTGCCATTCAGGGTAGAATGGCAGGAAATGTTTGAAATAGAGCTGAAACACATCTGATCAACTGGTGGTTTTGACTCCATACAGTGACCCAATGGTTCTCTCTCGCTTTTAAATTACCCCAAGACAGAGTGACTTTTTTTGAGTTTGAGAACCCCAATTCACTGGAAAGGGTGGCTTTTGAAGCACATTCCTCATCCCTCTTACTCTATGGTCACGAGAGAATTCCCACTTTAAAAAATGTGAACCAATCCCGATTTTATTCGATTTTTCGGAATGTTGTCAGATATTCTCGGTTGACTGTAATCTTATTTCGCAAATACTCCTACTCTATCTTATGTTTTTGAATGTCCGTTTCTAGCTTGGCAATCTCCTTTTCCCGTTGTTGATACTCCTCCATACCCGCTAACTCTTCCCTCACCGCTGCACTTCGCATTGTTTCGTTGGTGAACTTCTTTTTCCCGAAAGCATCTAGTACTTCAAACACCTCGCGTGTCACCTGATCCATGATGACCTGTTGTTCCCTCTGTAACCCTTCCACCGTTGAGATCGCCTCTAGCGTTGTCAGCTGTATAATCTTTAACTGTTCAATGTCCTTCATTATTCTGGTGTATAACTCTTCTTGTGCAGTCTTTTCCCCTTCTGCCATTCGCTCTTTTCCTCTCCATTTTTCTTTTCTATGGCAAGTCCACTGATGTCCTTATGATGATTTCCTCTTTGTGTTTAAAGAATAGATCAGATCCCCTATCTCTGTATTCTCCCTGTTTATTATTTATGACTCATATCATTATAGATTGAGGGTGATAATGACGTGGATTGACCAGGAGATTTGTGATCGGGGCTATCACTATCGGGAATATGCCCCAGTTTGGGGTATTTCGATCGAGTGTTCTCTTTCCACTTCCTAGATAGATTTATCAGGAGCATTATTATGAAATAATATAGTTCTGCCCAGACTAACGCACCTATAAGGGCAAGAAGCATATTCCCACCTGTACGGAAGGTGAATTCCACAAAAAGGCAGACGAATCCAAATACCATCCAATACATCAGGAAATCTGGAACCCATCCGTTGCGTACCATCGCATAAAACACTGTTTCAAAGTCCGTTCCATTAGGGATGATCACACTGAGCACCAATGAAAAGTACAAGTGAATAAAATAGCTAATAGCTGGATTAGCTTGAAGAAGAAACGGGAATATTAGTATATAGCCTATCAAGAACATGGCGAATGGTTTCCACGAAGCCATAGAAACTCGAATGTAGTCATCTAACCGAGTAGAAGAAAAATAGACATTTGAGCCATCCAGTTGTGAGTCCAATTCTAGACGGCAATATACTCCTAACTCAATCCGATCTACTTTGTTATCTGATGATTTACTAAGATAAGTCTGTTCATATGCTTGTTCCTCTTTTTGATCATTTTCTAATCCTCGGGCAGTATTTACCCGTATTATAAATCGTGATCTTTTAAAAGGACGTGTTAGGGCAGCAGCAATCCGACTAAGGAAAGGGATCAGATAGGAAAGAAGTCGTAACACAAAAAGGTTCACTAATACAAAAAGAATTGTTATTAGAGGATCGCTTATGTCAAATAAATTACAATACCAGATAAAAATGAGGAACAGATCTGAGAGAAGTTCGAACAGGATCATGGAGTTTCATCCATAAAACTATTAGGATCCTTCACTTAAATATACAGAATTACTTTCTTTGATTTCAAATATATAAGAGGTATATACAAATCAGAATCAGATGATCAGAATGAGTACATCAAATCAACCCCCTTCTACTATAATGACAGCACATAGCTATTTTATGAAAGCAGAAGGAGAGCTTGATGCTAATAATATATTTGGGGCATTAGATTATTATAAGAAAGCGTCTGATCTCTTCACTACTGAATTACAACACTCACCACAATTTCCTAACAAAGAAATCTGGGAAAAAGAGTTGGCCTTGATAGATCGTAAAATGAAAACGATTCAGCCCATACATTCCCTCTCCACTTCAGAATCATCATCCTACTCATTTCATCCTTCAATGTATGAGGAGCTCATTCTAAGTATGCGCCATGTTTATCCAAAAACAGGAGTATGGAATCCAAATATCATTGGGTTAGACTCTGTCAAACAGCTTCTTGATAGACTTTTGATACCATATACTCGGGAGGAGATATGGGAAGTAGATGAAAAACCACCTTTGAAGGCGTTATTATTTGGTGCTCCAGGATGTGGGAAAACACATCTGATAAAAGGTTTTGGGGAAAAAACAGGGTTACCCCTCTACGATATAGTTCCAGCGAAGGTGATCAGTAAATATATCGGTGAGAGTGAGAAAATTTTAACCTCCTTATTTAAAAAAGCTTATCTAGAGGAATCTGGGTGTATCTTGTTTTTTGATGAGTTTGATGCCCTTGTCGGTTCGACTCGTACGGATTCAGAGGCATTGGTACGGGTGAAGAAAGGATTATTAACCCTTATTGACGGATTTGACGTCCCAACCAAGAATAAAACCATTATTATCGCTCTTACCAATCGGCCAGATCTTTTAGGAGGTGCTATGATGAGACGGTTTGACTTACGGATTTATGTTCCTCCACCAGATTATGATACGATCTATAACCTCCTAGAACATCTGTTAGGAAAATTGGGAATTGCTATTGATTTTACCTCACGAGAATGGCATCAGATCATTACTTCCTTTTTGGGATTCACTTTTAGTGAAATCTCGACCATTGTCCGAAGTCTGATCTGGAAATATTATGATAATTTTGTTGGGAGGAATTCGGCTGAAATTTTTCTTCGGCATAAACTGAAAGAGGCTATTGCTCAATTCACTCCCTATTTTGCGAATTTTGATTCGTTGGAACCTGCTACTTTTCGCTTTCTAGATCAAGCATATGGATTTCCCCGAAGTAACCTCTCCCGATACTCATGGGAAACAAAATTAATGCAACTTAAACATAAACTAATACAATCCCATCCTAATCCCAATATTATTTACCGAAGAAAGCACAATAACCAACTTTGACATTTTTAGAGTATATAAGGTACTGGAGGCATATATAGAATAGAAAACGATGAAGAACATTACCCATTATTATTTTGCTGTGGCAATAATATTGGTCGACATCTGGCTCTTGGATCCATTATCCTCTCTTGAAAAACTCCTGTTATTTCCTGTTGTGATTGGAGCTGGATCTTTAACACTTCTACCAAATAAATTGGAAAAATGGCTTTGTATTGACCGAAAGACACGAACCTGCACCGAACGGTGTCGTCATCCGCTTACTCATCATCCTGTACTCGTATTTGTACTCATCTGGATTTTTGGACTGATTCCTATAACCCCACCATATTTTCGGGTGTATCATCTTCTTGCGAAAATGATTCTCCTAGCCATTGGCTCTCATTTGGTACTTGATATGCTGACTCCAGAGGGCCTCCCTCTCGGACTTACCCCAACCGTGTTTTGTCAGGACGATACGAAAAATTACTCTTTCAATGATATTACCAAACCCCGTATGCGATTGCGATTGTTTCAAGGGATTTTTTCAAGGGACAGTAGTAATGCTAATCGAAATATCATACTCACCAGTAAACTAATTTTACTCGTATATTGTTTTGTATTAGTACTGGAAATTACCTATAATCCAGAAATATTGACCACTCTTTATCAAATCGTATTTGCACACTTAAATGGGTGGATTATGCTTGTGAAGGGAGAACTGAAACCATGGTTTTAAAGAGTGAGCATTTCAAGCAATATTTCACTTGGTTAGTTGTCGGGTTGCTTTATATTTTTTTGATCCATCCTTCTTCTGTCGAATGTGTCACAGCTTCTAGTATAGAAGCTAAATCGCACATTTTAGATCATGATTTACGATTAGCACGAGTGATTGAGGTAAATCAACAAATTATGACGATTAATCTTCAATCCTACCCTCTCTATCTTACTGAGTCGAGTTATATGACATTTGCACTATTTGAAGTTGAAAATGCAGGAGATGAGTTGAAAAAGATTACCATAATCCTGAGTGCTAGGGGGTATGAGTGGGAGGAACTCTTTCAGAGAAAAGAGGCTTTAGTTGATTATTGTTATGATTTTACGGAATTAACCGAGCTATATGTACCTTTGGAGGGAATTGATAACTTACCTCCACCCCTCACTCTACAAATATTTCTCATCCTTGAATATTATCCTCAACTCAGTGACACTTCCGCACGATTTAGCCTTCTTAAAACCATATTGCGCCAAATCCGCTCTGTTCCCGAGTCTGATCTCTTAATCTTTCCTACAGAGTTTAATCTTAACTTCCCAAATCACACATATTCCTTTGAAACAGCTCACTTTATCTTAACTTCATATTATCTTACAAATATTACCGCTTCGGAACGACTCTCCGCTCTAATAGAACTAAAGACTGAAGTTTCTGTTAGAGTCCTTGAATCATCCGAAATAACACAAATTAACAATGCAGGTAATCTGACAAGCTTTCAAGTCGTCATGATCACCAACCTGACAAAACGAAGAGTTAGCCTTGAAGTCCAAGGAATGATTAGTGGCCACTCCTACGCTGTAACATTGAAACTTCATTCCACCGAGATACAGCAGCAAAATCATTCTATTTTCCAAGGCAGTTTACCAGCTCATCCAATCCCCTCTTGGCTTATGATGCCCTTCTGGCTCATCTTTCTCTTTGGGGTTCCCATCATTTACCTCTTCAGGCAAGAGGATGAATCGATCAAATAAACGAAGAATCATGTCGCGTCGAAATGTAATAATATTCCAATTTATGCTACCAGGCATTTTTGTTATAGTAGGATACAATTATTTAAACACGATCCAGTATTCTGAGGGTTATGATATCCTCCGATTAGTCTTTCTTTCATTGATAGGAACTTTCTTAGGACAATACCTCTTCGATCAGATAGATCAACAAGAAAGAATTCTGAACATGTCTTATGAAGAAGAAGCCGAGCTTTATGGCTTTCTCAAACTCCCCAATGCATTATTTTTCGATTTCGGGTATAAATTGAGTACCATTTTTGGAATCCTCTTTTCTTCCACGACTAAAACTGATAATTATGCCCCTATTATAGAATATCAGACCCAATTTAATCTTAATCAGGGGGAATCACAGATTGGCACTTATTATCTCTGTTGTTATGAGATACCTATGGATCAAGATTGGCACTCTTCATCCAAACAACGCCAACAGCATCATATGGAGCAAATAAAGCAGCAAATTGCTAATACTCAACATGTTCTCCAGAAACAAATTCCGGGTGTAAAATTTCGTTTTCTTACCCGTTCCGAAATATTAGAAGAACATGGCTTTAATGGAGATAGTGGATGGGATGAACTCCTAGCTTCTGATTTTATCAATTTAGGGAAAGTGAAAGTAACAAGATACAATAACGACGTTCTTCTCATAACAAAAATCTCTCCCGATAATCCTAAAGTAAAAGAACAAGTACTCCTTTCAATTATTGGGGTAACAACAGACCTCAAAGATAATTTCCACCTGCTTAATCGAGTTCCAGAGGGACATAACGGAGTCTCTACTTGGCGTTGGAATCGGGTGGAAGAGCAATACAAGAAAGGTTGGTTACATCCTCGGAAAATTTTCACCACACAAAATTATATCATCATTAAATCATCCCTTCAAGGAGCGGATTCTTTTTTCCAACAGACCTTGGATCAATTATATGAACAACTCCTTGAAACACGAAAGGATGTCCTCAGTTTTGTCAAGAATGGATTTAAATGTACTGATATTAAGAAAGAAGACTTGATGCGAGTCTTTCTTCACAAGAATCCTGTTGAAACGGGAAAGGGAAGAGTCAAGTATGATCAAGCATATCTTCGCGCTGTCACACAGCTAACCCGAGTTCCTGGCAGGATGATCCCCATGTTACCCTACAGTACGGTTCCTGTTAATATCCCATTGGGTACCAACTTTATTAATCCAGAGAAAATCATAGGATTAAAAGAGTTATCGAAACTCATTGTCTATTGTGGATCAGATCAAGAACTTTTGACTGGCGCTTTACAACATTTTATTAAAACAATCTTAACACCTGAGAGAAAAATTATCATTATTGATTTTAATAATGACCTTGGGAGTCTTGTTAATGTGCTTTCTCGGGGAAAAAAGGATAACACTCCTATCACACTTTTACAATTGGGACAAAACTTCTCGCTCAATATCTACGACGTCGAACCTCCTGCCCACATCTCCAACCGGAACAGCCAGACCGCTTATCAAATGAATACCGTCGTTCATATGCTGGCTTATGCTAGTAAAACAGATGTACTGGTAACGAATCTTGTACAACTTAGACATGCCATGATAGAGGTAGCTAAGAAGTTAAATCCTAAGGAGTCACACGAAGAGTTGTCCCTTCAAAAAATTACAGATTCTGAGGTCTTTTCTGACGTTTTTCGGACAACCGATCATCTTACCATGGAACGTCTTGGCAGAGAACTCGAGTATTATTCAGCATCCCCAGAACTTAATGATGGGAATAAATACTCTGATGTTATCAATAATCTTGGCCGGACTCCTGGGATTACGTTGATTCAATTTCCAACACAGACCTACGTCCACAAGCGACTTGCATTTGTATTTCTACTTCAAAAATTGGCAGCTCGTTGTGATACGCAAACAATAGTTGTTGTAACCCATGCGTCAAAACTCTTCGGAAAAGAGAATGACAATCTTCAACAACGAATTTTTGAAGAATCCGTCAACCAACCTTACTCTAAGATTCTTCACTCAGGCTGTTTGGTACTTGCTACCCATTCCGTGACAACTTTGCACCCCGAAATACAAAAAGATATTACGACAGGAGTGTTTTTTAGGTTACTAAATGTTGAAGATCGGGACTGGCTTTCAGTTCGATATACTCTCGAAGCGAAACTTGCTGATGATGTTCCCAATGTATCTGCATTTCTCAAAAGTTTACAAGGGGAGGGACTATTATTTCGAGAGGATAATATCCATACCTGTGATCATTTCGTTCCATTTACATTAGACCCTGTAGAATCCATACATAGGGGTGAGGATGAATCTCCTATTCCCTCTTTAGATCCGCTTTCTTTGGATGAAGTACAATTTACACTATTAATTACTGTTTTAGGTCACATTCAGAACCAAGCTGTTACCGAGCACACAATGCTTCAATATCTTCGTGATTTAGGCTATACAATCATTATGACAAATTGGGAGAATGTGTGTAGGTTTCCCTATGTTACCCTTTCCAGCAATGGAAACGATAGAATCCTTTCCATCACTGAAGAAGGGAAATCATATTACTCTTATATTAATACCCTTGTCCAGCAACTTCCTCCTCCTATAGCATTAGATTCACTTACCATTGATTCCACTCTAAAAGATCTAGGCGATCGTGTCAATCAATCATTCCAAAATAATCCTGTGGAACATCAACAACTCAAAAAAGTTATTGGGGAAGTAGCGGGCGCTCTTCTAAATGAATACCTGCGGATTCAGGGTATTACCGACTGGTGTCTTGTGAAGAAGTATGTAGATTTACTGGAAATCGAGGGGATTCACCCTAATCACCATTCTCAGCGATTTGCCCTATTAGAATTGTTGTATGCACAGATAGAAAATAACCTACAGGCAAAACCATCCTCATAAGGTAGATTTTATCCCCTTTCATCCGCCTTTTTATCCATTAGAATTTTTGAATATAAATAGGTTTGATGAGAATAGTGAGTAGAACAGTTCAGGGGTTCCACCATCAACTGTTCATATATTTGATTGAGGATGAAAATGGCCTTTGAGGAAGAAACTCATCAGCAGCAGGATGATGAAATCACACGGCTTCAAAAACAGAAGGAAAATGACCAATTCCAACGCGAGCTTGATGTGATCATCACTCGTCTAGAAAATGAGCAATTTCAAAAGGAACTCGATGAGATCATTGAGCGACTTGAACAAAAGGCTCAAGAGCATCCATCTACTAAAGAAGAAATATCATTGGATGAATCTGTGACAGAAAAGGAGAGGGAACTGCCAAATCCACTTGAAATTTTATCTCAAAGCTCAGAGGATCAACTGATCCTCCAAAAAGAACATGAAAAAGAGCAGCAAACACAAAACCAAGATTTAACAAAATCGGAAGATACAAAGAGGAATCAAGAGGGAGAGTTGCGACATGAATTAGATGTCTTGACTGAGTGTCACGACCAACATTTCTCCAAATATGAAGAGAATACAGAAGGACAAGTTACTGAGGATCAAGTGTCTCAACGGATGCAGAGACAGAAATACGAAAAGACTGTTGAAGACTTGCGAGAGGGGGTTGAAATCACTTCTCAACAGCAATCATTAACTGAAAAAGAACCAACTCCGTATAAAGATGTCCAATCTATTTTTCATGAGGAAAAAACTGAAAAAGAGCTCTATAGAATAAAAGAAGAATCAGGATTGCCCTTACAAAGAACTCTTCTCAGAAAACGATCATACTGCATTGATTTTGGCCCAACAATGATACCAAGGGTTGAAAAATTCGGTTTTACACAATCAACACCGATAACAGTAACTGTCCATGATAGGGATTCCAATAAAAGTGAATCATACATAAGACGAATGGGAAAAATTACAGGAAAGAAACCAAACAGGAGTATGACATTCGCTTTGGGATCAGACATTGGAGATTTATATAAATTCGACACAAAACAAAAAGTCCTTGCAAAAGTCATGAAAAATAAAATGGAGATTACATTAGAGAAAGAAAATTACAATTATAGGTTTATTATAACCCCAGGAATAGACCAAAATCAGAAATATAGCATTTTAAGAGCTTATACACAAGTCTCAGATTATATTAATACTTTTTCTACTAAAGAAATCCCTGTACTGGAACGGTTTGGGTTTAAACCATCGAATAACGTATTATTTCATGTTTACCAGAAAACATCACACAAATTTCTTGAACAATCAGTAATTAGATTAGGTGAATCACGAAAAGTAGGTCAAAAAAGCTATCAATTAAAACTGGGTCTTCCTCAAACGACATTGAAACGTTTTAATTTTGGAAATTCAAGGCTAATTAAATTTACAATAACACCAAATAAAATGGTTCTAACACAAGTCAAAAAAGATGATCCGCTGAAGGAAAGGCAAGAATATAATTATTATTTCACTATTACGCCTTTTAAAGAAAAAAAGATTGGAATTACCCAGCGGGGCCTTGAGAGAATAAACTACTATTATGCAGCCTACATTGGATATGAATTTGAACGATTAGGGCAAGAAATCCTGTCTTATCTCTTTCCAAAGGCTCAGATCTACAGACAACGAGAACATCTAGTCAAAATTAAAGGAAAAGAAAAAACAATTCGGCCTGATGCAACATTACTTGAGCATGGTAAGCCCATGACCTTTATTGATTTCAAAAAATCAATAGGAGCAATTCGGCCAAGAACTCTCAATTATCTAAGATATTTTCCAAAAAGTCGCTTAATAATCGGTGTCCTAGAAGAATTTGGTCATTCTTGGGGAAAAAAACATATAAAAAACAAACTGAACAAAATGGGATTGAATCAGACAGAGAAAAAAGAAATAATGACACGAATCACCGTCTTACATAAGTCTGATATCGCAAGCAGGTTACCGAAGGAAAGAAAGAGGGAGTTTGAGACAAAAATCATGGAAATTCAAAATGAACTGCCGAAAGACAGGTTAGATGCGCTAAAAAAGGCGAAAAAATTAACTACCAAGATAATAGACAGATTGAGTGGTTTAGGATTACCCCAAGAAACAATTGGAAAAGTTAACAAGCCCACTCGGGGAATACTGCGCAGCTTACAAAGCCTTCTGATCTTAGAAAGGTTATTATCATCTGATTATGAAACAGTAAAGAGTTTAGCAGATCACGATGAATTAAAGGATAAACGAATGGTTCAGCTGCGACTAAGACAACTAGAAAGGATCGGGATAGTGAGAGAAAGATATTTTAGAGTGGGATTATCGAATAGATATTACTATTATTATTTTGAGAAAAAACCACCTGAATTAACAGATATTCTAGAACCTCAAGCAGTAAATGGATTAAAAATACTAATGAAAAATAACTATATTCCAAGGAAAGAGGTGAATGACAAAGTTTTACAAAGAATCATTGGTCCTCATTGGTTAACAGCGTTAAAAATATCTTCTATCATTAATGAAAAGAAAATTATAACGATGGAAGATTTAGCTTCTGAAGATAATATTAAAATTGAGTCTCATCATCAAGTCCTTTATTCTTTAAAAAAGATAGGAGTTGTCAATTACTATCGAATCTTCAGAGAATTTAATGACCATAAAGTTGTTTACTTCTTTACTCATGATTTTCCAAATGGATTGACTCTTTTAGACCAAATAAAATACTTGAAACCTTATCAGAAAACCATTTTGAATGAGTTTCAGAGAAATAATATAATAATCCCAGAACTTAATTCATTTAATGAATGGTTGGGAGATCATTGGCCAGTTGTATTAAGAGTCTATAATGTATTACTTACTAATGAAAATTTACCTCAATCAAATGGAACCAAAATACTCCATCTTTACGACTTAGTTCAGAGGATGAAGGATTGTTCTTTTGGGATACGGAATGCACTAAACAAATTAGATGAGATTGGAGTATTAGATCGATATTCTTGGTTTGAAAAATCATTTTATTTTCAGTTTAAAGGTACTATACCAGTTCCTCTGACTGACAATCCCCTTCTTCCTATTGATATTAAAAAACCATTGAAAGCAATAGAGGAAATTACTAATATTCATTTTCAAGATCTAACTCATCTACGAGAAATTATGACGCGTCATTGGAAGAATTCATTAAGGATATACAAAATTCTATCAAAAATTGAGACTTCATACTCAAAAGGAATCAGTCGTGATAATCTTATAAAAACACTTAAACATAACAATATAATATTAAAAAATCTTACCAGATATATTAAACCTCTTAAGGACATGGGAGTACTGTTTACATACAGGAATGGACAACAGATGTTCTATCAACTAAGATATTGATTTATTCTATTATCTACATCTTTAAAGCTCGAAATGTATTTTTTCAAAGGTGAAAACTCTTTAAGTACATCTGAAAAGATATTTTTGGTGTGATTATTTGTCAAAAGTCGCAGTTATCGAAACAATGCCCCAGAATATCATTGAAGATTATTCTAAATTGCTAGATCTTATAGATTTCCATTCTATAATTAGAAAAGAATTGAAAACAATCATTAAAATAAATTTATCTTGGACACGATTTTACCCCGCATGTTCTACCCCTCCATGGCAACTAGATGGGGTATTACAAAAATTAACCAAAGATGGATTCAAATCAGAAGATTTAATCCCCGTAGAAAACCAGACTGTCGTGACAAAACCATGGGAAGGCTTCTTTGAAAACAAACTCCTTAAAGTTTTAAGTAATTACAACACCCAGTTTCGTCCTCTTACCAATGAAAAATGGGTTAAATTTGATCCTAAGGGTGACGTTCCTTGGATGCGAGAATTATTCAAGGATAATATTATCATTCCAGAAGTGTTTATGAATAGCAATATTGTACATTTACCTACTTTGAAGGTGCATGGCCACACAGTCACAACGGGAGCGATCAAAAACGCTTTTGGAGGATTAATTCCGAAGTACCGTCACCATTCTCATCGAATAATTGATGGCATTTTAGTTGATTTATTAACAATCCAAAAAGAAATCCACCCAGGCATGTTAGCAGTGATGGATGGTACCGTTGCTGGAGATGGTGCTGGCCCTCGTGTAATGGAGCCCGTTTACACTAATCTTCTTCTTGCGAGTGAAGATCAAGTTGCTATTGATGCCCTTTCTGCCAAGATAATGGGTTTTGACCCCTTGAGTATAAAATACATCCAAATGGCTCATGACCAGGGCCTTGGTACTGGGGATGTTGATCAGATTGAGATAATTGGATTAGACTCCGAAGAAGTACAAAATATGAATTTTAATTTCAATGTGAAACGAAGTCTTGTGGTCCGGTGGGATCAAAGGTTACGAAATACTACTTATCGCTATCGTCCATTAAAACCCTTTCACTGGTTGTTTTTCCACACTCCAATCTTCAAACTGTTGATCGCAGGATCGAGCATATATCACGATTGGTTCTGGTATAGATTCATTGGAAAAAGAAAAATCGAGATGTTCCAGCAGACAGACTGGGGTAAATTGTTTGATAGCTACAAATATGGTGAGAAAGAAGAATATCCAAAAATTAAAGACTGGAATCCCTATTGATTTTATGAGGTGAAAATAAAAGAGGGAGAGAAAAAAAGAGAACCAGCTTAAACCTGTATTTTCTTTGCTGAAGCATCCATCACTTCCTGCTCTGGGTAATAGCGGAAGATTATAAGTCCTATGATAGCACAGATTGCAGCGACAGGACCTATTAGTAATAATCCAAGTGTTCCATGGAATGGTTCTGTCGCAGAGTACGTTCCACCAAAAACTCCTAAAATAATTCCCATTATTTGGACAGCAAAACCACCTGCGAAACGGGTTATCAATCCTTGTGATGCAAAATGCATTGCTTCTCGTCGTGTACCTGTAACCATTTCATCATAATCCGTGATATCAGATATGATCGAATCAGGAAGAATCAATAAGGGAGCTGCTGGAATACCCAGGACCAGTACTACAATAAGTGTATGGATCAGTTCAAAATCGGGAATTAACCCCACAGTCGCAAGGAATACAGTTATTATTGCAGCAGCAAACATTGCATAAGAAGCTGCTTTCTTTTTGCCCACTTTATTAATCCAATACATCGCTGGAGCTACTGCTATTATCGCAGTAATAACAAAGGCGCCTGGAAGAAAGGAGGATACTATGGTTTCTTCACCTTTATAGACCACATGTCTTCCGAAATCTGGCAGCATGGTTAACAGCATCGATTGAAACGCGGTCATAAATACTGTATAGCCAAGATAGGGTACAAAGGGTTTATTACTGAATGTTACTCTTAATGCTTCAATAATACCAAATGTTGGTGTTTCAGGGACTTCTGGTGGTTCTTTTATACCGAAAGCAGCAATATAGAAGCAAATTACAAACAATAAAGCGAGTATTATTGATACCATAAAAGCAAGGTCTTCGAGTAGTGCTCCGATTATGGCTCCAAGAATTGTACCTACGAGATAAAACCCTTGACGATATGTAGAGATGCTAGTTCGTTCTTCAGGAGTGGGACATATTTCAGGTATAATTGATAAGTAAACACATACAGTCGCGGCATATGCACCATTGTAGATTGCAACGAAAATTATCAGCCAAATTATTGGAAAAAATAACTCTGTTGAATTGGTGGGAACTAAGTATATTGCAATAAAACTCACAGCTATGATGGGAGAGCCCAGGATTAGCCACGGTATTCGTCGTCCAAAACGTGATGAGACCATCTTATCCGACAACCATCCTGCTACTGGATTCATTATAGCTTGTATCCACCACCCGATTGCCAACGCTGTCCCAAGTAGAGTACTGATTATTGCCTCATTAGCTTCAAAAAAAGTTTGCTCAAAAACTACGTTTTTATAATAAAAGAACGTAAAGACGGTAAAAACAGCACCAATCAATGCATTTCCGAAAGTAGCAACCGAGTATGCTAGCTTTTGGACGCGATTCGCGGAAAACATGGAAGAATAAGTCATCATTTTTCACCTAGAGAAAATTAAGTCGAGTAAATCAAATTCTCTAAACCCAAATAAAAGGGTTATGTTCAAAATGTGTTCTTTTTATAGTGGAACATTTTTATATAAAATTTGAACCTAGATACTTATCCAGTAGCAGGAATTTGGATTTTACTGGAATTTTCCCCAGTTATAGTGCTGTTAAAGAAACCCATCTGGAACTTACTAGAAACCCTGGAGAAAGAATTTTGATCTCTTCAACTGATTTTTTCTAGGATTCTATCAGCGATGGGCTTAAAATACTCAAAAGCTTGGGATATCCCGTGATCTTCGTCAGCTCTGATATTGGGATCAAGAGGAATTTGCCCTAGAAGTTCTGTTCCAAATTCTTGGGCCATTTGAGTGCCTCCTCCTTCTCCAAATAGTGAGTGAGTTGCTCCACACGAAGGACAACTATAGGAAGACATATTTTCAATAATTCCGATGACTGGACGATCCATTTTACGTGACATAACCAATGATTTACCTGTATCAAGAAGACTTACCTCTTGTGGGGTGGTGACAATCACGACTCCATCCATATCAGGAATCATCTGCATGATTGAAATAGCTTCGTCTCCTGTCCCTGGTGGCATGTCAAAAACTAATACCTCCAAATCCCCCCAATTAAAATCAGTTAGAAACTGTCTAAGGGCTTTAATCTTTAAAGGACCACGCCAAACCACTGGAGTGGAAGGGGAGTCTAAAAAGAAGGCCATTGAAACTATCTTGACGCCCATAGGGCCTTTTATAGGGCTAAATTTTTTATCCTTGGGTGATTCCATCCTTTTCATCTCGACACCAAGGATCTTGGGGATGTTTGGCCCTGAGAAATCTAAATCTGCCACCCCAACTTTTCCTTTTGGAAACTTTTCTGCAAATGCCAATGCCAGATTGGCTGCAACAGTTGATTTTCCTACCCCACCTTTTCCAGAAAGGACGACAATTTTTCGTTTAACCTTTTTCATATGAGATTTGATCTCTTGTTCAAGTTGCTGTAAGTTTGATTGCATAGATGGTTCCTTCAGTAATTATTTAGTTTAATTCTAACGTTTTTTCCTGTTCAAATCACATTTGTTATTGAAAATAGGAATTGATGCATCAAACGGTAGATTAGCTTAGAGAATAAGAATATATGGTCTCTAATCAGCTGTAGTTGTGTTTTCTTCTTCTAATCATCAAAAAAAGACAATTTTTTTGAGCCATTATAAGGGAATATATTACTCAGAGAATCTCAGTGTAATATCATAAGGAAGATTTTCCAATTTAATAGAATTAAACAGATTATTTTATCAATAAAGACATGTTTTGGCGAATATTTTCCTTTAATTCGCCTTAGGCTATCTTATTTTTGATTTAATCTAAATCATACAAAGCTCAGATTGAAAAAATGCTTAAAAATATGTATCACTTAATTCAACACCCCATTTCGCATAATCAACCGAGCTTGCAATCTTGTAATACAATTTAATGTCAAAATCTCTCTTGATCAAATCAATTTTCCGAGCAAAGGCTTTAATCCAATAATTAGGCAATTTAAGGTAACCAAAATAATAATAAGGTGATTCTTCATCTTGATAATAGACATCACATCTTGGGAAGCTAAGGAAATGTTGAATCCATGGAATTGTATGATCTTCAGCGGAAACAAAGAAGAAAACTGTTAGATCTAGTCCAATATTGTAATATTGATTCATTTTAACTAATAGCTCTTCCTTACCGTATTCTTGAAGTCGTTTTGAAATTTCTGGCGCTGAAACTTCAATAGTATTGCTGAGTTGTCTGATACTTGTAAAACTCCCTTTAGTGGTAAGAAAATCAAGGATCCTAATGTCAGCAGGAGTAAGTGGTCGAAAGGGATTAAAAGAAGGTTTAAGAGAGAAAAGAATGTCAGGACTAGGAGAAATGAGGGTAATGTCTGCATTTCCGTGGAGAAATGGAGGAGGAGTGCGCCAGGTATCTTCTCCTTGAGACAAGCCAGTTAAATTCCATGAAGAAACTTTTGTTGTCAATGTTTGAGAGATTATAACTTCAAGATTGTCCTGAAGGGAATACATTTTTTTTGATTTTTTATAAGGGATCTGGACAACGCTGAATGTTCCTATTGTTAAATTAGTTGATAAGAGTAAATATTTCTCAAATTGTCTTGGGAAATTATTTGAATGTACAAACATAGTTGTTTCGTAGCCCAGTTTGCCCATATCCAAGAAATGAAGAGCATTGACCATTTGCAATAGACGGATAATATTCATACGTCGCAAAACGGTTCGAGGAGAGATATCCAAATGCTTTGCGAAATCCATTTGAGTTGGTTGTCTATAATACACTGGATTATGCTTTTCTAAACCCTGAAAAGCCTTTAGAAATGATATATAAAGATCATCAAGAGGTACCGTGAAATTTGATAAGATAGGGTAGAGAAATTCGAATAAGGCTTCCTTTTCTCCATTAATCTCTTTTGACAACAGCTTTTGTATGTAAAATTCATAGAGTTGCTTATGGTGATAACATATTTCATAAGCAACTAATTTCAAAGGGAATAAATGACCTCCCCTTTTCCTCCACTTTATTACAATAGAAGCATAGTCTTTGAGCCAACTTTCATTTAATTCTAGGCAATTATCCTCTTTAAATTTCTCAAAGAATGGAAGAATATGAGATTTTAGGATCTGTTTTGTTAAAACTAAAGTATCTTCTAAAGAAAAATTCTTAGCCTTTTCATGGATGTATAACCAGATGTTTAGAAAATCAAGTACAAATTCCTCTATTTTGTAGTCTTCGAGGTTTTGTCGGAAATTATCTAGAATTGGGGGAATTTGTTTAGGGAGAGGCATTTGATGCCGAAAAGAAGGGTAGTATCATTTAAAAACCTGTCTAGATAAGATCTTCGAATGTGCAAAAGAGTAAGATACTCGCTCATTTTGCCATAACCGAGAAAAAAAACCGAATAAAAGTATAAGGTGTGTAAAAAACAATGAGAAAAATAAGAAATCGTGAAAAAAGAATTGATGTTGAATTAACGCTATTAAAACTACTCCCCTGGTTATTCCTGATATTACTATTCATTGCAGCATCGTCATTGGGAACTGCAGTCGTTGCTGGACCAGCTAGTACAATTATAGACTAAATTCAAGGCTAGAAAACACAAAATTAACTAATCATTAGTTCTTTAATGTACCATAATATAGGTCTCCCTACTTTACCCAAATTAAAGAAACCCGACAAAATCGACGAATGCCCTCATAGAAGTGGATATTCTCAAGATTAACCCAGAGATTACCCCTCATGGCTCTTTCAGGTTATTTCAGCCCTTAATATACTACCGTAACCCTCCCAAGGTAATACGTGGCCTTTTTATGCCTCTCCACAACTCACAAAATGTGTTAGCAAAATGATTTATTGTCCAAGTGTTAATTAATTTTTCATACCAAGCGCCTTATTTTTTCTGTAACATAATTGTTTTTGTAATAATGGAGGGAGATGTTTCTCACATGTATTTTGTGCCCGTTTTTGTTATTTTTGAAATTTCATACCAAATTTTTTGATTAATATAGACATATTTTTTCGAATTATGTCCAAAACTAGTTACTTCCCAATATTTCAAGAGATGTTTTTCATGTGTTATTCAAAGCAAAGTTTTCCAAAAACACATGGACGTTGTATAAAGTGCAAGTCACAGACCGATTTGGCATTAAAAAATCATTAGATCGAGTATTTCAATTATTATTCATATCCACGAATCTCTTTTCTTCGTTTGAGCTTCAAGATAAAATCTGCCTGCTTCAAATAAACGAAAAGTACCAATTTTCTGACCCAGAACTCAAACAACTCCTCACATATTTCCTTGACTTAATCGAATATTTTTCTCATGAGAGGCTGCAAATGATCCAGGATCCTACAGATAGTTCTCGGTATGCGCTTACTGGAGGTTTTTGATATGTATTCAGAATTTGCATCAATTCGAAAAGTAGAACCAAGTCGTAAAAAAGTGGATCATAAATCTCTATTAGACCAACCATTCTTTCAATCTAATGAAACAAAAATAATAGAGGCAACAGAGAACGATATTCACCGCTTAGCAGATCGTGCCCTTTTGTTATTATCGTTTAAAGATACTTCTACCCAAAGCTTACGCTATGTCCTTAATGTACTTGGTATTCGCACCTTAGAAGAGAAAAGGAACATTTTACATGAAATTTATAGCTTAATTCGGGAAGGTATTGTATATGTCCCCCGAGGCCTCCCTCAATTGATCGATCAAGGTTCTCGTCTTGACATTAACAACTCTTTAGAAGCCGAAAGTATCGATCTATGCCTCCTTCGTCCCTATGAAGAATTAATTAGAGAAATTCAAAACGAAATAACAGAATTGAATACTACCAAAGTTATCAAGAACCCATAAAAGACTTATCAGCTAATTAGATGGATGTAAAATGATGATCCATAAAGATATTTCACCTAAAGATCGTCAAAAGCACCGAGAAGTCGAACAACTAAAGGAATACCTGAAACTGGCAAATGGATCTTCAGAACAAGTTTTGATCGCCACTTGGCGATGTATAAAACATATGCAATCAGAACTCGAACTACCCTCCCAAACTCCTGTTGAAGAACTTGTAAAGCTTTATAAAAATTTGGAGGAGATTCGGAAGGTCTTTAATTACCATATCAACAGTTTTAGTCAATTAAATGAACTCTTACATGAAATTAAACTTGTTGGGGATAAATTAAACCTCCCAAATAACTGTTCAATAACTGATATCTTGTCTCAAATCAATTCTGACTTGATTCCTTCCTTAGGGCTTAACGAAAATTCATTACTCAAGCAATTATTACTATTATACCTATCAAAGCAATTTCAAATCATATAAAGATTTATCATTGACATACAAAGGACTAGAGTCCAATGAAAACGAAAAAAAACTGTTTGAATGAAATCGAAATAACTGAGGAAGAAAGGGCTCAATTAACGGATCGTGCTCTCATTCTATTATCCTTCAAGGACACAGAGAAACAAAACCTACAGATTCTGCTAAAGATCCTTGAGATACGAACATTACAAGAAAAGGAGATTATCTTACGGGAAATTTTTCGACTTATTCAGGAGGGGATCGTCTATGTTCCACAGGGTTTAGCTAAATTAGTTGATGAAGGAACTCTTTACAATATCAATGACCCTGAGAAGATCAGAAACATTGATTTATACCTTCTTTGTCCTTATGATCAACTTATTAAAGAAATTCAAGATGAGATCATCAAACTGAGAGCAAAATCAGGCTCATAGAAGTGATTTTTTTTATTTTTTCATATTCATTTGACCGATCGATACTGCACAAATCACATTGATTCTGCTTAGTTCCCTTTTTTCTGAATGAAAAAATGCTTTAAGAAGAAGATATTTTAATATATAAAAAGAGGTTAAACGATGTTTTTCCCTTTCTCTCTTCAATCTGCCTCGAATTGGTTAGATTCTGTTCCTAATTATCTTCTAACTCTTCCAGAAGACTCAAAATATATTAATCATAAAGAATTTCATCATTATCTTGCTTCAACCTTGGAGGCTTTTTTTTCAGAATCACCCTCAGAATTTCTTTCAACTATTCTTACAATTTTGAAAAAAGCCACGGAGGCCGGAAAGTATGTTATTCTGGAAACATTACATTTGGCAAGTGTTATTTGGGAGAAACTGGCCCAATATGAAAAAATTCAACCAGTTTTAACTGAATTAGCATTATCTACTGATAAGCTTTACTCTAAAAGCGCAACTACTCTTTCAAGTAAACTGGAAGACATTCCCTTAACTCATGAAGAAGAAGAAACAGTTGAAGAAGCAATGTCTAAAAGAGAGGAAGTAGCAGCTTTTGATGAAGTAGTCCTTGATGACATCCTTGAAGGTGCTTTGGAAGAGCTTACATCAGAAAAACTAAAATTAGAAGTAACTCCTGAAATTGCAGAATCGACACCTTCATCAACCCCTCCCCCTAAACCTGCTTTAAAGGCACCACCTGGCCCTCCTGGCGGAGTTCCGCATCCATCTCGCCCTGTCGCTAGGGCTGCTCCCCCAATTCTCCAACCTGCTCCATCAACTCCCCCTACAGAAGCACCTCCACCAGTAACAACAGCGGCTCCTACTAAAGCAGCTGAAAATCTTGATATTCGTGGTGAGGAGATATCAAAAAAACGAAAAAAAGCAATAAAAGAAGAATTCAAGACTGAAATCGAAGAACCCACAGTCACTCCCAAAATATCTAAACCTGAAACTATTCATACTCATGTTCACTATTATTCTAGAATGAATCCCCGAAAAACCTATCCATTTACAGTAACTTTGTCGCAGATAGCGAAAAAGATTGCTGCTGATAAAAAACATTTCCTATCGGGTGAGGAAGAAAAAGAAACTCGGGGAGAGTTTGAACTGCTTGATATTACTAAACGATTAGTTGTTGAACCATTACTGAGTGGATGTTTAGTACAACCCACTTCTCAAATTATTGATCCAAGACCACAAAACCTCCCAAGAGTGCTAACATTCTTTATTACTCCGTTAGTAGAAGCAGGCTTCCGAACCACATCTCTCGAAGGATCCCTCTTTGTGAAAGATGAGAGAGGAATAGTTTTACTACGATTAGATCTCCCAGAATTAGCTGTTGCCAGTCATCGTGTCAGTCAAGTAGCAGCTTTGATAGGAACAATCGGAGGTGGGGCTATGCCAGCTGTCGACTCATTATTCGGTGTTAACCTTCAAGTAACAATGGCTGGTCAATTAGCATACCTTCTTCCACAACTTGCTAGATCTTTCGATATGATGTGGATGATAACTATTGCTCAAGTCCTTCTTTTTGTTGGCGCCATAGGTTGTGCAATTCTTTGGTGGTGGAAAAAAGGCCGAGCAAAAATAGTGAAAGTTGCTCCCGAACGTACTATGACCCTCCAGCTCAGTCAATGATCCAGTCCATGATTTATGCATAATCTTTCTACTCAACGCTTAACTATATCCTTATGGAGATTTTTGAATGCTCTCAACAGTGATTCGCTCATATCCTAATCAACGTACAATATCCTTGGGAATTGTTACTCATAGAGGGGCAGCTCATGATACACTTCCGGGTACCACCCAAGTTCTGTTACAAACCATGGCTAGGGGAACAATACAACATAATGAAATCGAAATCGCTAGATTGATTGATGGCACAGGTGGCTCACTGTTTTCTTCTACAGAAAAAGATTTCTCTATTATTGGTGCTCAAATACAACCAAAATATGCAATCCGAACTTTGGATCTTCTGTTCGAGATGATTTCGCACCCCACCTTAGAGGAAACACATTTCCTTATTGAAAAACAGAATTTAGTCCAGATTTTCCACCAGGTTCAATCAAATCCAATACGAAGGATGATGATTTTTGATGCGGATAAAGCCACTTTTGGAGAGAATCATCCCCTCGGCCGCTCTCAAATTGGAACACCTGAATCCTTAGAAAAACTCACGAAAGACGATCTGCAAAAAACTCATCATGAATTACTGATTAATCCGTGGGGATTTGCCGTGGGAGCGATTTCAGAAAGTCTCCATAAACAAATAGACCAGAAAATAACTAAATTTCTTTCTACCCAAAGCATAAAAGCTCAAAAACTTCAATCATTTCCTCAAAGAGACGTTCCACCAAATAATCTTTTGGCTTCATCTGCAAAGGAAGAGGGTAGTGTATATCTTTGTGTTAACATAATAACTGATGTAAGTCCGAGTACAATTGGCCTAGCACGTTTTACCAGTGCTCTCCTTGGAGAATCTTTTGGCTCCAGAATGTTCTCAATTCTGAGAGATCAAAAATCATTTGGTTACATTGCTGGATCGACTTTGAAGCTTTTAGATAAATCGTTAGTACTACGTTGCTATATGGAAACATCTCCAAAGAGGACAGAAGAAGCAATAAATTCGTTAGTGGAATTGCTTACCGATCTAAGTAGAGAGATTATGTCACAAGAAGAGTATAATACAACTCGTGATTTTATTTTAGGACAACTTGATTTATCTTTTGATGATTCCCGTTCAACAGCTTCTCGAATCATAAATAGGGGAGCCCACGGTCTTCCACCGAACATTGAATCAGGATATAAGGAAATTAAAGCAGTTTCTTCTGAGGGTATCAACTCTTGGTGGAAAAAGAATCTTCTTCGTCCTGAAAATGTTAGCTTAGCTATTGTTGGCGATATAAATCCCGCTCGGATTCAAGAAAGTTGGAAAAGAAATACTTATTCCGAATAATGAGAGAATATCAATGCTGAATGATCAATCTGAAATCGTAACCTTGGATAATAATCTTAGATTACAACTAGTATCGATTCCGGGTGGGAAAACGACTTTATTCGTGGTAGGTTTCCATGCAGGAGCAATGTATGAGGAAGGATTTGGCCCTGGATCAAATGATGGGATCAGTCATTTTATAGAACACATGTTCTTCAAAGGAACCCCTACAAGAACCACGAAGCAAGTAAACGAGGCGTTCACACGCTTGGGGGCTGATTTAAACGCAGGTACATCCTTTGATCATACAGCGTATTATGCAAAAGTCCCCAGTCGGAACTTACATAAAGCTGCAGAAATTTGGAAGGAATTGTTAGTTGATAAGACCATTGACCCAATAGAATTTAAAGCAGAGAAAGAAGTTATTTTACAAGAGATACAATTTCGTGCGGATATGCCAGAATTTGATACAAACCTTACAGTATGGAAAAAACATCTCATGGGTACAGCACTCGAACACAATATCCTTGGAACACTTGATTCTGTAGCGGGTATTACCCCTGAAATGATGCTTGATTACATTGGGCGTCTGTATGCTTTTGATAATGCAATTGTAATTCTGGTCGGAGGTTTCGATTTAGAAGCAGAAAAACAATATTTAAGCTCTATTTTCAGTGACCCAATCGCTCAACCACGAAAGCACCCAATTTACCCACCAAATGTCGATTATCCTACTCCAAAAAATGGTATGAGTAATATTTCCTTTTACAAAAAAGAACTCTCAAAACCCCTTTCTTATGTTGCTTTAGCTTGGACCTCTCCTGGCATTCGATCAACAGATTTTTTCCCATTACTGTTACTAAATACATTCATTGGAAATTCACGCACTTCATTATTGTACAGGGAAGTAATTAGCAAAGGAATAGCCAGTGTTTGTCATTATGGATTTGAAGCTCTCTATGATGTTTCAATAGGTAATATTCTCTTTGTAACTCCTCCTGACAAGACAGAAGAAGTCTTTCAAAAGGTTATTGACCTAATGGTTACTGTTCGTGATCTCAAAATTTCCCCTCAAATCGCTACCGCGCTGAAAGAGGAAGTTTGGGGGTCCTATCTTTCTGAAATCGAGGATCCTAGTAATTATGGCATTGATCTTCTCCAAAAGTACATTAAATTCCACCAACCCCTCTCTGCAAATGAATTTCAGAAGAATATCTTTCAAATCAGCCCAGAAGATATTCAGAATGCAAAAGATAACTTACTAGAGAACTTCAACATAACAGTTTATGCTACTGGTACGGTTCCACAAAATTGGGAACCTCATTTCCCAAAACATGGGCCCTGGTAACAATAACGAACGATATAAGGACAGAAGATGAGTAGATGACTTTTACAACAGGCTTGACTATCCAAAAAATAAATGATATCCTTCCATCGAAGTGGGTGGAAATAGCTTCAGCTATAGGACTACAGCACATTGAATTTGATCAGACAGTTTTTGAAGACATAGAGAACGTGATTCGTGTGTTGAAAGCACCTCAAACTGTAATTCATGCGCCTTATGTGGAAGACTACGGGATTGATCTTTCCTCAAACGATCAGATAGTCGATCAGTTTGTTAAAAACGTTATTGATACTCAAGATGATTTACATACAATTGGAGTAGTAGTGCATCCCCCTACTGATGCTGGTGGTTCTTGGGAAATATTTTACAACAGGCTAGAGAAAATACCATTCCCTTTACTTGAAAATATGCCATACCAATCGTGGGAGGATTTTCAGGAGTTTATAGAAAACACCAAAGCCAATGTTAGCAAGAAAATAGGAATGTGTTTCGACATTCCTCATTCATGGATTACAAATGGGGAAAAATTTTTAGAACTTCCTGAACCATGTTTGGAGTACTTACGAGCATCCTCAGGCTATATTCACATCTCTGGAGGAACACGAGATGAAGATACACATTATCCGTTGTTAACAGAAGGGGATATGCCACTCAATCCAGTTAAAAACTTCTTAAATGACATTTCATTTTCTGGTACTGTCACAATGGAATTGGCTCCTCGATCTATTGACGATCTAGACAAAATCTTTAAGTCTTATATGCTTATGCTAAAGATTGCCCGAAAAAATAAGCATAACTTCCAAGTGAAAATTAAGCGTCCTTTTATAATGCGAAAAGTTCGTAAATTAGCCAAGAAGAGTGGTTTAGGAAGTTTTAGCAAGAAATAAAATAGTACATAATGGCAAAGTAAGTAGTTTAATTTATTTATTCTTTTTCTTATATGAAAATAACTCCGATTTTAGACAGGATCTATATCCTCCATTATTTCTTATATATTCAAGATGAAGATCTATGAAAAATAAAAAATGGTGGCAAAAAGCAGTATTTTATCAGATATACCCCCGTTCATTCGCGGACAGCTCAAACAATGGGATCGGTGATCTTCAAGGAATTATTAAACAATTAGACTATTTACAGGAGCTTGGGATTGATGCAATCTGGCTTTCACCTATTTTCCCCTCACCACAAGAAGATTATGGGTATGACGTCTCTGATTATGGAACGATTAACTCCGAATATGGTACAATGGCGGATTTTGATGAATTATTAGAGAAGACTCATTCTTTAGGGATTAAAATAATATTAGACATGGTATTGAACCATACTTCTGATCAGCATCCTTGGTTCCTTGAGGCACGAACAGATAGAGATAATCCTAAGCGTGAGTGGTATATCTGGAAAAATGGTAGAAATAAGAGAAAAAAGCCACCTAACAATTGGAAGTCTATTATTGGAGGATCAGCATGGGAATGGGACAAGAAAACACAACAATTCTATCTACATCAATTTTTACCTTGTCAACCTGATCTTAATTGGCGTAACAACGAAGTTCAAGAAACCATGTTCAATTACTTACGCTTTTGGTTGGATAAAGGCATAGATGGCTTTCGGTTAGATATTATCCATACTCTTTTCGAAGATAGTGGCTTTCGTGACAATCCACGAAGCTGGCGCCTCTTACCGTCAGCTAATTCCACCGCTTACCTATTTCAGAAACCAAAGTATACAAGTTTTCTCGGTGAAACAATTAATATGTGTACTCGCATTCGAAAACTTATTGATTCCTATACACCTGAAAGAATGCTTGTAGGGGAAGCGACAGGAGGCCCACGAATATTTCATTCTCTTTATGGTAAGGATAATGACGGTCTAAACCTTGTGTTCAATTATAAATTTAGAGATCAACCATTTTCAGCTAAAAAGTTTAAAGAGACAATTCAAGAAACAGAAAACATCCTGAGCGAACCTTTATGGCCCTGTTATTTTTTTTCAAACCATGATAAAGCTCGTATGATCTCTCGATACAGGAATGATGAGAAAAAGTCAAAACTACTGTTATTCCTTCTCTTAACCTTACGAGGTACTCCTTTTATTTATTATGGAGAGGAACTTGGGATGCACCAAGTGAAAATTCCTAAGCAATCATTAAGAGATCCTATTGCAAATCTTCAAGTAATGCGTATTCCAATAGGTAAGTTTTTCGGACGTGATGGGTGTCGTACTCCGATGCAATGGACAAGCTCCACTCGAAACGCTGGTTTTTCGTCAGATCCTAACACAGACCCTTGGTTACCAGTAGCAAAAAATTCACCAATTATCAATGTGGAAAAACAAAAAAACGACGGAAAGTCGATGTTGACCTTTTTTAAACGATTGATACAATTTCGTAAGACAAAGAGAGCTCTTACACAAGGTTCCCTTAAGTTTTTTCCTGTATCTAACAGGAATTGTCTTATTTTTGAACGTCGAGTAGAGACCGAGAGAATTCTAGTATTACTCAACTTTAATAAAAAGGGAATACAAATTTCCAATCCTTATCCCTCAGCTACCAAAGTATTTTCTACTTTAAATTTAGATATCTCATTAAAAACAGATAGATTGGTCTCACTTCATCCATTTGAAGGATTATTGCTAAGTTATAAAGGGAAAAACAATATATATGCGCAATAGAAAAGAATGGAAGGCTTAATTACATTTTAAAAGGATAATAAGTTGTCATAACAAAAGCTGTTCTAAATATCAAAGTTTCTGTTAATACCTGTAGTAAAAACAAACTATTTTTCGTTGAGGTTTAAATATCCACCATATTTTGCATGTATTGCACAGGTACCCTCATTACCTACCATGCAAGGACCCACGGGAGATTCAGGAGTACAAGCTTTGTTAAAAAGTGTACAATTTTCAGGATAAATTTTCCCTAGCATAACATCAGCACATCTACATCCTTTTGGTATGTCTCTAGAACTAGTTATTGGAATCTCCTCTTTTTCTCGAATATTGTATTGAGAAAATATGGGTGCTATTTCGAATCCTGATGATGGAATGACACCAATCCCTCTCCATTTTGCATCAATAATGGAATATGCTTTTTCCATTGCTGCTAAAGCAGTTTTATTTCCTTCTCGTGTAACTACTCGGGAGTAGAGGTTCTCTGTTTTAGAACGTGAGTGAATTAACTGTTGGAGAATTGCTAAGATACCAAGCATCACATCAGCTGGTTCAAATCCTGCTACAACGATTGGAACATGATGTTCATCGCTTATAGGTTCATAAATACCGAAACCTGTTATAGCAGATACATGTCCAGGTGCAATAAATCCGTCTACAGAAATATCGGGTTGTTCGATTAATACACTCATCGCAGGAGGTACAAGTCTATGAGAACTTAGAATGAAAAGATTAGAGGGAACCCGCTGATTTACAAGTTCAATAGCCACCGTTGGGGCTGTTGTTTCAAATCCAATAGCGAAAAAAGTTATTTTCTGCTGAGGATTATTCGTTGCTAGCTTAATCGAATCAAGAAAACTATAAACTACTCGAATATCAGCCCCTTCTGCTCTAGCAGAGAGAAGAGATCCCTGATTACTAGGAACTCGTGACATATCACCAAAAGTCGTTAAAGTGTACCCATTTTTCGCAAGCCAAATACTCTGTTCTATATCCTCATTAGGACAGACGCACACTGGGCAACCTGGGCCTGCGATTACCTCAATATTTGAAGGTAAAAGAGACCTAATACCCCAATGAGAGATGGTGTATTCATGAGTCCCGCAAACATGGCAAATCCGTATTTTACGATCAGCCAATTTATCTGCTAGTTTGTGAATTTTAGCTTTAATCTCCTCTATTATTCCAGGATCCTGAAATGATTTACTCAATTGATTTACTCCAATGAAAAAGGATAATAATGACAGGATCTACTTCTAATGGTTTATTTAAATTAATTTTCAGAAGAAAATAACAAACCGATATAGTTTCTAGAATTGTTCCAAATACTCTTGAAATTTAGTGTCTAGCTCTTCAACGGAGAATTGTGTGATTATTAGATCCTCATCTTTTTCATATTCAGGAAAACAACCTATAAGAACTATCTCATCGTATTTTTCCGTAGTAATTATCGATTTTAAACTATTTTCATAAGAATCATGAAAGGCTTTATCCATAATCTCCAAAGGAGGAACAGTAACTAATAGTCTTTTCTTGGATGATGATAATGATATAAATGCGCCATGATTCTTTTGTAGAATACCTGTACTGAAATCCTTCTTTTTGTCAGCAAGAGCTTTAATTGTTTTACCAGTAAGAGTTAAATGATTTTGATTTTTCTTCAAATTTTCTAATAATGGCCCCTTCCGTTCCTCTATACATCCTGCAAGCCACTTAATTGCTTCTCGAGGATTTCCGTGAGAATAGGCATAAGCTGATTCAATATCTGCTTTTTCTAAGGGCCATAAAGTATTCTGATCTGGTGGGAGTATCTCAAACTTTTGATGAAAATCATGCAACATTTGATTACAATAGTTTCGAATATCTTTTATCAAAAAACGCTTCAAAACAACTGGGGGTTCAATCCGACTTTGAACTGCTGTACTTGAAAGATCAAGGATTTTATCCCAGAGAGTAGCAAGACAGGCTAAGCATAAGATAAAATTTGAAGCCTCATTATGCATTTTTTTTAGAGTCTCAAGGAATTGAAGTTCTGATTCAGGGCCTAAGGCTATAAACAGAGATTCAAGTTCATCCACAAAAAAGATAATGGGCTTATCAATAATTTTTAAAATTACTTTGAGCGCAGCGAATGCTAATTCTTCATCATCCATTATTGTCCGTTTAAAGTTCGTTGTTTCTGCATCAATATCGAAACCTGTTAACCATTTCAAAGCCATTTTTGATTGTTTAGGATCTTTTAATGCAAAGAAGCCCTCAATCACAATATTACCCATGCCAGAATAATCAACAGCAGCATGTTCAACTTTTTGATACTTCTGTGTTAAGGCGTCAGATATGTACTCAAGAAGAGGTACTCCTCCTGCTTTAATTGTCTCAAAATAAAAGTGGGAATAAACTCGATTTGGATTAGTAGGAACAGGAATGTAGACTACATATGCATCTGTAATTGTTTCACGTAAGACCCAGTAGAAATGTGTCTTACCATAACCGGCTTCAGCTATTATGGGGAGGAGTACTGATTTCCTTTTCTTTTTTCGAATAATTTCAAGAAATCGGATAACTTGTTTTAGGGCCTCTTTATTCGGACGATTCAGATTGAAAAACTCTGGAGTATCAGAACGAGCTGTAAAATTATGGAATGGATTCTCTATAACTAATGAAGCCACATGAGTCATAATTAATTACGCCTCAAACATCATGAAATAGAATACACCTGTACCTGAGTTTGAATCAATGCCACCATGGACAGCGTGCGTTTTAGATAAAGCAGTTTGTAAGGTAATGACTCCTTTGTCATGTAAATCAAGCACTTTTTGATTAAATAATGAATCAGGAATTCTTTTATCACTTAATATCCTACGAACATCAGGAATTCTCACAAGGGGTTTCATTGGGTTTGCAAGCTCACTATAGGCTTTTTTCAGGCAATTTAGAAATTCTTGATCTCCAATTGAAGTATTAGGATTCATCTCACGAGAAAGGTTTTTCTCACCATCAGAAGTAATCTGAAATACATTCTTGGTTCCACGCTTTATACGAACATACCCTTTATCGGCCAGTTCATGCAGCAAGGCTCTTTCAGCCTCAGTTCGTGCATAATATCCTGATTCACCAAGGAATTGGAGAATTTGAAGGTAGGAAGTTTCCATAATAATCGTCTTCTTGGCTTTAGCTTGTCAGTTTAAACATTGGTTTAAGAAATAGCTTTAGTTCAATTCAATTCAGGATGAAATCCTAATTTATCCAGTATTAGTCATCATTGAAGTTAAAAATATAGGTTGCTAACATCAGGGTATTATCAAGGATTCAATGAGGATATAATTTAGGTCATTTTACAGGCAAATAAACGAAGAAAATTACGAAGAGGGGATTCTAAATTTCATAGAATCTCAGATGGAAATGTACCATTTCTTAACGGAATGGGACAGAAAGAAATTAAAGGATAGGGAAGATTTGTAAATATAATCTCTTTTTAATAGTAAACATCCTGTAATTCAAGAAACAAAGGGTGATTCCGCAATGATTCTTGATGATTTAACTAAAATAACTGAACTAGATACACAGAATATGTTTCAGATGGTATATAGTTGGGCTGAACTTGTTGAAGAGATACTTCAATATTCCTTTGAGGTTCCAACTAAAGCAGAAGTGGGGAGATATACAATTTCATATGAAAGGATCAATCTTATTTCACAAATAGTGATCTG
>JAHQWW010000132.1 GCA_029856365.1 Candidatus Hodarchaeota archaeon
TGGGATAGCTTTAAAGTCGATTGTGATAAGGGGACAACAGTATTAATCGCAGTACAAGAGATCATCGCTAAATATGATGGCTCCGTTTCCATGAGGTACAATTGTCGTGCTGGTGTTTGCGGCTCCTGTGCAATGCTTGTCAATAATAAGTATCGATTAGCTTGTGAAACCCTAGTTTTAGAACTAGAGAAAAAAGAAATCAAATTGGAACCATTACCATTCTTTCCAGTGATAAAAGACTTGGTAGTTGACATGGATCCCTTTTATGAGAAACTTCTTGCTATCGATCCTTTCCTAATACGGGATCACTCTAAAGATCCCGAGACTGAAATCATTCAAAGTCCTGAAGATTTTAAAATTATTGAAGAAGCAACTGAATGCATATTATGTGGTGCATGTCATAGCTCATGCGTATCAGTATGGACCGACAAGAATTATTTGGGGCCTGGAGCACTTTTAAAGGCCTTCCGTTTTACTAAGGATACTAGAGATGAAAATACTAAAGAAAGAGTGAAACGAGTGACAGCTGAGGATGGTGTCTTCCGTTGTCATACAGCATTTAATTGTGTCGAGGCATGTCCCAAAAAGCTTAATCCTACAGAAGCCATTCAAGCTTTGAAACGAGAGTCAGCAAAACAGGCGCTCAAATTTTGGGCACGTTAGTTTTCATTCTATCTTTAATGGTAGTAAAATACCGTTATCATTCCTTTTTCCTCCTTTTTTTGAATAATTTAATGAGAAATTAATATTGCATAAGAATTATTGAGTTTTTCCTAATTATATCAGGCTAAAACTAGATAATTCTAAAGGCTACATTGTATTCATAAGTTATAAGTGATAGAATTTTTATTATGACAAAAAAAAATGTTTTATCAGGTTTTCACATAAGTACAGCTTAAGAATTGTGATTACTATGACAGAAACGTTTGATAACACAATAATTGAAGATATAGTTGTTAAATTGCACAAGTTTGCTGCAACTCAGCTACCTAATGATGTTTCCGATGCCTTAAAAACCATGTATGAACAGGAAACAAAACCAACAAGTAAGGCTGCTTTGAAAACAATTGTGGATAACTTTACCATAGCAGATGAGACGTCTACTCCAATGTGTCAAGATACTGGGATCCACATATATTATGTCAATATTGGTGAGAATTTTCCTAAAGTTATAGGTATTGAAGAGACACTAAGGAAAGCTTCAGTTCGAGCAACCAAGGAAGTTCCTTTAAGACCAAATGCGGTCAATCCTATTGTGGGCGGAAATTCTGGGGATAATACAGGAAATTATATTCCATTCATTAATTACGATTTCATTCCTGGGGTCGATTATCTGGAAATTACAGTATTTCCAAAAGGTGGTGGATCAGAGAATATGTGCGCTTTGGGAATGCTTAAACCAGGCCAAGGTATTAATGGGATAAAAAAGTTTGTTATTGATACTATTATTAATGCGGGTGGCCAACCTTGCCCACCTGGGGTCGTTGGTGTTGGTATAGGTGGTGGTGCCGATATTGCGCTTAAATTGGCGAAGAAACAAGTAATGCGCCCAATTGGAGAAAGACACCCTGATCCTGAAATAGCTAAACTTGAAGAAGATTTATTGAAAGCAATAAACATGACTGGTATAGGTGCAATGGGATTGGGTGGAGATTTCTCTACAGCCTTAGATGTCAAAATCGAATATGCTCATCGGCATCCAGCTTCACTACCCGCTGCTGTGGCTTATCAGTGCTGGGCTGCAAGAAGATCAACAGCCCGTATCTATCCAGATAAACGAGTAGAATACTTAACACATAAGGAGGAATAAATATGGTAGAATTTCATTTTACAACCCCAATAACAAAAGAAGATGTACAAAAAGTTAAGATAGGTGATGTTATCTATATTTCAGGGACGATTTTCACTGCTAGAGATGAAGCCCACGAGAGAGCATTACATCTTGCAGAGAAAGGTGAAAAAATGCCCATTGACTTTGAGGGGCTCGCTGTTTATCATTGTGGCCCAGTAGTTAGACAAGTGGGAGATGAATGGGAAATTGTTGCTGCAGGACCTACAACCTCTACCCGAATGGATCTTTTTGAAGATGAGTTTATCAAGACATTCAATGTAAACGTTGTTATCGGTAAAGGTGGTATGGGTGATAGAACAGCTAAAGCAATGAAAGAATACAAGGCAATATATACTGCTTTTGTCGGTGGCGCTGCAGTAGTGGCTGCCAAAGGAATAAAACGAGTTAAAGAGGTTCATTGGCTAGATCTTGGGACTCCAGAATGCCTCTGGGTTCTAGAAGTAGATAAATTTGGCCCATTAATCGTAGGTATCGATTCTAACGGTGATAGCCTTTTTAAAAATGTAGCACTGCAAGCTCAAGAAAATTTAGGTAAAATAGGTGAGTTTTTAGGCATTACTTTCTGAACAATTCATTATAAATGCCAAAATATTCCCTACCTTTTTTTTGATTTAGTAACTTCTTGGAGGTATATACAATTCGTCTTCTCGAATATGAAAGTAAAGAAATTTTCAGTGATTATAACATTCCCCTTGCTGATCGTCTTGTAATCGTAAAAGGGGAAGATATCGAAGAAAAGATAAATCAATTTAACTTCCCTGCGATAATAAAAAGTCAAATTGCAGTGGGTAGTCGAAAGAAGCGAGGTCTCATTAAAATAGCTCAAACAAGAGATGAAGCTCTTTCAATGTGTACCGAGTTCTTTAGCAGAAAAGTTGGAGAATACGGAGTCGAAGCAATCCTTATTGAAGGACTTGCTGATATAAAACATGAATATTACTGCTCTATTGCTCTAGATTCCTCCGGGAGACGTTTCGTTCTCATTGCGAGCGCTGAAGGAGGTATTGACATTGAGGAGGTAGCTGCCACTCGTCCAGAGGCAATAATCAAACAGAATATTTCTCTAACAGAAGGATTGAGTGAGATAGCTGCAAAAGGAGTGGCTGAAAAACTAGGTTTTTCAGGTGAAAATCTTGATTTAGCTATAGATCTCTTCATGAAACTTTGGTGTATTACTACTGAAAAAGAAGCACAACTTGTTGAAATCAATCCTTTGGTACTTACTCCTTCAGGATTGGTTGCTGTAGATGGAAAGATGACTTTGGATGATAATGCTGCGTTTCGTCAGGAACTTATTGTAAAATTGCGAAAACGAAAACTTACCGAATTAGAAAAGACAGCACAAAGAGTTGGTTTTTCTTTTGTTGAACTTGATGGTGAAATAGGGATTCTCGCAAATGGAGCAGGGTTAACGATGGCATTACTTGACGTTTTGGCTCAACATGGCTTAGCAGGGATGAATTTCTTGGATGTTGGTGGAGGTGCCAGTAAGGAACGGGTATATGAAGCACTCAAACTTATCTATACAATGAACCCAAAAGCTGTTTTAATCAATATTTACGGTGGCATTACTAGGTGTGATATAGTAGCAGAGGCGATACTACAGACAATGAAAGAATTTCCAAATGCTCCTCCTATGGTAATAAGATTAACTGGAACACGAGAGGCAGAAGGTGTTGCGATACTCAAAAATGCGGGTATTGATGCTTACCAAGATATGATGGATGCGGTTGGTAAGCTTAAAGAGGTTATGTGCTAAGAAGGTGGAAAGATGTATATTACTGAGGATTCGAAAGTCGTTGTCCAAGGCATTACTGGTAATCAGGGAAAGTTCCATACCCAATTGATGCTTGAGTACGGTACAAATGTCATAGCAGGAGTAACTCCTAAAAAAGGTGGCCAAGAAGTTCTTGGAGTGCCTGTTTTCAATACTGTTCAAGAAGCCGTCAATGAGTATGGAGTCGACACCAGTATTATTTTTGTTCCAGCTCGGTTCACTTATGGTGCTGTTTTGGAAAGTTTAGAGGCTGGAGTCAATATGACATGTATCATTACTGAAGGTGTTCCAGTTATTGATATGGTTCGTCTCGTGGAAACTGCTAAGACGAAAAAATTACATTTAATTGGCCCGAATACTCCGGGAATGCTAATCCCTGACAAAATCAAATTGGGAATCATGCCAGGAGACATGGCTCATTTTGGAGATGTTGCAGTCATAGCAAAAAGCGGCACCTTGTCATATGAGATCACAAAAGCTCTCGGTAATGCCGATGTTGGAGTTTCTGCTTATATTGGAATTGGTGGAGATCCAGTTCGAGGAAAAACTTTAACAGAAGCTTTTGATTATTACGTAAAAGATCAAGGAACTAAAGTAATTGTATTAATTGGTGAGATTGGTGGTGATGACGAGGAAAAGGTTGCCCAATATATTAAAAATCAAAAAGTTAGTAAACCCGTAGTTGCTTACATTGCAGGTAAGAGTGCACCTGAAGGAAAGCGAATGGGTCACGCTGGTGCTATAATCTCTGGGAATGTTGGGACAGCTCAAGGAAAAATCGATGCCTTAGAATCAGTTGGTGGTAAAGTCACTGAAACGCCGTGGGACATTCCTGAAGCAGTTAAAACGTACTTGTAGTTTGAAAGAGGTTTCATTACATCTTAAGAACCCCCTCCTCTCTTTTTTCTCAGATCTGAGGTGGATCAGGAGTTTAGAAAGATCAGAATGTTCTTAACTTGTAGTTAACAAGAGATTTTTGATTTTTTTTTGTTAAACCAAGTTTTTCTATTTCAGAATCAGTTACCGCTCGTTGGTCAATCAAATCGAAGATCTCTCCCTTGATAAATTGATAGCGAAATTCAAAAATATCACTGTGATCACTTGTAGCAATTACCACAATTTGTGTTTCACAATGAGGACACGATAATACAGGGAAGTTACTTAATAAGACTGAAGATGAAACGTAGACAATATCTCCACATTCTGGAAGATCTCGATAACAATTTTTCATAAATGGAAGAATAACTTGTAAACAATTTGGACAAGCCCATTCCTTAATCACATACTGCAAGAAAAGCTGGACTAATGAGTTTAAAGACCCAATATACTCTCCATTGAGAATTTTTTCGATTTTCTCCTTGTGAATGTAGGCATTCCAAACTAGATCAGCATAATTATGTTTAATGTGCTGTCTAAACAATATTGGATCCATTACGTCTCCATACTTCAACATTCACCACTCAACTACAAATCTACTTTTTTTATCATAAATCAATTATTTAATTTTGCCAAATATCAAGATAATGCCTCTTAAAAAGACTTTGCTGAAAGAGCGAAGTCATTCAGAATCATATTAGGTGGATAATATGGCGTTTTTTTCTCGTGATCTTGAAAAAAAACTGAACACCATTCAAGAAATTCATTCTGATAAGCGTATTAACCTATCAGGTGCTATAAAGGAAACTTTGAGAACACAAATGAAGCTACATTTCGCTTGTATAAGTGCATTACCTTATTCCTCCGTCAGGGAAATTATCAGACAAGTTGTAGATCATAATTCCCAATTTGAAGTAATATCACTCGGTTCAGCTAGTCAAATTCAGATGCTTGTCGCTGAAGGATTAGTATCAAAGTTAGTAACAAGCTATGTGGGGGACGTTTATCCAAGGCCAGGGATCTCACCTGTCTTTCAACGTGCTGTTGATAATGGTCTTGAGATTGAACAGTGGTCATTATTGGTTTTCTCTCTTCGTTTATACGCTGGTGCTCTTGGGTTAAAATTCATTCCAACCACATCTCTCATTGGAAGTACGATGACAACTGATAATCAAGATTCTTTCATAACCATTCCTAATCCTTTTAATTCTACTCAAGAGGTTGCAATTGTAAAGGAACTGGTTCCTGATATTAGTTTCCTCCATGTTTGGGCTGCTGATCAATCGGGAAACGCTGTTATTTTTCCCCCATATAGTGAAAACCTCTGGGGTTGTTTTGCAAGTAAGAAAGTTGTGCTTACAACAGAAAAAATAGTAACTACTAACACCATCAGAGAATTAGCCAATACCTATCAATGTCTCACACTGCCCGGTGGAATTGTAGACTTTGTGTCTGAATCACCATGGGGTGCACATCCTGGATCTCATTACGGCCCAAGGGGAGCTGGTTATGATGTAGATCTCGATCATTTGATTAACTTTAGAGAATCAGCAAAAGACCCTGAAAAAATGCTTTCTTGGATGAAAGAGTGGGTTCTTGACACAAATTCAGAATCTTACTTACAAAAAATAGGCCTAGAGCGTTTAACCGCAAATTGTAGACGTTTGGATGAATCTTACTGGAAATGGGTTATCATGGATAAGAAATCCATTATCCAAACAGGTCATCCTGCTACTCCCGTTGAGAATATGATTTGGGTAACAACTGAGATTATAAAAAACCAAGTTCATGAGAGAGGATATTCGACGATACTAGCAGGTCAGGGAGCTTCCAATCTTGCAGCATGGCTAGCAGCATACTCACTCCATGAGACTGGTCAAGACATCAATCTTCTTGCAGAAGTGGGTTTTTATGGATATCAACCTAAACCTGCAAGCCCTTACATCTTTGAATTCAATAATCTTCGTACCTCGACTGCAATTGTTGATTCTATTGTATCCTTGGGGCCATTATTACGAAAAACAAAGAGTCTTGGAGTACTTGGTGCCGGTCAAATCGATCAATATGGTAATATCAATTCTACTAGGGTTGATTCTTTCATTTTATTTGGATCTGGGGGTGCCAATGATGTGGGATTAAATGCTAATGAAATCATCGTGCTCCTTCCTCTTAAAGCTGGAAGGTTTCCTATTGAAGTACCTTATATCACGGTCCCAGGTAATAATGTTTCAATATGTGTAACAACCGAGGGGATTTTTGAGAAGGCTAACCATGGGACATTTATATTAACTGGATATATTGGAGATGTTTCAAACGAAGCTCAAATAATTGATAATATCAGAGAAATAATCAACTGGGAATTGGAAATAAGAAGGCCTCTAAAGCAGTTCACATCCCCCTCAGTGGATTGGTTGCAGTTTTTGAGATCTTTTGATCCAGATAGATACTTCTTAGGTCGTTTTTAGAAATAAAAGGAAAAATAATCACTAGAGATGTTCAGAAAAACAGAGTTTTATATTCTTTAGATAAAAAAACGTTGGAATTGGAAAGTTTCCAACGCTTTAACATTATTAGAAATGGATATTAGAGTTTCTCTAAACCGTAGGCATCACGAAGAACTTGAGTAGGATGATAAATCTCTTTATCAACATTTAGAAGTTGTAGCTTACATGTTGGACAATCAGTAATCAAAACGTCGATATCATCTCTCTTTGCTTCAGGGTATAAAGATCTTTCAGCAATCATTTGACTGTACTTATAGTTCTTCGATTTAAAACCCCAAGAACCAATTTGACCACAACATTCTGTATTCAACGATTTAAAATCGATAATTTCTAAGTTTTTGAAAAGTTTGACTGAAATCCCTTTGTTTTCAGTGCTTATAAGATGGCAAGGTTCATGATATCCAAAACTAAGGTCTTTTATTGTTTTTCTATTGAAATCTGTATTTAAGTTATCTTCCTCTAGTAACTTTAGAATATATTCAGAGAAAAAATATGTATTATCTTTTACTAGCTTTGCTTCATCGTTATGAACAAGAGTTTCATAGAGTTGATCTTTCAGAGTGGCGTAGCAAGAACTGCATTGAGTGACAATATCATATCCTTGTTTTACATATTCTGCGAAAATCTCTGTATTTTTCTCTCCATTCTTTCTAGCTACATGACCTAGACCATTCGCAAGGAGTGGTATGCCACAACAAACTTGTTTATTAGGGATTACAACCTCAATATTGTTTTTCTCAAGAACCTGAACCTCTGCAACGGCAATATCTGTGTTTTCGGTATAATTAGCAAAACATCCATGGAAAAGTGCGACCTTCCTTGTTGGATTCTCTGGAGGAGGATTCGTCTTTCGATAATTTTTGAACCACTTTTGGAAAGTATTACGACGAAACTTTGGGAAATTGGCCTTATGATGAACTCCAGCAAAAAGTTGCATGAAATATTTATTCGGGCCCCACAAACCAATATTTGATAAAGGAGAGAAAGCACTGCCTAATTTTGCTATTAATCCATAATTACCTGTGAAATAATTACTTCTTGGTATTTTTCCAATGAACGGCCATTTTGACTTCTTATAATGTATCGTTTTTACGTCGAACATAGCTTTGGGAATATTAACTCCTGAAGGACAGTCAACTGTGCACATCATGCATCCTGCACAGTCTTCTATTATTTCTCCAGCTTGTTTAGAATGAAGGATGTTATAATCTAATTGTCCTGATATTATACCTCTCATCAAGTTTGCTCTTGCTCTTGGTGAGGATAGCTCTCCTCTGTCATCTCTTTTCACACGGTAGACTGGACAATCTCTTTGGGGAAATAAATCCACTGTGCACTTCCCGCATCCATGACATTGTTCAACGACATCCTTCCACCCCCATTCTGGCTCCCAATAAAGATTTTGTTCGATATCAATCGTTGAATACTCTCTTCCAAAGCGAAGATTGTTCACTATACGGTGTTCTTTATCAGTAAGCTTTTTATCAGGATTTAGAATATTCTTAGGATCGTATAGTGCTTTTATTTGTTTAAAGTTCTCATAAAGCTCTTCCCCATACAATTCTTTAACGAAGTTTATTCTCATCATTCCCTCATTATGTTCACCTGAAATTGATCCCCCAACTTTGATAACATATGAATTTACTTCTTCCGCGATTTTTTCTACAATTTCTAGATCTTTTGGATCTTTTGTATTTATGAATGGTCGTGTATGAATGAGTCCTTTAGATGCGTGACCATAAATTGCTGCTTTAATTCCATATTTAGGAAAAACGTCCTCTCGTAAATGCACCATATAATTTCCTAGATATTCAAGGGGAACTGTTTGATCTTCTACAAAGGCCATGATTCGACGAGGTTCCCGAACTCGTTGAAGTAGTGGTACTGCGTTATGTCTAGCATACCATAGTTCAGCTTGCTCTGCAGGATTATCAGAATATCTCATGTCTTTGGCAAGTTTTTCTTGCTCGATAATCAATTTTCTAGTTTTTTCAACTTTCTCTGCCCGAATCTTTTCGTCTTGCTCATCAAACTCTACATACAGAATATTATCGACACCTTCAGGGATAAACTTCTTTAATGCAGGATTCATTTCGATTCCGATTTTTATTACACTTTTCCCTAGAATTTCGATCGCTGCTGCTCCTATATTGTTGACAATTAAGTCTACAGCTCTTCCTGAATCAGCAAGATTGTCAAAATCCATCACAATTAGGGTTTTATCGGTTGGTTTGTCGATGAATTTAAGTTTTGCTTCTATAACGACTCCTAATGTTCCTTCTGATCCCAAAAACATATAAGACAAGTCAATCTTATTGCCTTGTATTAAATCTTTTAAATTGTAACCACTAACATTCATTTTAACCTTGGGCCACTTCTTTGAAATGATATTTTGTACCTCTGGATTATTAACCATTTCTACTGCCGATTTATAAAGCTTAGCTTCCAATGTATCGGCAGCAGTGATTTTTTTGTATTCTTCCGAACCAATTTCAATAGGACGAGTTCTTATTTCCTCTCCATTACTTAGAATCACAGTCAGCTCTTCTACAAAATCCGCCATGTATCCATATTTTACAGCATGAGATCCTGAGGAATTTGTTCCAATATTACCTCCAATTGTAGAATATTTTTCTGAAGAATTATCTATATACACAATTTTTCCTATCTTTGCCAGTTCGTGATTTAAATTTCCCATAATGGCGCCTGTTTGAACAATTGCGTACGATTCTTCTTCATTTATTTCTATAATTTGGTTCATATGATCTCTAATAGTTAATACAATTCCTGGACCTAAACATGCCCCACCCAACCCAGATCCCCCTCCTCTAGGATGGATAGGAATACATCTGTCGTGAGCGTATTCTATAACCGCTTTAACGTCTTCTTTATCTTTCGGACGGACAACACAAGAAGGAACAATCCTATAAACACTAGCATCAGTACTATAGAAGTTGCGCGTTATATCGTCAATCGCTATTTCCCCTTTTATTCTCTCATCCAGTTCGTTCTTAATTATTTTTGGTTCGAGCTTTACATCTGACATACTTTCACTTTCTCTTTAAATGAAAATATCTTTGATTTGTAATTTTATCAACACATTTACAATTGTTTAATCTTTCTTAAAACTTTCC
>JAHQWW010000021.1 GCA_029856365.1 Candidatus Hodarchaeota archaeon
AAACAAGCTGTTGAATGATGAAGATTTTTCTTGAAATACCTATTTATTAAAGTCTCATTCAGTTATTTTTTGATTTGAGTTGGATAGTAAAGTCCTCGATAATTTCATTTGGTCATGATATTGAAGGATCATGGTTACTTACTGAAGCTGCTGAAGCACTAGGAAATGAGAAATTATTGAAAGAGATAAAAAATGTTGCCATAAAGCTGGTTGATAGAACTATAATGGAAGGAACAGATAAAAGTAGTTCTCTCTTCTATGAATATGATAAAAAAACTGGAAAAATAGACTTTGATAAACATTGGTGGTGTCAAGCAGAAGCAATGATTGGATTAGTAAAGGCCTGGCAAATAACAGGAAATCAACAATATATGAAGAATGCTGCTAATATCTGGGATTATATTACAAAATTCATTATTAATGTTGAATATGGAGAATGGAACGCCGTGATTGATAAATTCAACCATGTTATCACTAAGGGGGATAGAGTTGGATTCTGGAAATGCCCCTATCATAATACAAGGGCTTGTATAGAGGTTATTAATCGTTTAGTTTAGCTGGAATCACTGCAATTACTTCAATCTCAATCTTTATTCCCTCGATTGGTGACTGAGCTTGGATTGTAACGCGAACAGGTTCATAGCCAACCTTAAAAAAATCTCGATACACTTGATCCATCTTATTAAATTCATTACCATCCTTCATAAAGATGGTTACTTTCACGATATTATCCATTGAAGTCCCCGAAGATTCTAATAAAAATTGTACATTTTGTAATGCTTTGCGTGTTTGCTGTTCAATCGTTCCAGGAATAATATCACCTGTTTTTAAATTGCAAGATAATTGGCTAGAAAGAAATAATAAATCCCCAGCTTTAACAACATGATTAAATGGACTTGTTGGCTTAATGCCATTAATAATGATGATTTCTTTTTGCATTCACTAATCCACCAATTAAATCTGATAATTTATTAAAATCACTTAAACAGACAAATATAACTAATAATCATTGAAATATTTTTTAATTCATAACATTGGTTGTTCTTAAACCAACAGATATTGGAGATTACCTTTAATAGAATGTTTAAAGGAATTTTTCCTACATAAATATCAAGAACCTAAACTTATGTAAGCTACTGACATTTAAAATAACTTACTAGTTCAAATAATATAGAAAAAGGGTGAAGAATTATGCAAAAATTAGAAAATGTAAAGGGTCAATTACATTATGCTTTGAACATGGCAATGAAGACATTAGATAAAGCAATTTTATTAATTCCCGATGATAAACTCAATTGGAAACCTGTCGAGGATGCAAAGACCACAGCGGAGCTTTGTATTCATATTTATCGAGATTCATTAATCCTTACAGTTGGGACTTTGAAAGGTGAGGCTAATAATGAAGATTATGATATTATTCCCTTCGATCCCCAAAAAATAAATTCGTCAAAAGAAATTGTAGAGTACGGAGGGAAGGTTAAGCAATTTATTCAAGAAACGGTTGAAAAATTATCCGAGAAAGATATGGATAAACAAATTACCTACAACTGCTGGGGGGGTGTTAAAATGGGGGGATTTGGGTCATTATCAACGATCCTTGAGGAAACTATTCATCACCGAGGACAATTATGCCTATATTTACGTATGATGGGAATTAAGCCTCCATTTATTTATGATTTTAGTTGATCTAGCAAAAATTATATTGTTTCAACAAATCAATTCAATAATCAGATTTAGGATATCCTCTGTTAGGGATTTAAAATGAATTCAAAAATAAATACTGTGACTGGTGAAATCCAACCAAAGGAAATGGGTTTTACCCTACCACATGAACATATATTAGTAGATTTTATTGGTGTTGAAGAAACAGGAAAACATCGATACAATCCCGAAGAAGTCATTAACGTAATGTTTCCATATCTATTAGACATCAAAAAGCTTGGTGTAACAACTTTTATTGATTGTACACCAATGTATCTGGCAAGAGATGTTGAGATCCTAAAAGAATTGGCAAATAAAACCAATCTGAACATTCTTACAAACACAGGCTTATATGGTAGAGAACCATATATTCCAAAACATGCTTACAAAGAATCTATTGAAGAATTAGCAAATCAATGGATTCTAGAAACAAAAGAGGGAATTGAGGACACGTTAATAAAACCAGGTTTCATAAAAACAGCTGTAGATGGGGAAGAATTTACTGAAATCGAGAATAAACTCATTGAAGTAGCTGCAGTAGCATCCAATGAAACAAATCTTACAATAGCGACTCATACATGTTTTGGAGAGAAAGCACTACAAATCCTGAAGGTCTTAAATGATTATAATGTTAAGCCACAGAAATGGATTTTTGTCCATGCAAACATCGAAGAAAAATTAGAACTCATTTTACAGGTTGCTGAGCAAGGAGCATGGATAGAACTTGATGGGGTCGGACAAGAAGGCCAAGATGAGAAGATACTCAATATTCTTGATATATTGATTGATCAGGACTATGAGGATCAAATCTTATTGTCTCAAGATGCAGGTTGTTACTTTGTGGGAGAACCCAATGGTGGTGAGATAAGACCGTTTAGTCCTTTCATAACCGAATTCATACCTGTCTTACGTGACCGTGGAATTCAAGACGAATTGATTCAGAAATTCACTATTAATAATCCTGCATCAGCTTTTTCGATATGATTACTAATTATGCCTACTTAAAAGCATAAAAAGAGACAACCTTCTGTTATCCTATGTATCATGAACATCATAAACAGATTATAAACAAGCTTAAGCAACATTTTATGAACGATCCGAATATTTTAGCACTTATTATCAATGGTTCTGTAGCTCGAGGGTCAGCTGGCCCTGAATCAGATGTTGATTTCGTATTAGTGGTAACAGACCTTGAGTATGAACATAGAGAAAGTAATAACGAAATCCATTTTAATTGTAATGAATTTTGTATTACTCCTTGCACTGAAGTAAATGGATCAACAAAAACCGAAAGAATGCTGAAATGGCTCGCTAAAAACGGTACTGATGTTGCTAGATATGCTTTTATTGAAGCAAATATCATTTTCTCCAAATTACCAGACTTAAACAAATTATTAGAGCAAATTACTACATTTTCTACTCATGATAGTAAGGATAAATTAGAAAGCTTTTACAGTCAAGTCAAAATGCATTATTCGTATCTTGAGTATGGATATTACAGTCAAAATACTTATGTTTTAAACCAAACAGCAGTGCTCCTAGCATTATTTGGAGGGAGAATGATCTTGACTCATAATAATATGTTTTATCCTGGTCGAAAGTGGTTTATGACCCAGTTAGAGGAAGCAGAACAAAAACCTAAAGATTTTATTTATTCTATGAAGGAATTATTACAGTTTCCCAATTTATCGAATGCAAAGGAATTTTGCGACATATTGCTTAATTTCAGGGACTGGCCAAAGCCACACGAAGGATGGTTTAATCGTTTTGAAAATGATATGAAAAACCACTGTTGGAATGCAATTGATTAGAATACTACCCAGCCATTGATGCTACTATTTCCAAGAGTAGCCTAACAGAAAAACCAATCACCAACATCACAAAACCATAACCAAAGCAAATGAGGAACACAGGTAAGAATGCATCAGATTGTGTTACATCCAAGATAAGATTTGTAGGGAAGTAAGATAAAACTGCAGCTCCAATAACAGCAATTAGAATTGAACCACCAATAAAAATTATTATTTCTACAATTGTTAATGGTTCATCTTTGGGATCTATTTCGGTTTCTTGGGCACCATCCGTTATTTTTGGTGTTTTATCAATATCGTTCATATCTACTATTCATCCTGCCAATAATTCTTTCTTTTTCTCATTATTTTAGTTCTGGGAAAATAATTTGGAAATATAGTATTTAGTGAATACCATTTCTATTAAGTTCCTTAATAACCATTCTGTGCTACAAAGTTTGTTCGATATTTTTTAGGATGTATGAAATTGTGGAAATAAGAGAGATAAATCATGATCTACAAAGAAAATCTTGAACTGGCGTTAGAAAATGTTGGACGTTATGAACAATATAAATTTATAAGAGCATGGGGGATTGTCAATATAATCGTAGGGTTGACAAGGTTTTTCTTGGCCTTTATCATCGAAATTCTTTTAGTCTGGTTTGTTAATCGTGATCTGTTTAATTTTTCAAGATCTGGTGCAATTTTATTGGGATTCTTGAAATCTTTCATTCAAATTTTTACTCTTATTTCATTAGCTATCATATTCTTCTATAGCTATATTTCTGTAAAAAAAACCATTTTTACAGAGAATCAAATAATATCTCAAAGAATGATTAATCTTGGTTTAGCTTTGATAATTTTATATTTATCTGTATTTGTTTTCAAAATTCCTGGGAGTACATATCGAATAGACTTCATAGGCGTTATTCTTTGCTATTTTTTGCTTAATATAAGAACAGAAAATGATTTTAAGGAAGTATTATACCAAGGAATTACCCTTTTCCTTGTTCTAGTCTTTAATTTTGTCTGGCAATTTATTTATATCCTCACATTTTTGGATTTTAATATTGATACGCCACGTAGTTCAAACGATTTAGCTATTCCAGTCTTTATGTTTTCTTATTTTATTATAAATTTCGTCATAGCTGCGATTTATGTTGGAACTGGATATATGTTAATAAAAAAGGCATCGAGAGTATTAGAAGGAGAAAATAATTCTTCAAGGGTTTAAAATGACAGAATTGGGCGAAATACCAGACGAATTCGAGATTTTCATTCCAACAGTTCGTTTGACTATAATGATTCTACTTTATAATCACCAGAAAGTTACTTTCACTGAACTTCAAAGACTTCTAAATCTAACAGCAGGAAATCTTGATCATCACCTTAAAAAATTAGAAAACTCCCATGCCATCAGGATGTACAAAAAAATTTTCCCACAACGCCCATTAACTGTTATTGAAATCACAGAAACAGGAAAAAAATCATTTCAAGAGTATATTACAATACTTAAAGGAATATTAAACCAGATTGATACGAATCAATGATCTAATTTTGGCTTCCTGATTTGTTAAAAGAAAAACACAAATTAAAATGCCATATTTCCCTATCACTAAATTGTAAACGTGATTTCACAATATTTTCTTTATCTTTTCAGCTCTATTATGTAATCCACGTCTTATGGTCTGTTCTAATAAGACTTCTAATAGTGGGGCTTTTATACTATGATTTTTCCAGTTGATAAATTGTAATTGCTTCTCTGCCAAAAAACCAAAATCTTTCTGTATCTGTGAGTCTTTATCCTTGAATACTCCTCCAATCCATTCTATTCTACTGTGTAAGAAGGCTCTCCCAAACCATTTACAAAACCATCCTTTCGTGTCAGCCACAGGTTCATAAACGTAATCATTTAGAAGTATCCCCAATTTTAAAGCACTTTCATGATCAGTGACCAGATCAATATCACGCGGAATAATTTTTACACCGTATAACGCCAAAGCACAACTCCCTGTTACCCACCAGTGGAGCGACTCAGATTCTATCAATTCTAAAAAGGCCAATAATGCTTTTTCCCATGGAATAAGAATCTCATTAGCTGCTTGTTTGAGCATTTCTTCTGCAATTTCCTTGAACCGCTCAAAATACTTTTCTAAACGTGGAATATCTTTGGAAAAACTCCTCCCAAACCCTTCCTCTAATTCAGGATATTGAAGTTTTCTTAGAACTGCTCTGTAATTCTCATTAGATGTATTAATTAGAAATATTACTTCTTCCCCTTTATCTTTCCAATCAATTTCCAAAGACATAATAACTCACAATGTTAATAGTATGAAAGATTATTTCCATTAAAGTGGAGCTCCATAATTAGATTTCAAGATAAATTACAGTGGTGGCCCATTCCTCACTATCTGTTGAATATTCTTTGAGGAACCACGACCAGGATAAATACATTCAACTATCCATGTCACCCCAGCATCTATATAATCGTTTATCCACTGATTTTCTTCTTTTTTAGCTGATGTAACGACAGGGTGTATCACATCAAAAGACTCTGAGGTTCTTCGATGAAGCTGAATATACTTAATGATTTCTTTGATGTCATCTGTCCACAATGGTTCTTCAAATCCTTCTCTAATAGGGAAAATCCCATTAAATTTTGCTGCTCGTCGAAATGGCCGTTTATTTGGCCAAGTGCCCCCAACCCAGATAGGAATTGGCTTCTGTACTGGCTTGGGAATGAATTTAACCTCGTTTATCTGAAAGAAATCGCCTTGATAAGAGAACGGCTCACCAGTCCATAATCCTGTCAAGACATCAAGTCCTTCATCTAATTTTTTCCCGCGAACTTGAGGGTCTCCATCTTCACCAAAATCACGGAATTCAGTATCCATTCCTAACCCAATTCCTAATATTAATCTTCCATTAGACAATCGATCTAATGAAACTGTTTCTCTAGCGACTTTCCATGGTCTCCTTCGCGCTAATGCAGTTACCGTTGTCCCAATTCTAAGCTTTTCTGTTTTTGTGGCTATCCCTGCCAAGACTATCCATGGATCAAGTATTGGCTCATGACTGTCTTTATTTAGATGCATATGATCCCAGATGAAAAAACCATCCCAATTACTCTCCTCTGCTAGTATTGATAGTTTCATATAATCCTGAGGGTCTGTAAAGACTCCATGATTAGCAATATATACACCAAACTTTGCCTTAATACTCATCTTAGGCACCTATAAACAATAAACAAAAAATTACTTTTAATTATGAAGATAGGGGTAATGAAGGAAAATCTTGAATTTAAATTTATAAGAAAGAAAAGGAGAGAGTGGAAAATATTCAATTATGGGCCTTCTTTTTTTAATCTTAAAATGGTGTATTAATCCACTTCCACAACGATATGGTGAACAGCATCATCTTCTAGCTCTTCCAGATGTTTCCTTAAAATGAGAATATGGTTCTTAGTTCTTAAGAAATCAACTTTCTTTTGATTTAGAATTACGTTCTTGATTGAGTAATCACCGAAATCTTTTCGATTTACATTCCTAAACGTGATTTGTATTTTCTTCGCTGCAAACTGTGTATTAATATAGGTGGTTCCATCATCTCTAAATTGAGAAGACAACAACATAGGGTCTAGTAAGAGATCGCCTAATTCTCCTCGTATTCCGAACGCTCTAGTCACTAGAGTGAGAATTAACCAACTAGCTGAACCAGTGAGATAGTGATACATCCCTCTTCCTTTCTGATTGATATATTCAGGGATCCCTGGGTAAATTTTTGACATGGGAAAATTGATACAATGACGAAATATGGTATCTAAGACTTGAAATCCTTCATGAGCCATTCTTCTCTTGTAGAGTGCATTAGCATACATAACAGCCATATGGGAGAACATAGCTCCATTTTCTTTATGTCCATATGCAAAACCAAAGCATCGACCCATTTTTGGCAATATTTCATGGAAATTGGTATTCAACCTTACTCCTCCAACATTTTCATCCCAAAGATACTTTTTCACTGAAGAGATTACGTCTTTCACTTGGTCATCAGTTGCTATTCCACCCATCAAAGGAAAAACTTGACCTGTAAGAGTCATCCTTACCCCCTTAGGGTGATCTCCCTCTAGTCTCTTTCCATCATCATCATAATATCCGTTAAACCAACTGTAACCTTCTTTGTTTTTAATCCATTCCTCTGTGCGAATGTGGTTAACAATCCAGTTTCCTTTCCTTTCTAAATCTGAAATCACATCATCGATGTTAATTTTTTCCTTTTTCCCTGAGACCGTATGAGAACAGCTTTTGTAGAATCGATCAAGGATTTCTCGCTTTTGTTGGGGAGAAGAATAATCTATTGATTTATTTAATGTATCTAAAAGGATCTTTAGTTCGAGAGCAAGCTCAACAACTTCTATTCCTCTTTTAAGCTTAAGAGCTTTCAAAAGATTAGCTAATTCTAAAAAATCACTTCCATAAAAAGCAGTAAAAGCAACTGTTTCACCTTTTTCTCTTGCCATATCGAGGCCATCATTCCAATCGGCACCTTCTAGTAGAATATTATTGTGCTTACCAACATTGAAAAACGACGAAAGATGTTGTATTAATAAATGTTCAAGTATTGATCCCTTATATTTTAGTCCGTTTTCAGTGAAAAGTTTTGTTCCTTGATTTAGATTCCATTTCTGATCATGAGCCCTACAACGGTTTATGTGTCTGTCTTTAAAATAGAATTGACCTTCTAAAAGGAATTCTAAATCTCCGCTTTGATCAATATATAATTTTATTGTCATAAATGGCCAAGTTCCATGGTCACTCCAAGTTCGGGGAATATCATTCCTGTCAGCTTTAAATTCACCAAGTTCAGTTCCAATAATTGTTGCATTACTCCCATCAAATCTAATGCCTGCAAAATTGTTCAAGAGAATGTTTCGTACAGTTTTGGGTTCCATTAACAATAAGGCAAGACAATCTTGCCAAAGGTCTCTCCAACCTCGGCCTCCACGTCCATAATCATGATGGGGGAGAAATGAACACCCAAAGATTCTTCTAAGAATTGGTTGTAATGTTACCCACTTCAACCATCTATCAAATATAGTGTCAGTTGTCTTAAAACTAAGACTAAGCTTTTCTTTCCAATAGTTTTTAGTTTCATTCAAGGTTTTCATAAATTTATTTTTAGAAAGGAAGACTAAATCCCTAGTAAAATCTTTATCCGTAGTGATACCAAGTACAATTCTGTATGATACTGTTGTTCCCTTTGAAAGAGAAATTGTATTGAACCTAAGCGCTCCAATCGATTCATATCCTTCAAGATATTGATCAGAAGTTAAAAAGTTTTGAGAATTACATACAATTGCCTTTGGCCAATCTAATGTTCCTCCTTCGCCGATAAAATCCTTAAGAAGAGGAAAAAATCCTAATGGAGAGCGATCTTCATTATCAACTCCAAAAATCCCATAAGAAACTTCATTTTTCTTATGACCACGCTCGTCAAAAGAAAACGTTGGTTCAACAGTAATTCCAAATTTACTTGTATAGATTCTATGTAATAAACTTGTTACATGTCTATGATCGCGTAAATTATCAGCGGATCTGCAAAATAATGGAATTCCAGAGGTCGGAGTAATTACAAGCTCTTCTTCTCCGATATTTGTTATTTTTATTTCCATTAACTCTACTGTTCTGCCTTCTGACGGAATATAATTCAAGATTTCAGCTTGGATTCCATATTTATGGTTTTTCCTGATAACTCTGTGCCACAGAAACCCAGCTTCTAGCTTTACTGTTTCCTCATTATCATTAATGAATTTTAAATTTCTTTGATAAGATGAGTTTCCGGAAACTGACCAAACTCCCTTATTTTCTATAAAAAGCCAGAAATTACGATTATTTTTAGCATTATGTAAATCTTCAATCGAAACTGGAGTAAGAAGATAGTTATTGTGCCCGATTTTGATATCACCATGTAATTCAGGCGTAATTGAAGACATCATTCCCGTTTCATTTACTAATGGAAAATAGAGGTGATTTATTCTGTCAGGGAAATCTAACTGGAAATCTCCATCTTCATTGATAAAATTCCACTCCGTAATGCCATATCTCTTCTTCATATTCCATCACAGATCATTTTCAGTCTGTTTTATCATTTCATCTTTCTTTTAACCCTACCATAAAATACTAGTGTTAGATTGGAAAAATGATTAGAAAATTGAGTCATCCAATCTTGAAACTAAAGTTTCTTTTCACATATATATTATCTAAAAAAAGGAAGAACACCAATGAATATTCCTAAGGATCTTTTAGAAATAAAAGAATATTCAGAAGAGGGTTACAAACCCGTAATTGATTATGGGGCGTGGCGAGTAGCGATCTTAAATTTCATTGACGAACTATTGCCAGAAAACATTGACTTTATGAGTAAACATGATGAAACAGATGAAGTATTTATATTGTTGAAGGGTAATTGTATTCTCTTTATAGCTGAAGGAAACGAAAGTAAAATTACGAAGTTGTATGCAGAAGACATGGTTCCTTATAAAATATACAATGTCAAAAGAGGAGTCTGGCATAACCACACATTAAGTCATGATGCGATGATTTTAATTGTAGAAAATCAAGATACGACTGAATCAAATTCCCCTGTTATAGAACTGACAGAAAAACAGCAAAATGAGATCGTTGATTTGACCACTCGTTTATGGAGTTAATTTTTCTAATAACTAGGGAATTAAGGCTTTACTACAAATATCCCTTGACAGATTGAATATTGATTGTGTGTTTGAGGATGAAAAGTAAATCAAAAAAACCTTTAACGATCACCGAGATCCAACAGATTATTGAAGCATCATTTGGCACTACTAAACTTGGGTTAGTCATGGAACTCACAGATGGGTGGTTTAATACTGCTTACTCAATCGAAATACCTGATCTTGGCCAAGAGGTCGTAATGAAAGTTGCACCTCCATCTGAAGTTAAAATATTAACATATGAAAAGAATATAATGAAAACAGAAGTTCAGGTAAATAAAATTCTGAAAGAGAAAACAGATGTACCAGTACCAGAAATATTAAGCTATAATTTTAACCAAGATATAATAAATCGAGACTATTTTATTATGGAAAAGTTAAAAGGTATTCCTTGGAATAAAATTAAAAGCAAACTTAGCCAAAAGCAGAATGATCATTTGAAATATAAAACGGGTGTTTATGCAGCACAAATTAATTCAATAATTGGAAACTATTTTGGTTATTTCACTGATTTAAAGAAGTCTTACAATAAAAGCTGGAAAAATACATTTGTAAATATGATTAAAAACGTTCTAGATGATGGAATTGAATTAAACGCTAAGATTCCCCAATCCCCCAAAGACATAATGAAGTTAATTGAGAACAATGCTACTGTTTTAGAAGATGTAAAAGTACCTCAGTTAGTTCACTGGGATTTATGGGAAGGAAATATCTTTATTATTAAACAGGAGCAAGAAAAGTGTTCTATTGAAGGAATAATTGATTGTGAACGAGCCCTCTGGGGTGATCCACTCATAGAATATGAATTTATGCATGCACCAAGTAATCAAGCTTTTCTTGAAGGTTTTGAAGCTGGAACTAAAGAAAAATTTGAATTTACGAATGATTTAGAGCAACGAAGGCAATTATATAATGTCTACCTCTTTCTGATAATAATTATTGAAGTAAATAGTAGAGGATATTATGGAAATGAAGCTACGAAAATAATACAATGGGCAAATTTTGAGTTACAGAACAATATCTCTCATCTTGAGAAGAAGTAAATCTTATTTTCTGTATCTCTTATTTAAGCAGGAATTCCAGCCTGAAGAACGCTTAGAGTTGTATTATCTAGCCTTTCTTCTTTTGAATAGTTAGGATTGTCTTGATATTTTTCAGTAAAATCATAAATACCAAAATCCATGTTTTTATAACTCCAATAAGTATAAGAGATCTGATGTTTCTGAAAAATTGATATTACGTCAGTAAGCCAGTTCTTTCGGGTTTCTGGGTCCGCTTTTGCCACGCAGCCGAACTCTCCACATAAAATTGGGACATTATACTTCTCTTTAAAAGCTAAGACGGGAGTAATTGCCTTTTCAAGTTCTGATTTATTCCATTCTACATCCTGTCTCTCAAAAAATAAAGCAAATTGTGGGGAAACCTTGGCAACCTCCTCTTTTACGCTTTTTAAACCTTCAGGCCTTCCTGGATATTTTAAATACTTTCTATAAATATTATTATAAACAAAGGGAACCCATTCAGCCATCTGATGAGTGATTACATGTGGTTCATAAAAATGAAAGCTGTAAATAATTTTTTCATCATTAAATTTCCTCATACTCTTAAAAGTGGAGGCCTGTCCCCAAAGATTTGATTCCACGATGATATAATTTTTTAGATCATTATTTCTGATTATTGGAATAGTTTCCTCCACTAACTTATACCAATCGGAGTCCTCTGAAGCTATTGGTTCATTCATAATATCATACATAATATTATTTGTGGTTTGATATCTTTTAGAAAACATCTCCCAAATCTTTAGAAATCTTTCACGATTCTCTGAGTCTTTATCCCAAAGGTCATTGTTCTCGCTTTCTCTAACATCGAAAGTATGGCCTGGGGCTTTATGTAAATCTAAAATAAGAACAATATCTCTTTTCTGAGTCCATTTTACAACTTTATCAATTAGTTTTAATCTATCTTCTAAATAGCGATATGGATTTTCATCTTTTTCAAAGAAAAAATAATCAACGGGTAGTCTAACAACATTAAATCCCCACTCTTTAATGATTTTTATATCATTCACTGTTATAAATGTATTCAGATGTTCTTCACTGAATTCTTCCACTTGAGAAAAATAACCACCGATATTCACACCTTGCAAGTACATGAAAATATCTCCTTATGTAGATATAACTCATTAGTCCTTCAAATTAAGTTTTTTATAAATTAAAATACTTGCTTAATACAATATTGTTTCTTCTTTGTAATATATTTTTTATTTCAGTTCATTTTGGAGATAAAAAATAAGGATATTACTAATATGCCGAATTCTATTCTATTTCCAAACGATTTTCTCTTCGGAGTTGCAACTAGCTCCTTTCAAGTTGAAGGAGCCTGGAATAAAGATGGGAAAGGAGAATCCATTTGGGATAAAATTTGCCATACACCTGGAATAATTGAAAATGGTGTTACGGGTAATGTTTCCTGTGACCATTATTCCCGTTATTCTGCTGATATCAAATTAATGAAAGAACTTGGCGTTAATGCTTACCGTTTTTCAATTTCATGGCCTCGTATCTTCCCTACAGGAGAAAGCGAAACTAATTCCAAAGGTATAAAATTCTACGATCGTCTTATTGATGAGTTAATTATGAATGAGATTACTCCATTTGCTACCCTTTATCACTGGGATTTACCTTTAAAGCTTTACACCGATCACGAAGGATGGCAGAGCGAAAAAGTTGTTGAGGCTTTTGTAGCATATGCTAATTATGTCTTTAAACAGTTTGGTGATCGTATTAAACATTGGATTACTTTCAATGAACTTCAAGTCTTTGTAGCTCATCATCCCAATACTGAGGAGTTTAAAAAAAACCTTTGGAATTGACAAAGGGGAATTAGAAAGGAGAAGTGATGCGATTGTAGAACTACAGAACGTGTATAAAGCCCATGCTCAGACAATCCAAGCTTATCGAGATTTAGATTATTCAGATGGAGGAAAGATTGGAATAGTTATCAATCTTCTACCAGTTTATCCTATATCAGAACACCCAAGTGATCAATCGTTGGTTCACATTGTCGATTCTGAAGCAAATAGGTTATATTTGGAGCCAGTACTATTGGGATCTTATCCTAGTGATTTAATTGAAAATTATGAGCAGATGTTTAAAATCTCATTCCCAGAAGGTGATACAGCATTGTTAAAATCCGTGCTTCCATTGGATTTTCTTGGAATAAATTATTACACTAGGTTACGAATTGGTTTTAATAATCCAGAAGAGATAACTGATGACGCTTCATTTGTGAAAAAGCTCCAAGCTAGAGAGATTCAAGTTAATCCTCCTCAGGAAGGGATAGAATATTCTGAAATGAACTGGGAAATTTATCCTGATGGCCTGTATGATATTTTGAAGAGAGTGGACGAAGAATACAACCATCCTGAAATATACATAACAGAGAATGGCATGGCAGCCAAAGATGATAAAATAATTGATAATTTAGTGTACGATACCGATAGAGTGGATTATTTACAACAGCATTTTATACAAGCAAATAAAGCTATCAAGGCAGGAGTAAATCTCAAAGGATTCTTTATTTGGAGTCTTTTGGACAACTTCGAGTGGTTTCATGGTTATAGTAAACGATTTGGTATAATTCGTGTGGATTTTAACACTCAAGAACGTATTTGGAAGAAAAGTGCCCATTGGTATCAGCAGGTAATCGAAAATAGAGGATTCTAAATGATGAAATTTATTCATTTAGTTAACTCAACAGATGTTTGGTATATCCTAGTGTAACCAACTTCTTGTAAGCCTCCCAAACGTCCTCTGGAATTTCTTGAAAAATCTGGAATCCTTTTCTTGGATAAATCCTGATTCTTTGTAGGTCTCCAACAATAATGTTAATTACATCTTCTTTCACAATTTCATTGTTGGGATATCTTTCAAAATCAATAGGAGGAGATGTCAAAATTATTTTCTTTTCTGGCCAAAGCTTTTTGAAAGTTGCATATGCTCTTCTTTCCATATATGGTTTTTGAACAACAATTATCTTCTTGGGATCAACATTCTTACCCTGTAAGATCTTCTTAGTAAAGAGAATGTTTTCTCCTGTATTTGTAGCTTTATTCTCAATGATTATTCTGTCTTTAGGAATTCCCATCTTTACTGCTATTTTTGCAAACACCTCTGCTTCCGATTCATTCCAGTCGGTCTTCAACAAATCGCTTTTACTACGAATTCCTCCAGAAAAAATTACTATTGGAGCCCAACCTTCAAGGAATAATCTAGCTCCATATTCAGCAACTCGTAAATCATGGCTTCCAAGAACCAAAACACAATCAGCTTTCTCGAGCTTATGATTCATATGATGATAATCCCAGATTATCTTTACTAATTGATCTACGTCTTCTGATTTCATAAAAAAAGCAATTATTTCAAATATCTTAAAGATATCTTATAATTAGATAAAAACCAGAGCCTTTTTCCCGAATAATACATTTCTAGCCTAAAGTTTCCACTCTTGATGGAGAAAAAAACAATGAGACAATAACTGATAACTAAACAGGATAGTTAATTATAAATATTAAAACTTATGGAGATTTTTGTTTCTGTATACAAGTTCAAAGGCCATTCCTATTAATTATTTTATAGAGATTTCTTATCGTACAAATTTGACCAAAATGGTACGCATCATGAAGAATCATCGTTGAAATAATTTGTTTTATTGACCATAAATCCCCCCAATTAGTAGAAACCATCTTTTCTAACTGTTCATCAGCTATTTTTTGAAGACTGTCTACTAATCTTGTCTGAGTTTGTTCCAAAAAAGTAATACATTTTGGCCATTCGGGACTTTCGAGGTCTCGCCAGTTCAGGGTACCCTCCCTGAAGGCATATTCATCATACATCTGCTTGCATTGTGCTATGTGAACGACCTTATATTCGATAGTAGAGATAGGATCCAATGTTTGTGCTGATACCCAGTCATTCCCTTTCTCATTCCATTGTTTAATGATTTCTAATGTTCTAGAATGAGGAGTTAGCTTCCATTGTGCTTCTTCCTTCGGAATTTCATTCAATGTTTGTACTAGTCCTTGAAAACCCCGTTCTAACTCCCATATCATCATTGGTACTATTTTTTGTTTATTCATGATCTATAAACACTCACAAATTCCTTAGCTAATCATTAAAATTCTATATATGGTTTTATGTTGTTTAAGGAACATTAATATTCTGGTAGTTTAATAACAGATTCAGATCTGTTTGGTGTCGTAAGATAAAATTCTAGAAATATCCTACCTACAAGTACTTCATATACATTTTCTATAGCAAATGCTTATCTAGTTAATCCTCCCATTTTCCATTATTTATCCATGTACAATTTTCTAGATTTACTTGAGGGACTCTATAGAAAGGATCTATTTGAACAAAAACTGGCCTTTGGGCAGATTCAAACCTTACAGTTTGTTCTCCCTTTTTTGTGAAAGTAACAGGCTTAATAAACATTTCACCTTCTAAAGAAGTTCGATAACCAACATCAGTTATCAATTCCAAATTCTTTTCTGATTTAATTTTGATTCTAATTTCAGTAGCAAATTTATCCCTAGTTTCTTCATAATCGACACTGGCAATAGAAAGATCGATTTTAGGAACTTGATTAATCCAAGGTTCTAAATATTCTTTGACATTGATTGGAGTTTCTTTTTCTAAACAAGAAAAGAGTTCTTGATAGGTTACATTTTTATAACCATAATCTCTAAAAAATTGTCTTAAACCAGTAAAAAAGGCATTATCTCCAATTTTTTGTCTTAATTGCTCCCACACTAGAGCACCATAATAATATATCAATACAAAACTATCTTTTTTTCCACCAATCTTATCAATATTCAACAAAGATCTTTCAGTGTTGAAGCCCTCACCTTCAATATAACCGTTTATAAAAAACTTCCTTGTATGCGCACCTACATTCACATTGGAAATTTTTTCCATTGCCCATGTAACAATGAAATTCGCTCCTCCCTCAGCAAACCACTCAAAGAGATCACCAGAAAAATAAACATAGAATAAATTCCAATTATGAAAAATCTCATGAGCACATATTCCAACCATATAGGATTCGTTCAAAAATTTGATATCGAAGTAGATAGCATTCCCCTTATTTTCTGAGCCTCCCATAGTTGAATCAAATGCCCCCACTGTAGCAAACTTGTATGTCTTTGTTCCATTATCACCAAAGTATTCATAAAATAACTGTATAATATGAAAAAGAGAATTAAATAAATCTTTATCCAATGACAATCCAGGATAGATATAAAAATCAATACCCAAACCATTTCTGCTTTTACTAAATTTTTGATAAGGTGCGACGGAAAAAGCGGGGATATTAGGAGTTTTACTTCTATAATGGTCAATAATAAATCCATTTTCTTTTTTAGTAGATTTTAGTAAACCAGGGACACAAGAATAATTTCCTTCAGGATATTTAATTGTGAGATCAAAAGGTGCTGAAGGTTCTCCATAAAGTACACGCAAATAATGACCACTACAAGGCTCGACAGCATAACATATTAGTGGGTTAACAACAAAAGACCACATATACTTTGGTTCACTTTTTTTTATTTCTCCTGCGGACATTTGAAAGTTCATATGTATTATAAACGCTTGATTAGGTTTAATGGATTCTTCCAAATATATTTTAATTAGCTGATATTTTATTCCCTCTAATCCTTCACAACGAATAAATTGGTCTTCAAATTGAGTAGTTATATATTTATGATTAAGTGTTTTGTCAGTGGCAAAGTCCTTAATAATGATAGAGCTAATGACTAAATATTCGTACAAAATGGCTTCGATTTCGGCAATAGATTCATTTGAATTGTTTTTAACTAAGATTTTTTGTTCTGATTTGAATAGTTTGTTCTCTAGATCTATTTCATAAAGTAGATCATATTTGAGGATTTGGAAAAGTCTCTCATTCTCGAAAGTCTTGATTAAGTATTGAGCTTTCATAATGTATCAAATATACATATTTTTGTAATTTTCTATTTAAAAGTATCTTTAGGGGCAAGTTATCTCTTTAGAATAGGGAATTGTTATTAATATTAATAGAATTTTAAAAAAATATTAAAATTAAAAAGCTCTTGGTTTTAGAAATTCAAATACACTACTTCTAAATATAAATGAACAAATCTACTTTGCTATTAAAGAAGGAAACATCATAATGGATCCATTTTTCATATTTTTAGCCTTCATTGGAACTATCGTTATTTCGACAAGTTTTGTGTATAGTAAGTTAGTTCTCACTCAAATAAAAAATCCAATACATATGTTATTTCTTCAGATAGCAATAAACTATATTCTTTTACTAATTCTTTACTTTCCAAGTTTTTTACTGTTTGGTTCGGAAATGAATGAAAATTTAACCATTAACAACATTTTTATTATATTCTGTTCTGCAATGGTTATTTTTACTGGATTAGTTACTTTTTTTATTGGATTAAACGAAGGAAATGTCTCTACTGGAGGAGTTGTCGTTTCATCACGAGTGATATTTAGTGTTTTCTTAGCATGGTTGTTCTTGAATGAACGATTTCCTTTTAATTCTTATCTTTTCATTTTGGTTGTGTTTATAGGAGTGCTATTGGTATCATGGCAAAAAGAATTGAGATTAACGGATGTTTTCCTTTTTAAATCCAGTGGCTCAGGGTGGTTCATGTTAGCTGTTATCTTTTTTTCAATAGGTAATGCATTTATTCGCCTACTTAGTAATCAGATTAATGTTCTCACTCAACTTGTATTCCGATTGACTTTTTTACTAATTGCGACTCTTGGATTCTATCCCATATTAAACAGAAAAATTGGAGATAAGAGACCTTTAAAGGACACTTTAAGAAAACCAAAACTGGTTTTACAGGCCATAATATATGTAATTCTTATAATGATTGCAGATATTGCAACTACTCTTGCTATAGGAGAATCTTTAACTATTACTGAAGCTATTACTGCTTTAGAAGGTCTCTTCGTTTTCATATTCATGTTTCTCATTGCACAAAATAAGACTTTCCAGAATGCCCTTCAAGAACCCTTTGATAGAAAAACACTGACAGTAAGATTTTTGGGAGTTATAATAGCTACTATAGGGATAATTAGTTTTATTTATAGCCTATAAAAGAAAAATGAAATATTATCAAAGTATCTAAATCTACAAAGAAGAGGAATGATCAACAATGAACGATTTTTTGTATTTAAAAGGTAAAATGAATGATTGGGGGCCATTTGAACTGGCAAGTTCAAATACGTTAATTTTTTCGATAGGAAATCCTTGCGAAGGACATGGCCCTGCATTATCTCCTGATAATGACAGTCGCTGCGCTAATTTCGTTGCTTATCATGTATCTGAACGATCTGGAGCCAAATTTGTTGCCCACATACCTTATACTACCGATCAAGTCGGAGATATCGCCTTAAATTGGAGTCCTGCTTTCATACCAATGGAAGATTGTGTGAATAAAAGCGTAGACTATATAGAATATCATTGTAAGATTCTCCAAGAACTAGGGATTAATTTTTCCAGGATCCTCATTATTAACGGCCATGGTGGTAATTATGGCGTTGATAAATTCTCCATTTGGGGTGAGTTAAAAACTAAATTTAGATTATCTGATTTATTATTCGTAAACACCTACGAGGTGGATATAAATGAAGTTCTTCAATCACAAAATTATTCTATTGCAACTCAAGATGCCTATTTGACTGCAGTACAAACTGGAGGGCATGCAGATACTATTGAACACTCAATTGCGACGTTATACGGTGGGATCGATTATGGGAAATTCTATCAAATGAATAATTTCATTAAAAGGGATATAGAAGCTGCTTTGAGAAAATGGCCAGTTTTAGGAGGATTAGGAGGGTACCTCAAGTTTGGTGGAGAACGTTATGACCCATTAAGACAAGTAGGATTAGAACGCTGTTTAAGCCAATTTGAAGAAGATGGTCAGATATTTTTATTTCCAGAATTAGCTCAGATAGTTATGGAACATTTAATAAAAAATATTTGTGACATGATTGAAGTGGAGGAGCTAGATTCCTGAAAAATAAAGAACTATAAAATCGCGACCTCATTGGAATTTTTAACTAGATATAGAATATAGAGAATAAGACCTAATAAGAATTAATCGACAAAAAAAAGATCAGAGGGTGAACACCCATTTTCTACTCGGAAAATAAACGCAAATTTGTAGCTTTTTCTCTTTTCTTCATCTTCTACTTAAGTTTGCATGCCCCTATATCATCATATGCCAAACGAAACTATTTAACTGAAAAATTTCCTCCTGTAGGAGACACTTACATCAGCTCCAGTGAACCTTTGATAAATTATGGTAACCAAGAAAAGAACTACCTCTGGACTTCCCAATCTAAGGAATATAGGATACTCCTCGCTTTTAAGGTAAAAAACATTCCAGATGAAGCTATCTTGAGTGATGTTCTGTTAACAATCAATTGGTTTTATCTCCCTTCGAGAATCGTTGTAAATCTATACCTAATAAGTTCGTTCAACGAATCCGAAGTTTTTTGGAAAAATTCACCACCTTTTAGTTCAAAAATCGGCTCATTTAATGTAACGGAAGAAGAAAGTGGGCCATCAAAGTGGAATATAACATCTGTTGTCAATAACAATGGATATTATTACTTTGGTCTTTCTACTTCAACTTCTACTACTGTTCATGCTTCTATATGGGCGAAAGAAGGCACTTTTGGTTTTTCACCGAAAATAGAAATTACTTACTATACTGAAGATACTGACATCCCTGGCTTCTTTCTTTTCATTACCCTACTAGCCATTATAACACTCATTGGATTAAGAAAGAAATTGAAAAAGTAAGCAACTCAAATGCTACAGTTGAAATTAAAATCGGTTAATAAGTTCTGTGAATTAAAAATGAAAGCCCGACGGATAATTTTTCCTTCACCTGGCGAAGTAGAAGTTGAAGAATTTGATTTTAATACCCAAAATCTGAGAAACACCGATATTGCTATAAAAACAGATTACAGCATCATTAGTGCTGGAACAGAGCTAGCAATACTCGAGGGTATTGAGTCGTGGGCTCCTTTACCATTTGTCCCTGGATATGGCTCTGTTGGAGAAATTATTGCTCTAGGAAGGTCTGTTAATCAATTTCAATTAGGTAACCGTGTGTTCACATTTGGTAAGCATGCTAGTAAAGGGTTAACATCTATACTTACGCTTCCAATACCAGATAGTTTAGATAGCTTAAAAGCCGTTATATCGAGAATGGCTGCAGTTTCAATCACTGCGAATCGCGTATCTCAAGCTGAATTAGGGGATTTTGTTTCTGTATTTGGTTTAGGTCTCGTTGGAAATTTATCAGCTCAATTTTTTTCTCTTTCTGGATGTGAAGTGATAGGGATTGATATTTCACAGCCAAGATTAGATTTAGCTAAAAAGTGTGGAATAAAATATGTTATCAATCCCAGAAAAGAAGACGTTAATGACACAGTGTCCACTATTACTAATGGAAAGATGTGTACATCAGTAATTGAGGCAACTGGCGTACCTTCAGTAACTGAACAAGCAATTAGGTGTGCTGGTGTTTTGGGAGAACTGATTTTACTTGGAAGCCCAAGGGGTGAATATCAAAGCAATTTAACAGACTTTCTCAACAGGAGTCATCTTATTTCAAATGGTTGTATAACAATTAAGGGAGCTCTGGAATGGCGCCTTCCAATAAACAAAAACTCATCATCGAAACATTCTATTGAAAGAAATCTAGAAATTATCTTTAATTTAATTCAAAATAATAAATTGAAAGTTTCAAACCTTATTACTCATGTTTTAACCCCCTCGAAGTGTAAAGAAGCGTATGAAGGGCTAAAAAATAATAAAGATGAATTTATTGGCGTAATTTTCGATTGGAAAGAATAAGAAATCACCAAAACTCCGATACATGTTTTCTTTTCCAATCGTAAAGTACACTTTTACATAGGAGGGTGATAAATCAATATTGTGGCTTCAAATCAAAGTAATGAGTCGTCCTGTCCAACCTATATTTAACTGATTTACTCCGCTATAAGAATTTACATAACCGAATTCAATTCTTACTCTGTCATCTACTTCCACTTGTGAAATCTGTTCGTTCCACAAAACTAAAACGATTTTACCCGTATCATCACCAAGCTCTGCATTTGTTATAGAGAGCATTTTTCCTGTAGATCGAGATCTTACTTTTCTAGGGGATGATATAGTAAGAATAACCCCCTCTACGGTAACATTTTTCAATCCGTCTTTTAATTGCCCTACTTTCATCATCTCGTAAGGTGTCGATGAGTCCATTACCTTTTGGTACCAAATTCCTCTCCAATTGGATTCTCCCTTTTCCCATCCCACTTGTACAAACCCTAGCTTCTCGTAGAAATGCCTTGTCCTCACATTCCACTCTGGAGTTCCTAATGTCCAGAGTTGGGCATCAGGATACATTTCCCAAAGTAATTCCATAGCTCGGGAAGCAATACCTTTGTTATGATGAGGAGGATCAACGAAAATCCCTTCAAGGACTCGGTGTTTTTTTCCCCTAGAAAAAATACCCCCAACAATGTTGTTGTTGAGGATTATTTTGTAGTAATCCATAAATCCCATAAATCGTCGTTGGGATGATGGAGAGTCATAGCCTGGTGGGCCTCCAGGCCCAGATCCCCCTACTTTAGTATCACTGTCATAGGCTCTTCTTGATATGGACGCGAGCTCCTCAGCATCTCCCTCCTCTGCTCGTTCGAGTCTAATTTCAATCATATTCTCCATTCTCAAGTCTTAATTAGCAATTTTTTCATCGAATAATTGATAATGCCTATTCTTAGGTAACTGTATTAAGAACTCAGTTGTAAGTGATTGAAGAGTATTTCACGCCGATATTGCTGGTCTCAATAAATAAATAAAGGCCGTTATAAAATAGTTTATTGAGGTAAATTGCCATCAGTTAAATCATTTACTCAATTATTTGGTTTAAAAGTTAATACTGAAATAGATAATGAGATTTCTATTATTAAATATCAAATAGATCATAATAGGGGGAAAAAAGGAGAATATATCTTCAATATAACAATTATCATTAAGATAAAGGGAGAAATGAATGAACAAATAAGTAAGGAAGTTCTTCCACGATTTTTAGACTATTTAAATAAAACTGGAGGTCAAGATGGACGGATTATGCACACATCTTACGGTACTCCTTATGATTGTGCTATAGGGACAGTTATTGTGAAATCAATCATTGAAGATCAAGTAATTTTGGAATCAATAGGAAATTGTACTCGTAGATATGATTTACGAACTAAAAAAAGATGATTCAAGATAAAACTAATGATTTCTTCAATTGTTCCTTCTTTTCAATATTTTTTTGTATCTTCTCCCATGACCAGAATATTACTCCATCTGAGGGAGTTTTAATTGCTTCTGTAATCATCAGGCCAAATTCCTTCTTGGATATTTCAGCTTTCAAATAGCACTTTTCGACTTGTATGCTTGGTACAATCTTGTCTTTAGTCTGTTCATACATATCTTTTACAACATCATGTATCCAAGATGGTTTTCTTCTAAGCATATGAGAATAGCACATTGGAGATATAAAATCAACAATCTTCGCAATTTCTGTGAGATCTTGACCTGCTATCTTTTTAATTGCCCCACCAAAGTCGTCTTTCCTCCAAGGAACGACATGAACATTAATCAAAATCTTTGGTTTTATTTTTCTTACTTCCTCTGTGATTTCTTGTATTAAACTGTAAACTACATCACATTTCCATTTCGTCCATTTAGTAGCGTAATTTTTCAGAATAAATTTAGCCATTATATGTGTGTCCATAATACCCTCTGGTAATATTACTTCAGTATCTTCCTGGAACTTCTTTAAACAATAAGAGCAAAAACAGCAATTAGGAATAGAATCTAAGGTCCTCTCAGGATATATTTTTTCCCAGTACACGAAATATCGAATGAAATCTAAACTTAAACCATCTGGATTTAGCTCTGTAATAATCTTGCTTATTTCTTCAATTTTTTTTGCCCTGTATTCCTTTCGTGTTGGACATACGAACCTCACCCATTCTTCTATCGCTTTTTCCCCCTCATTAGTTATAGAATACAATCCAGGGTTCATCTCAAGAGCCTCTGGATCATAAAAAATTGGAAATATGACAAAAACATTTATATCGTTATCTTTGGCTAATTGTCTGAACTCAAGGTTGGAATACAAAGAAGTACTTACAAAAATTGAATTGAAGTTAAGAAAACGCCATTTTTCAAATATATCTTTTTGATTTCCTTGTAAATTATATACTTTAGTTCCAATCAGCAATTCATTTCCTTCTCTGTCTTTCCTAGATAATCTATCCTCAAATTAATCTCTTTTCTGAGCTATAATAAAGAAACGATGTAAAATTGAATCAAAATATCCATTGTCAATCAATTTTATGTAATAATTATACAGCTGGTTCTCATATTTTTCTATTGAAAAGTTAGGGAACTCCCACGGAAGAACCTTTAACAGAAAAACTAGAGTTCGAATATCATAAAACCGACTAATACCAAAATGTTCCTTTGTTACAAGTAGGGCGAAGTGGTTGCGTTTTAAATGGTCAATGGCGGTTTTTAGATTCCAGATGAAATTATCCTCGGGCTTAATTGACCCAAACCTCATTCTTAAATCTTCATTGTTTCTATAACCTACTTGTTGAGTAATAAATATTCCCTTCGGTTTAATGATTCTAAAGATTTCTTTTGATTCGTAACATTCATGACGATTAATAGCAAAATCAAAAAATTCATCTTCAAATGGTAAAGGGGATTCTTCCTGTTTTCCTTCATCTAACTCAACGACCTTGATCCCTAGTGGTTCTAATCTTTCTTTAGCAATACAAACATTCGGTTTATATGCTTCTGTCGCATAAGTATGTTTTGGTAATGGGCTTAAATTTGACAAGAATTCTCCTCCACCAGTACCCATATCAAGCATATAATTAGAATTCTGTATATAATTGCTGATAGCAACAATATAGCTCCAAGGAAGTAGATCTTCTGGATTACCTCCATATCTAGAGAGATATGAGAAATCCCAACCTGAAAAAGGAGCCTCAGCAGCTTCTTTAACACAATTTCTGAAGTGTTCCCTATCATACGCCTTTTCTGACATTTTCAAAACACAATCCTCTCTTAATCAGACTTAGCTTATAAAATAGATGTGAATTAACTAATGTGTGTCAACTTGCCAATTACTATATTTTAAAAAACCATTTCTAACAATCTGAGTGTACAGAAATAAGAAAAAATAATTTCAACTTCAATTTAAACCAACTCTCAATACCCAATATTTAGGTTAAAACAAATAAACTACATTATTACTTAAGTGGTGACTATATTTGACCAATATAAAGTCTCTAATGTTACAGCTAACTTTAGAAGAGAAAGCAGCCCTGTGTACTGGCTTAGGCCCATGGCAAACTGTCGATGTGGAACGACTTGGAATTCCCAGAATTACTATGAGTGATGGTCCTCATGGAGTACGGAAAGTGAAAAACATAGAAGATTTTGGCTTAGCTGAGAGTATTCCTGCAACATGTTATCCTCCCGCGGCGGCTTTAGCAGCAACATGGAACAGAGAGCTAATACAGAAGGTGGGTGAACATTTAGGAGACGAATGTATTTCTCTAGATGTGGATGTATTACTCGGCCCAGGAGTCAACATAAAACGAACACCTTTGTGTGGACGGAATTTTGAATATTATTCAGAGGATCCCTATCTAGCAGGAGTACTAGGAGCTATTTTCGTAAAAGGTGTTCAGAGTAAGGGTGTTGGTACCTCGTTAAAACATTACACAGCTAATAATCAAGAATATCAAAGGTTCACCATCAGCGCAGAAATTGATACCCGAACGTTAAAAGAAATTTATTTACCAGCTTTTGAGAAAGTTGTAAAAGAATCCCAACCATGGACCGTTATGTGTGCTTATAACAAAATTAATGGGATTTTTGCTTCCGAACATTATGATCTTTTAACTAGAATATTGAGATCCGAATGGAACTTTGAGGGATTTGTTGTTTCTGATTGGGGAGCGGTTCATAATCGTGTTGATGCACTCAAAGGAGGATTGGATCTTCAAATGCCTGGTCCCAACGATAGAGATGTCCAAAAGGTCATTGAGGCCGTTAGGAATAATACACTTGATGAGAAAGTTTTGAATCAAGCTGTTGAACGTCTTTTGAAAATCATTTTTCAGGCTAAAGAAATTAAAAAAGGCCATTTTGAATTTGATAAAGAAAAACATCATGCATTCGCTCGTAAAGTAGCAACAGAAGGTATCATCTTACTTAAGAATGAAAATAATCTTTTGCCAATAAAAAACGTATCTTCAATCGCCATAATCGGAGGGATGGCAAAAGAACCTCGCTTCCAAGGTGGAGGTAGCTCTTTAATCAATCCAACAAAAATCGATATTCCTTTCGATGAAATTGAGAAAATATTAGGGGAAAATGTCCACCTTGAATATGCTGCCGGTTACGCTAAAGATAGTGGTGATAAAACATTAATCAATGAAGCTTGTGATGTAGCTAAGCAGGCAGATGTTGTAATATTATTTTCTGGCTTACCTTTCGAACATGAATCCGAGGGATTTGATCGAAAAACCATTGATTTGCCTGAAAGCCATATTGAACTGATAAAAGCAGCGACAAACGTAAATCCTAAAACCATTCTTGTCTTAAGCAATGGTTCTGCGATTAATATGCATCAATGGATTAATGACGTTCCAGCAGTTCTTGAAACCTATTTACTTGGCCAGGCAGGTGGAGGAGCAATCTCTGATGTCTTGTTTGGCAAAGAAAACCCTTCTGGAAAGTTAACAGAAACTTTCCCAGTAAGATTAGAACATAATCCCGCTTATTTGAACTATCCTGGAGAGGCTGGAAAAGTAAGATATGGAGAGGGTCTCTATGTTGGTTACCGATATTATGATAAAAAAGAAATCGAACCTATCTTTCCTTTTGGATTTGGATTAAGCTATACTACTTTCTCTTACTCAAATTTAACAGTTTCCAAGAAAACATTCAAAGACATTGAGGGCGTAACCGTAAATGTTGATATAACTAATACAGGAGAAGTTCCTGGAAAAGAAATTGTGCAATTGTACATCCACCAATCTAATCCTAAAGTCGACCGACCATTCAAAGAGCTAAAAGGGTTTAGTAAAGTAGAATTACAGCCTAATGAAACAAAGACAGCTACGTTCTACTTAGATTCTCGCTCTTTTGCTTATTATAGTGTTAATTATAATTCTTGGATTTGGGAAGCAGGAGAATATGACATTTTAATTGGGGCATCATCTAAAGATATTCGATTAAATACTACTGTAACGTTGGAATCTACACAAGAATTATCCAGCATCTTAAACATGGACTCTACAATACGTGATTGGATTAATGATCCAAAAGGAAAACCCATTATCGATGAAATTATGACTCAGCGAGTTAACTATATAAAATCGCATAATCCTGATTTAGAAATTGATGAAGAACAGATGAAAGAAGAACTTCTAAGCTCAGCTATTGACTTACCCTTATTACGAGTATTCAAATTTGCTGAAAATCTTCTTCCTATGCCTGCAGAGGATCTTGTTAAACTCTTCTTAACTCGAGTAGGGGTTAACAATGAAGAAAAATGACTTAGCCTAATAATAATCGCATAACTTCAGATGTATCAGCTTTGGAAGTAAATAAATTCTAAGTTATAAGGAGAAGTTTCACCATGGAGGATGATAAAGCCCATGGATGTCAGGTTTATTGTTAAGTATCTCCTCTATCTGTTTTAGAGTTTCATCATCGAGTTTTAATCCTGATGCTTGCGCGTTAGATGCAATATGTTGAGGTTTAGTTGCACCTGTGATCGCACAACTTATTTCTTGATTCCTTAAAATCCAAGCAAGTGCCAATTGAGACATTTGAATATTTAGTTTGTCAGCTATCGGCTGAAGTTGTTTCACTATGTCAATATTTGTTGATGTTAAATCCCATCTAAGCCAATCAGTAGTAGCTCCCCTACTCTCCTTAGGGATACCCTCATTATACTTCCCTGTCAAGACTCCTTGGCACAAAGGTGAAAAACACACAATACCCATACCATTACGTTTACAAGTTTCCATGACACCCTGAGGTAATTCGATATAACGATTCAACATATGATATTGAGGTTGTTCTACAACTGGGGGATGACAACCGAGATTTTTTGCCATCCAAAAAGCTCTTTCTAGTTGCACTCCTGGCCACACAGAGGTTCCCCAATAATGGATAAGTCCCTTGTCTATAAGATCTGACATTGTCCGAATTGTTTCTTCAAGTGGAGTATACCTATCAAATCTGTGACAGAAATAAATATCTAAGTAGCCTGTATTAAGACGGTCTAATGTGTCTTCAATTGATTCCATAATGTGTTTTCGACTTAATCCCTTATCATTAACTCCTTTAGACATGGGCCAAAACACTTTACTACTTATTACTAGGTCCTTTCGGTTGTAATTTTCTTCTTGAATTATCTCACCAATCACTCTTTCTGCTTTTCCTCCACTATAAACATCAGCGAGATCTATGAAATTTATGCCATGTTCAATGGCTTTATTCACACATTCTCTGCTATTAGCCTTATCTTGGGATCCTCCATAAGTTAACCAAGCACCTAAACTTATCTCACTTATTTTCAAACCTGTTTTACCCACATGACGGTATTCCATTTATTTCACCTTATAGAATAAATAAATATAAAAAAAAATGATTAAATTTTTGTATATGTTTTAATAATATCGATGATCGCGGGCCATTGGTCACAATTCTCTAAAAGAAAAGACTCTGGATAAGTCATCAGTTCCTCAGCGGGGATTTTTTGAAAGATATCATTGTAGCGATTACAGAAAACTAGTTGGTTGTTTGCTAATAGGCGGAAGTTGAGCTTCCGCTGGAGATTCTTCGGTAAATGGACCAAATTCAAATCTTTCAACACATTATTCAAAATTAGATATTTTTCGAACTCTTCTTCAAATTTCCATTCTCCTGACGCAAAGGTTGAAAATTTCATCCATTGAGAATCAGTTTTTGGATGGATACATCCCATGCTTCGAGCATCTTTGTAAGTCCAAATAGACCAGGATATATCATGTTTTTCTAACACTGCAATTGTGTCACGCAGCAATGATTCGTGTATTTTGCGATCGCCTTTTTTTAAGGAAATTCCTGTTTCACCACACCATAGAGGACGTTTTAATTCATTTTTAACGAAATTAATTTCACCATCCCCAAAAATGGCCCTTTCAATTTGATTTATCTGTTCTTCTCTTCTCTTTTCTTGGTTTATTTCTAAATTGTCAGTGAATATCCAGGGATAATAATGAAATGAATAGGCAACATTTGGATCGTCATAGGGGGTGTATTCTCTAAAGAAATGCGCATAAAAATCTCCTTCAATAAAGAAAACATGATTTCTATCTACTTTTCGTAATTCTTGTACTAAATCATGATAGAAATTATCAACAATCTTCCCTTTAGGTTCGTAATAGCATGGTTCGTTCATTAAATCATATGCTGCGACCCATGGATTAGTACTATAATGACTCCCAATATATTTCCATAATTGGATGACCCTTTTCTGAAATTCCTTATGTTCCCAAAAAAGAGCCTCACCTGTTGTATTATCTGAATGCCAATCTGGATTTTGGCCACCTGGTGCAGCGTGAAGGTCTAAAATTGCATATATTTTGTATTTCTCACATAATTTCAGGATACGATCTAACTGTTGAAAACCGTTTGGATTATATGAATAAGGGGTGAGGTCAGATTCAAAAAGACGATAATTATATGAGAGCCTAATGGAATTAACACCAATTGCATTAAGGAACTGAAAATCTCTTTCATTGATATAGCACATATAGTACTTTTCCCAGAATTCACTGGCTTTTTTTGGCCCATAAGCATGTTCAAGGGCTCCCCTTAATTGGGATTCTGATCCAGGAAGGCCAATCATGAAGTGTTCTATATTCAACCAGTTTCCAACCCCAAATCCTCTAAATGTAATCTTTTTTCCATTTATAACAAAATTTGAGCCATCTACTCTAATAAAGGTAGAATCCATTATTTAGACACCTTTTTCTGTTTATTTAAACATTAATTCTACTTGTCATACTTGAGGAGAAAAACATAGAGGTTTAATGGATGATGGATCTCTGGATAACCAAGGATAAGTAACTACACCCATAAAACTGATCTCCATTTCTCTAAAACTGTTTGTGTTAAACAAAGAAAGAATGGTTCTTAATTTTATTGGAGAAATAAAAGCTCCTTTCCATTTTAAAGAGTATTTAGCGCATAAGACTGAAAATAAGCCGTGATGCTTTGGTTGGGGGATTACTCAAAGGATTGAAACTGACTTAAAATTGCTGCAACAAGTAGAAATACTATCGATTCCACACTTCCTGTATTATCGTTTCCCAATATTGCCATACTGAGATGGATAGAAGGTAAATGTACAACAGCCAGGGCAGTTAACAGTTGATAGAATGGGGTATTATCCCATTTATAGTATTTCAAACACTGCTGTGAATGCAATAACGAAAAATTTAGCACCCGAGCTTAAGCATACAAATATTATGGTGTTCTCCGTTGTTCCTGGATGAGTGAAAACAGATTTGGGAGGACCAAATGCACCTCTATCTATTGAAGAAGGGATTATAACTCCAATATATTTAGCCACAGAATCAGCAGATAACTTAAAAATAAGAGAATTTTATTAGGAGAAAAGAATTCTTGGATGGTAAGAGTAAATAGATACTTAATTTGGTTCAAATATTAAAGAGGGTTGTTAATGAATAAGATTTCTACAAGAAAACTAGGACAATCTAATATTGAAGTTTCAGCTATGGGACTTGGGTGCTGGGCGATCGGAGGACCATTTTGGGAGGGTGATAAACCCCAAGGATGGAGTACTGTGGATGATAATGAATCGATTCGAGCAATTCAACGTGCTATTGACCTTGGGGTAAATTTCTTTGACACAGCTGATGTTTATGGTGCAGGTCACAGTGAAAAAATCCTTGGAAAAGCAATTCAAGATTATCGTGATGATGTTGTGATTGCATCTAAGTTCGGAAACATGTTCGATGAAAAAACTAAGCAAATTATTGGTACCAATTCATCTCCTGATTACGTTCGTAAAGCGTGTCAAGCTTCCTTACAGCGCTTGAACATTGATTACATTGATCTTTATCAGCTTCATATTTGGACACTACCAGTAGAAGAAACTAAACCAATACTGGAAGTGCTAGACGATTTAAAAGATGAGGAACTCATCCGTACATACGGTTGGAGTACAGATGTTACAAGTAATGCCCATCTTTTTGCCAAAAGTCCGAATTGTTCGGCTATTCAGCAGGAATTGAACGTCTTTATAGATGGCAGGGAGATAATTGAATTATGTGAGAAATACAATTTGGCAAGTATTAATCGCACTGTTCTAGCAATGGGCCTACTTACTGGTAAATATAAATCAGATTCACAGTTACCTAAGGATGATATTCGAGGTAATGAACCAGAATGGATGAAATATTTTAAAGATGGTAAGCCAATAGAAGAATGGATTAAGAAACTAGATCTAGTGCGAGATATCCTCACTAGCGAAGGTCGAACACTCGTTCAAGGAGCACTCGCGTGGGTCTGGGCTCGTAGTGAAAAAACAATCCCTATTCCAGGGTTTAAATCTGTTGAGCAAGTTGAAGAAAACATTACAGCAATGGAATTCGGACCATTGAACTCCAATCAAATGCAAGAGATAGATAAAATTCTAGGAGAACGATCTTATCGATATTAGTTTTGTTTTTTTAATTAATCAGTAATATGTGAAACTGAAATTATACTTCTTTTTATTTAAGGTGTTTTTAATTAATGGGACTTAAATTTGAATTAGAATTTGTTACAGATTATCATTGTGTCGCTAATACCAGTATGATACGTTCTGGAAATATTGGAGCTATTATATTACGTAATTTTACTTGTATAATTGATACTTCGTCATACCCCGTTACTGCAAAATCTTTTCGTGCAAAAGTTGAAAAAAACTTCGGATTGCCTGCTAAATTCCTAATCTATACACATTATCACGGTGATCATATCTTTGGGGCTTCAGTATTTAAGGATCTAGTAATTATTAGTTCTAAACAGACTCAGAGGAATTTGATAAATATAGACACCTTAAAATCGATAGAGGAATGGAAATATAACTTAATGAATGAGGATCCATTAGCAGAAGGCATTGAAATTATTTCTCCAACGATTTGTTTCCTTGATAAGATGTTCATAAAAGATGAAGATCTTGAATTAGAGATTTGTCATGCAGGGGGACATACCTCTGGATCGACCTATGTGTACTTTCCGAAAGAAAAGGTCATTTTTACTGGAGATCTCATTTTTGAGGATATTTATCCTTATGTAGGGGATCCGACGTGCAATCCTGACAAGTGGATTGCCCAGTTAGAACAGATTAAGAAAATGGATATAGAAAGAATTGTACCTGGTCATGGACATATCCTGTTGAATAATAAAGAATTAGATAAACACATCATTTTTTATAAATCCCTTCGAACTGGAATTAGGGAGGCTATTCAAGAAAAGATATCAATGAACTCAATACAAGCTCCTAATTTTTTTGAACTAGAAGCAGAAATTTGGAAACCAGTAGCAATTGAGGCTTGGTATAATTATTACAAAAGTCAAATATAGGATGTAATAGCAATTCTTGGATAGACTGATTTTCATTTTTTTTGAAAGAAATAGCTTTCTTGATTCCTTGTTTTTTTATTTTGGCAGTCCTAGAAATTCTAACGTTTCCTCAGTCCACTGTGTGAAAGTGATTTTGTTATTTATTATTTGGTCGACTTGATTCTTGTATTTTTTCGCAGCTGCTTCTGTGGGGATAATCAAAAAGCTATCTTTATTCTCAATAGCTTGCATACAAATCATTGGATTTTTCAATCCTGAAGTATCATCAGCGGTTGCTAGCTCAAGCTCTAAAATATACATAAAGTCTCTGGCTTTCACGTCATTAAAACCATATTTCAGCATGTTATCGTCAGGTGTTAAATCGAGTAATACTCTACTCCATTCTGTAATCCAGTACTCATCAGTGAACCAGTGGTCAAGAAACTCTTTTCGACGAGCACGAAGCTCGCTTAGCACTACCATGTATCGTATCATACCCTCTCGTACTGATTTCATCAGTTTAAGACCTGTTTTATCAAAAAGCTGATTAAACTTCGCTCGTTCAATACTCAGGAGGATCATTAATTTTATAATTTCGTCAAGCTCTTTATCAGAAGGAATGGGCACATATTTTGAGACTTTTTTTAGCCATTCTATGGTTTGAGTGACATCATCAGAGCTTACAGTTGTTCCGCGATGGGATGTCATCTGTTGCTTTATCCAATCTTTGTTTTTTCTTAATAGTTTAACGCTATCACCTTCATTTACTCGACGTCGTCTTTTCCAATCTTTAATATCTATCAAAATCTTAGTAGTCTCCATTTTAATATTCACCTTATCTGAGATTGAGCTAACATCGAAAAGAATCTTTAATCCTTTATTTTTAAAATAATTTCCAAGTATTTTTCTTTTTGTTTAATTAGTTCCTATATTTTTATTAGTTGAGGAATTCAATATATTCTGATTTATAAAAGCTATTTTGAATCGAATTTCACTAATATTGAACTAATTTTACCTAATCTAATCATCGAGGCATATGGTTCATTAATAACGTTTCCTGTAATGGAGATACTTTTTTCTTCTGTAATATTCAACTGAATTTCACTTATTTTTGTCTTATCATCGTAAGTATCCAGCATAAGGGGATTGTAATAAACAATCTTGCAATTCCCGAGGAATTGAAAGCTTATAAAACCTTCAGAATCAAATAACCAACTTGGTAATATTGGATTGAATTTTAAACACAACTTATTATTTTTAAATACGAATGGATGCTTTCCAACCATCATTAAAAGCCATATGTTTAGAAATTCAGCGGTTGCACCACTTAGTCTTGCATAAAATCCTGTACCATGTAGATTTTCATCAGTAAAAGCGCTACTTACAATAAACGACGAATTTTCAGCTAAATTTCTTCCATATACTTCAGCATCCTGAAAAGGAATGGCAACATTCTGGAAATCAAGGAAAAATTCTTCATAGAGACCTGCTTTAAGTAATTCAAGTAAGAACTTGTATTCCATATGAAGCCAGATTGACTCGTTTTCTAACCAACCAGGAGAGAAAGCTTTGGCTCTCCCAATATCAACGGGCTGCTTTGCAAGTGATTCGTTTAATTTATACATCTTTAACTTCTGATCAAAAAGATTACTATCTCTTACTTGCCTCCAAATTTCTCTAGCATCATCTTTATTGTGTTGTATTTTTAATGCTCTCACGAAACCTTCTAAAAACAGTGGTAGTGGAATTGGTTCAAATTTTTTCACTCTTACGTTTGGACATCCGGTTTCATGAATTTTTTCATTACCATGTTCATCAAACAGGATTTCAAATTTCTCTGCTTCATAGTAAAAGTAAGTTGGATATTTGTGATTATTTATTTCCAGTGCCCGAGACAAGCCCCCCTCTATTTTTTGCAAAAAACGTTCTAGGATTTCCCTCACTATCTTAATTGCAATTTCTTTTTCTTCACCTATGATTCCGAACTTTGTTCTCTTTCTGTAGCTTTCCCTTTCTGTTGAGACTAGATCCCAATAAGTAAAATGATTATTTTCTGATGAAAAATAATCATTTAAATGGATTAATATAGCCTCAAGAAAATCGTAAACTTCCACTGGGACTTTAATAGACTTGTGAATCTTATTCTCTAAAGAAATCAACATAAATTTGATTATTCTTATTAGTTCATAAGTTTCAGGCATGGAGGAGCCAAAAATTCCTGGTAATCCATTCAATGCATCATACCAGCCTGGCTTATCTGCTTCCATTTCAATACCCATCCCATATGGATCCAAAGTAGTAAATTTGACCAATACGAGGCAAAATAACTTAGAGAACAAATTTGTTTTATAGATGGAGCCAGTACCATTTTCTATTCTTACTAAATTCTGGAGGTTATCTCTAGAATTTATTAACTCCTCTTTTTGCTTATCAATTGCTACTGAACCTAACTGTCTTATTTTCCCTTCAATTATTACATATTTGTCTTCTCTTGGCCGAACCATGGCTGGATTGTCATAAAAAGTGAATATTTTCTTCTCAAAAAGTATTTCATCTTTTTTGTCAGGATAAATTGAAAGATAATCTTCTATAAGATCTAAGTTGTATGTCCAATGATCCACCCAATAACCTTCTCCATATGAAGCTTCAAAGATTTGATCGGAGTTTGCTAAAACTGTAATCAAAAAATTACTAGGAGAAACCTGTAGGTTTATTTCGTGTTCTTTCACAAACTTAAGTAAACTCCCTGGAGTAAATGGCTTTTTAAAGAAATCTTTAATTGTACTCCTATCAATCACAAGATTCAAAATCTCTGATAAATTATTATTTTCAAGTTTGAAGCTCGAACCATTAAGCACTAATGGATTATAGCCATCTAATTGAATTAAATTCATAAATGTAAATATATTAAAATACTGGACATCAGGGAGAATATGCACATCGCATCTTCGATTTTGATTTACATCTCGGTAATTTCCATTCCCTTGTGAGAAGAAATTGTTTTCTAAATAGAACCAATTATAATCTCGTTCAAGATCCCCGTGTTTTCGAAAGTATAGGTGAAATACAATAGGTGAATCTATTCTGTTTATTATCATTGGATAACCTCCCCGTAAAACGTTGTCCAAATAATTTTGTTGGCAATATATGTCGAATAATTTGGAAGATGTTTTTGTTTTTACTTTCTTGATTATTGAATCGATTATTTCTTCATTTTCATTTTCTTTAATACTAATATATTCTTTGTTAACAATTCTGTGTTTTTGACTGTTTAACCAATTGATATCATTCACTTGTCCAATAATAGAGAAAATTTCCACTTTTTTTTTCGGATCTATGTTTAATTCAGTAATAAAAAGACCACAGGGGATTTTATTAGTAGTGATTTGTTTTTTCTTAAGCAATTCTCCAGTTGGAAATTTTAAAAACGCATCAGGGTGAGATAAAGATGTATTTCTGCCAAAAACTCTCTCTTGATCAACAATAGGCTCCAGTAATCTACAATCTTCCTTTTCTTGAATAAAAGATAGGGAAAAATGTCCTGTTTTTATTTTCTCAACTTTTGTTTCATCTCCTATCCTTGAACTTACTTTATAGAAAGGGATTCTTTCGTTCATATTAGTGGTTTCAATCCACCCAATCCCAGTGTAAATCATATTTTTGAGAACTCCATGATTAATCCCGAATGGAACCACAATTGGCAACCCGTCAAGTAGTGAAAACTTTATAGGAGATGATGAAACGTTTTCAATAGTTAATTTCCGAATTAATCCCCCAAAATCTTCATTTGGTATGGTAAAATATAATACATTAGTTTTCAAGCCGTGTTCTTTAGAAATTTCTTCAATCCCTAAACTATAATGATTTATTATCATTCGTTCAATTTTATCGAATTTTCGATGATTTACAGAAAAAGGCTCATAATAATGGAACTTGTTCTCATCCTTAATCTTCAAAAAGGTCCTAAATCCAGTATAAGGTACAGTTTGGTAGGACTTATTAGCAGGGTGAAATTCCATTATGGAGCTATTTTTATCTCTAAGCCCAAAACTTGCAATTCCTTGCCCCCTATTAACATAGAAAACCCATAAGGGTATCCCCATTGAACCAGCAATCCCTGGTAAAAAACTAGCAAAAGGTTTCGAATTATTATAGTTCTCTATAATAAATCTATTCTTTTCATCGTAATAGTAATCACTCAATACCTGGCCTATCCTTATATATTATTTATTAATCGTAGAAGAAATTCTTTTACTCCTTCACCGTTTGGATGATCTAAAATTCCTGATGAGAGATCCTTTAATCTCTTTGGGGATGATGGAAAAGTCCAAGACTCATTGGCAACCTCTGCGCAATGAATGTCATTTTCAGAATCACCAATAAAGATCACTTTAAGATGTTGGAATTCCTGATGGAAGAACTCGTTCAGAAAGTCGGGTAGAAACAAACACTTCTTGACAAAGGGGGGAGAAATTTCTAGATATGTTTCATGGGAAGCACTAATCTGAATAAGATTAGATAATTTTCTGCATATATGTTCACGGAACCTTTTGATCTTCAATTTTTCATCAATTAACAAAATCTTTATACATCTATCCGCAAATTCATTACTCCAAGGCACAGGTGTAATACCAGTTACTTTGGCTTCCCTTTCAACACCCGCGGAGAAATCGGATACAGCCCAAAAGTTTGTTCCATAATATGTTGTGATGATATTAAAAGAAGATAGCTCTTCATTGATTTTATCAACGGTTTCACGTGGAAAATGAATGACTCTATCAAATTTTGTCCAAGTTGTAAGATGAAGAGCCGCTCCATTCAAGGAAATAGTAGGCACAAAATTAAAATAATCCTTTAAAACAAATTCAACGCCTAGGGGATGTCGTGCTGTCGCAATTAGAACGCGAGATTCATTAATATATTCTTCTAAAAGGATCATAAGATCAATGTTTGGTTTTTCACCAGTTTTAATCAAAGTACCATCCATATCTAATACTAATATGAAGTAATCAGTCATCAGATGATATACGATCCTTTTTTAATATTAAATATATGACGTAAAGATTTTGGTTGACTTATCATACCGCTAGTACCTATTTATATAACCAACATTTTACCTGTCGTTCTTTGCCAGATAGTTTAACCATAGGAGGTTCAGCAGATTTACAATGGGTCATCACTTCAGGACATCTTGGATGGAATCGACACCCCTTGGGAGGGTACCTTAAATCAGGGTGACTACCTGGTATGCTTCTCAATTCAGAAGATCGAGTGCCATCAGGGTTGAATCTTACAATAGAAGAAATAAGTAAAATAGTATAAGGATGAAGGGGATCGTTGATAATATCATCCATTAGACCCATTTCGACGATTTCACCACAATACATTATGATTGATCTACTACATAATTGTCTGAGTGTAGCTATGTCATGGGAAACAAAGAGGATAGATTCAATAATTTTATCGTTCTTTAAGTCAGAGAGCATTTTTATCATCTGCTTTTGGGAGGTAACATCTAAAGCACTTGTTGGTTCATCTATTATCAAGAGATTAGGATTCCATAGTGTGGAGATCGCGATGATAACCCGCTGTTTCATACCTCCACTAAGTTCATGAGGGTAACGATTTAGAACTGACTTATCCAAACCAACCCTCTCGAAATGGTTTTCTGCAAGTTCGTATATTTCTTCTTTAGATCCCTTTTTCCCCGTACGTTCTTTCACCACATCCGTTATAAAATCCTTGATCTTTTTCACTGGATTCAAAGATTCCATCGATGCTTGGGGTATATAAGACATCAGCTTGCATTTTACATAAATCCTTAATACCTCACGCCTGATTTTGTAAATTTCAAATTTGTCAACAAGAACTTTTCCCTCTTCATAATGTAAAAGGGGTCTGGGCGTTCCTGTGAGAAGTTCTGCTAATGTAGACTTTCCACAACCCGATTCTCCAGCAAGACCAACAATTTCACCCCTTTTTATTGTTAATGAGACATTATCTACACCATGAACCACCCCAAAAGATCCTCGGTAAAATCCTCTCAGATTCTCAACTTCTAAAAGATGTTCTAGAAATATATCCTCATCTTCAACTTTAGGTTCTTTAATAACTCTTCCACTAATAGCTGCAACGACACTTTTATTGGAAGAACGATAACTTGGAATCGTTGTACTCACAATTGTTATTATGAAAGATATAGATACCCAAAAAATAATCATTAGCGGATCCACATTCACCTTTATTGGAATACTTGTGGAAATGTACCATTGCATAAGATATGAACCAATAATCCCCTCAATTATTCCAATAATAACAGCTGTTACCTCCAACATTGTACTTTCAGCTAAGAAAATGGAGAATACTTCCTTTTTCGAAATTCCCATAGAACGCATGATTCCTACTTCTCTTTCCATTTTCAACGTAGAGATTAGTATGCACACAAATTGAGCTAATCCAACCAAAAAAAATGATTCTAAGAATAAAATTTGAAATAATACAGCTTGCTTTCGAAGTGTTCCCTCAATCAATCCAGAATAAAGATCTATTGAAACTGTACGATGAAATTCATCATACGTATCCATAAGAATTCTTGTTAAATTATTAACATTAGTATCATCTTCTATTGCCATAACGAACCATTTTGCTACTGATTCATCTTCTGAAGGAAATAATTGGTCAAATAAAACATTAGATAGGTACAGATACAAACCTTGACGTACAAAAGGATTTCCCCTCACAATTCCATTTATAACGAGGTTTACTGTTATATTTTCTTTTAATATGATTGACACATTTTTACCTAAGTCCATGTTCAGATTCTGCAAGAGAAGATCACTAATAACTACACCTTGTTCAGAAGTATTCATCATCGTCATTAGATTAGGTTTTCTTTGGGCAATAATTGGATCTATAAACGTTTCATACTTAATTGGATCAATACCAAACACAATGATTCGCTCAGAACTTGAATTCACAATCGTTGACTGTTCTTGTATAAAACTGGCTTCTAATATATCCCTATTACTCTCTAACTCTTCAACTATGCTAAGTGGTAACTCTTGTCCATCGTAACATTCTGCAATGATATCGATACCACCAAACTGATCATTGTAATAGCTTGGGACAGCTTCAATCAAAGCATTCGATATAATTCCAATGATAATGATGAATGATAACGCGATGGCGCTTGTTAAAATCGTGATTGAAGATTTGGAGGCTTCACGTTTAACATTTCGTGATGAAATGACTTTGGCAATGGTTGAATGCCAAAATAGATACTTTCCTACCTTGGGTAAGAAGTTTAGCAAACCAGTTTGAATTAATAATGCTCCAACAAGTATTAAAACGACAACAATGAAATGAAAAGAGAATATTTCAAAAGATAAAAACCGTGATGGACCAATGAAGTAAGTTCCAATAAAACCAATTACACTCAACATTAGACCAGTTAGAAAGGTATATTTCCATGTAACTTTCCATTTATACTCTAAATTTCGTTGCTGGTAATGGATACTTTGAACAGGAGGGAGTATGATAGCGAGTACAACTGGATAAATCCCTGCAACGAGTGATATTAAAATTCCTGTAACAAAAGCGGAACCTATGGACGCTGGTTTTATTACTAACTGGGAAACAGTCACTATTTCCACTGTTTGATTAAACATCGTTAAATAAATTACTGAGAAAAGAAATCCTAGAAAAGTGCCCAAAAAACTCCCTAACACACTATAAACTAGAATTTCAATACCAAGAGTCAAAACGATCTGGAAGTTTGAGGTTCCTACCGATTTTAAGATCCCAAATTCTTTTTTCCGTTCATTCACATTTATCGTTAGTAGATTAGACAGAAATAAGATAGCTACTACAAAAGATGCCAAAATAATTATGTTCATAGCTGTTTGATAAGAAGTTATTCCAATCTTAGATATTTCAGAAATTATTTTTCCTCTGATAACTAGGTAATTCTCTCCAATTTTACCCTTTATATTTGTGACTATTTCGTCAATCTCAAGTAAATCATCAACTTCAACTACACATTCAATATGAAAACTCCATTTTACTTCTAATAGCTTTTGATAAAAAAAATCCACATCTATTAAGATATAAAGATATCCGAATAAGTTTCCAAAATTAATATTATCTTTCATTATTCCTCTTATATATACTAAACCAGACATACCAGGAATTATTTGTGATAAATTAATACTCTGATCAGGGGTTACTCCAAACATATCTGCAAGTGTTTTTGAGATTAATATCCCATTCCGTCTTAAGCTTAGATTTCCTTCAAGTAATTCAATTTGCCGAAAATCAGGGTGATTAGATTTACAACCATAAATAATAAGGTTTTCATTTATGTCGAAGCCATGACTTATAAACTGGACTGTTTCATTAGAATAAATATGAGTTATTATAGTACTAGCCTTACTAACTCCAGATATCGATTGTACTGTAGCTGTTACATTTCTCATTTCTTCAAGAGTTTTGTTATTTTGGATTGAATGAATATTAATATCAGTATAATTATTCCAACGATGATCTGTGATAAAATTTTCATAAAGAGAATCAATAGAGATAGCAATCCCAGTTTCCAGTGCAACAGATAGAGAGATCCCTAGTATTAATAGAAAACTTCTCCATCTATTTCGTTTCACATTACGGAAAGCTAGGTCAATATATCTCATTTTAAACACAAGAAATCGTAAATAGATTTCATAGAATGAATTATTAATCCGTTTTTCATTTTGACTTTTATTAAGTACAAATTTACTAAAAAATCTTTTTTCTTCAATCGAGTTATTATAGGAAAATTTATTCTTTTTAGAATATTTGAACCATAAATTTGATTGAAGCAAAGGATGTTAGTAATATCCAAGTACTCCCTTTTTTCGTGTGCGATATTCAAAGTAGTTAAAGACTAGAATTCCTAAACAAAGCCAAATGAAATTCAGGATTGTTAAATATCCTAGAATTTCAAACCAATAGTTACTAAATCCTTGGAGTACTCCTTCTCGGAATCCTTCGACACCCCAAGTAATTGGGGAGATAAATGCCAATGGTCTGAGAAAAACAGGTAGTACAGCTAAGGGGAAGGATGCTGGGGCTAATAAATTCATAAATCCGTCCATAAAGAGAACAAATTTCCATGCCTGTTTCATGGCAAGAACCAGTCCAGAAATTATTAAAGAAAATCCTAACAATGAGATTGTGGCAAAAAACAAGATTAGAATCATCGGTAGAATATTTAAAAGGTTTATTTGTAATCCATATAGAAAGAATACACCTCCAACTTGTAAGATAAAGGCTATCACTGACATAGTTAGTCCAAAAAGTGTATTTCCTAATATTATTGAAAATCGGGAAGTAGGAGTCATATAAATGCTAACCAAGGTTCCAGTCCATTCTTCACGTCGAATTCCCATAGCACCCATCCAATAAATCCGCGTTAGTATAGCCATTGACGCTGAGCCGAAAGTTAAGAATAATATAACATCATTTGTTCCTGCATACTTCGCTAGTATCTCGCTTTCACGACCACCAACTAAAGCTTGGCCATAAATGATAACAGGTAGTAGGAAAATCAATGGTTCAGACACAAAATAAAGAAAAGTCAATGGATACGATAATCTAATTCTCCAATACTTTATCATCAACTCCCAAGCACAATTTACTTCAAACCAAAGGCGTGAGAGGCGTTTTTGGTGAAATTGGGGTGATAGGGTTGTATTGAAGGATTTTGTTCTGTTATACATGATTAATACACTCCTAACGAACCCTTTTTACGAGAATAGGCTTCCATCTTAGTAAAGAAAAGAACCCCAATCACCCATAACAGCACATCAAGGATTAATAAGCCAATCACAAAAACTATTGGCTCTACTGTGGGGAATAACACTATTTCTGGCATTATTAATTTCCTGATAACAGAAAGTCCTAAAGTAAAGGGAATTACCAAAGAAATTCCCCGAATCCACCATGGTAACGCTTGTAAACTATACCGAACTGGTGTGATAAAATGCATCCCAGTTTCAACCATCTCTGTCAAGGTTCCAGGTTCCTTGAAGACAATAATAATACCTGCCATTAAAACACCAAAACCATACAAACCAACATTAGTGAGAAACAGTATTCCCACTGACAAAACTACTCCTTGCCATAGTATATTGATTTGAAGGAATAAGCTAATTATTGTAAATTGAATCAACACATTTATCGATGCCCAGATTGTTTCTGAAATACTTGTTCCAATGAGAATATCTACACGACTTGCGGACGTTGTCCATAACACTTCCAATGTTCCTGACTCTTGTTCCCAGCGAATAGCGTTCCCTGCGCCCCATACAGCTGAGGAAACAAACATAAATAGTATTGTACCTACAACAAGAAAACTCAGAAAATCTTCGCTCCCAGTAAGTTCTGCAAAGTATTCACTTGAGGTCCCACCAACAAACGCAATACCTTGGAAGATGAGTGGTGTCACCCACATGACTGGCATTATTGCCCAAAATAACAGGTCAAATTTATAGCGGGACATATGGATAATGTTTTTGTAGATTATTGCCCTGATCGTTGAGAGTTCCACGCTAAGAGTCCTCCTTAATATCAGTTAATCCTCGTCCAGTAAGTTTAATGAAAGCATCTTCTAATGTTGGGGTTTCTACATTAATACTCTTAATGGTAATATTTTTTTCTTTGAGTTTTTCTAGCACAGAGAGCATTATCTGCGAGCTATCGGGTGTATGTATACGAACATAATCATCGTGACGATGTACTTCAAGAACCCCAGGAACATCTTCCAAAGATTCATATGAAAAAGAATCAGTAGTTTTTATTTTGATAACTTCCTGTTCTTTAATCTGTAATTTAAGTTCATCGGGAGTGGATAAATCGATGATTTTTCCATTGTCAATTAAGGCTACACGATCTGATAATTGATCAGCTTCAGCCATATAATGAGTAGTCAAAAGGATGGTCTTACCCCCTTCCTTTTGTAGAACATTTTTGATATATAATCTTAAACCACGAGCAAAAGAAGGATCTAAACCCAATGTTGGCTCATCAAAGATTAAAATAGGGGCGTTTGATATTAAGGAACGTGCAAAGTTTACTTTCATTTTCATTCCGGTACTGTAATTTTCTACCCGCTCATGAGCTTTGTCTGTGAGTTGCATTTGATCGAGCAAATGTATTGCTCGATTTTTAGCTTCATTTTTGGTAAGACCATACATTCGTCCGAAAAAAATTAGATTTTCTTGACCTGTCATTTTCCAATAAGTACTCCGTTCACCACCACCAATTGTAGCTCCAAAACTAGCACGAGCCTGACGACTTTCTTTAACAACATCAAATCCATTGATTTTTGCAATACCACTATCTGGAATAACGATTGTAGTAAGTATTTTCACTAATGTAGTCTTACCAGCACCATTAGGACCAAGTAAGCCAAAGATTTCACCTTCATGAATTCGAAGATCCAATCTATCGAGAGCTTGAATTGTTTTCTTTTCACGGTCACGTTTGAAACGTGATCCTCTTGTTTTTACAAATTTCTTACTTATTTTTGAAACATAAATTGGAAATTCTTGCATTTAGTAACATCCATTGAAGTACAAGTCTAATCTTATTACCATAATAGCAATTTCATCCAAACTCATTATTCTATGAAATAATTTTTTAGAGGTTGAAAAATTAAATCAAATCATCGAGCAATAGGTCCCAGTTCCATACACGAAGATTCTACGCTGTAAGCTGATTTCCCAGTGCTCTTTTTTCGGTGACTGATGAGGCGAAAAACAGACAACTAGTATTTTCAAAATTACAACAGAACCTTTTATTGCATGTGTTCCATGTGAATGCCTCAAACAGGTCTAATTCATATAAATTTATTTAATTATCTTCGTCCTTTCTGTGTTGATAACAATCAAGTATTAATTGGAATTCGAGCTTAATTATTGAAATATGTGACAGATTTACACAACATACCATTTAAAGATCTCTTAAGAGGAATTAAATGCATATGAAAGCTATCCAGTTTGATAGTCCCTTTAACATTAAGATAAAAGAATATAAAACTCCAACAATAGGAAAATATAGTCTTTTAGTTAAAGTAGCCTACTGTGGAATTTGTGGGACGGATATACATATCTATGAAGGTAAGGTTCCTTTTGTAACATACCCAATCATTCCTGGACACGAATTTTCAGGGACAATAAAAGCTGTAGGTTCAAAAGTTACTCGTTTTTCAATTGGAGAAAAAGTGGCCATCAATCCTAATTTCTCTTGCAAAGATTATGGTTATGATCACCACGAATATTGTTACTATTGTAAAAAAAACCGTCCCCATTTCTGTATTAATTGGGAGGCTATTGGAGTGACAATGAATGGTGGTTTTTCAGAATTTATTGTATGTCCTAATACCTCTGCTTTCAAAGTGCCTAAAGAAGTTTCACTAAAAGAAGCTGCTTTAATGGAACCGATTGCTTGTTGTCTTCATGGGCTTCAACAGATAAGAATCAGGCCTGAAAACACTGTATTAGTAATCGGTGCAGGTCCTATTGGCTTGATGATGGTCTCCTTAATAGAAGCATTCTACAAGTCGAAAATAATTGTAAGTGAACCCCATCCTTCACGAAGAAATTTAGCAATTCAATTTGGAGCAGATATAGCAATTGATCCAAATAATGAAGTATTGAAAGATGTAATAAAGAAAGAAACAAATAATTACGGAGTAGATGTATCGATTGAAGCTGTAGGGGGAACAACAACCGCAATTGAGGCGATAGATTGTTTGAATAGAGGGGGAAAAGCCTTATTATTCGGAGTTTCAATGCCTGAGGATACGATTAATTTAAATCTCTTTGAACTATACAGTAAAGAACTATCATTATTTGGAAGTTTCACTAATCCTCATGAAAACGATCAAGCTCTTGAAATTCTTAAAAATAAGTTAATAAATGTCTCAGAATTAGTCTCACACATATTTCCAATTTGGAAGTTGGAAGAAGGACTAAAATTAATGAAAAACAAGGCTAAAGATGTGAAGAAGATTCTCATACAAATTGAAGACAATCCTAAGGAGTATTCAGAAGTGTAATCATGTCAACGCTACTCACAATCACTATCATTCTTATCTTATTAACCATAATAATCGAGACTGTTTTTCTTATTCTGCAGCTAAAGGGGAAAAAAATGACTAAATGGTTTGGTGGGCGCGCTTTTTTAATCCACTCAACCGTTACTTTATTTTTTTGGGGATCCAGTTTCTTCCTGATTTTTTTGTTACAATTCGAAAATCATGCAATCTTCCATAATGATAGCTTAGTTAAATTTATGGGTTTAATCCTAATTTTTACTGGATTAATAATAGCTATATGGGGTTTCAAGACCTTAGGTTTGAAGAGATCATTATGCATAAATTTTTATGAGCCACAAATCTCAGTTGTAAAATCCTCATTATACAAGAACATCAAAAATCCAGAAGACTATGGTTTATGGATGATGCTTTTTGGCTTTGCATTGTACACTGCGTCAATTTATAACTTGATCATTGCTATTGAATTTATTGTACTTATGATTCCACATCAAAGAATTGAAAACATTCCTCTTCAGGTAAATGAATAAAGAAATCAAATAATGTTCCTTAGTCTATGGGGACATCAGGAAAAGCAACAATTCGGCACATTGAGGATTCGAGTTCTATTCCTCGAAGAGGGAAACAACCAATCCAAACTCGTTTGTTTTTCAAAAAGGGGTCATTAGGAATCCATAGATTTTCAGCATGAATCACACCCTTAGGAAATAAATCAATATGCATGATTTGATAAAATTTATCAGGAGGAAACATTTCATCCCACGATTTTACTCCATACTTATCTACTAGTTTCTTTTCTGCTTTAATAAACGATTTTGGATGCCAATCACGTATTATCGTGTTCATTGGATGATCAGCGCTACCACAATCG